>NZ_JADCNB010000010.1:0-118021 GCF_014982455.1 Serratia sp. X3
GGTAGTCGCGCCACAGGACTTCGGCGATGTCCGCCATGCCCATAGGGGCCCCCGGGTGGCCGGAATTTGCTTTTTGTACGGCGTCCATGCTGAGTGCGCGGATGGCGTTGGCAAGCTCTTTACGAGAGGACATGTTTTACTCCAGGTCGGATAAAAAAAGCAGTCAAGTTCCCTATTTTCTCAGACTCCACATCACAACGGCAATCCCTAATGCCAAATGAGAGCGAGTTCACCACTTATTAGCACGATTGGACGCTTTTTCGGAATAACACTATTCTCGCCCCGTCTGGCGTACACTAGGCTCTTGCGGCAAGATAGCCTCAAAGCAAAATGACTCTTTTACCTTGTTACCTTCACAGGAAGATGGCGTTATGAAGATCCGTACCTCTTTGATTGCGTTGGGCATTGCCACCTTGGCAACCGGCTGTCAAAACCTGAATACCGAAACCCTGATGCAGTCCGGCGCGCAGGCGTTCCAGGCGGCGACCCTGAGCAACAACGACGTTAAGGCCCTGAGTGATAAATCCTGCGCCGAGATGGACAGCAAGGCACAAATCGCGCCGGCCGACAGCACCTATGCCAAGCGTCTCAACAAAATCGCTGCGGCGCTGGGCGACAACATCAACGGCACCCCGGCCAACTACAAGGTCTACGTGACCAAAGACGTCAACGCCTGGGCGATGGCCAACGGCTGTATCCGCGTTTACAGCGGCCTGATGGACATCATGAACGACAACGAAGTGGAAGGCGTGCTGGGTCACGAAATGGGCCACGTGGCGCTGGGCCACACCCGTAAAGCGATGCAGGTGGCTTACGGCACCGTGGCGCTGCGCACCGCGGCGTCCTCCGCCGGCGGCGTTATCGGCTCACTGTCGCAGTCGCAGCTGGCGGACATCGGCGAGAAGCTGGTCAGCGCGCAGTTCTCGCAGAAGCAGGAAAGCGAAGCGGATGATTACTCGTTCGATCTGCTGAAAAAGCGCGGCATCGATCCGAACGGCCTGGCCACCAGCTTCGAAAAACTGGCCCAAATGGAAGCCGGCCGTCAGAGCAGCATGTTCGACGATCACCCGTCTTCCCAAGCGCGCGCACAGCACATTCGCGATCGCATCGCGGCAGAGAAATAGCCACGAGAACGCCCGGCAACCGCCGGGCGTTTTTTATCGTCTCAATACAGGGTTTTCTGCGGCGGCCCGGCGAAGGTCAGCGGCCCGACCTGCTTCATGTCCACCTCGACCACCGACGGCCCCGGGTAGTTGATCGCTTCGGCCAGCACGCCGTTGAACTGCGCCGCCGCCTCGACCTTCCAGGCTTTCAGCCCCATCGCTTCGGCTATTTGAGTAAAGGCCGGCGTATGCAGCTCGTTGTAATACTGGCGCCCGGCGAAATACTTGTCCTGAATGCCGCGCATCACGCCATAACCGCCGTCGTTCATGATCAGCAGGGTGATGTTCACCTGTTCCTGCGCCATGGTCGCCAGTTCCCCCAGGCCCAGCGCCAAACCGCCATCGCCCACCAGCCCCACCACCTTGCGCTGCGGGTTGGCGATCGCGGTGCCGATCGCCATCGGCAGCCCCATGCCGATAGCACCGGCCAGCGAGTGAATGTTGCACAGCGGCGAGATCGCGCGGAACAAACGGCTGCCCCAGACGCTGCCGGAAACGGTGATATCGCGCACCAGCAATCCGTCCTGCGGCAGCGCGGCGTCGATGGCGTCGTTGAGTTTGGCGTATTCACCGGACTGCTGACGCAACGCGCTCTCCGCCTGCTGCACCGCCCCCGCGATCTCGGCATCCCACTCGGCGTTGACCTTCTCGCCGGGGCTCAGCCGCGCCGCCAGCGCGGCCAGCAGCGCCGCACAGTCGCCATTGATCTGCTCATCGGCCAGGTAGTTGCGGTTGGCCGCCGCCGGATCGATGTCAATCTGCACCAGCGGGCGCGGCAGCGGCAGCGTCCAGGTGCGGGTTTCATTACTGCGCAGCCGTGAACCGGCCACCAGCGTCAGGTCGCACTGCGTCAGGATAGCCTCGATGCTCGGCGAGTTGTGGAACGCCCGCAGGCTGCGCGGATGGCTGTCCGGCAGAATGCCACGCCCGTGGGTGCTGGAGATCACCGCCACGCCGGCGTCCGCCAGCTTGCGCACCGCATCACCGCAGGCCAACGCGCCGCCGCCCAGCCACAGCAACGGGCGCTTGGCCTGTTTCAGCCGCTGATGCAGCCGCTCCACCGCCGCATCGTCCGCCTTCGGCAGCGGCGCCGGCGCCAACGCTTCGGTCAGCACCGAGCGGGAAACCAGGCTGCTTTGGATATCGATCGGGATCTCTACCGCCACCGGGCCGCAGGGCGCGGTTTGCGCATCCAGGATCGCTCGCTGGATCACCGCCACCGCCTGTTCCGGCGAATTGACCCGGTAGGCGCGCTTGGAGCAGGCGCGCAGAAAACCGAGCTGATCGCGGGTTTCATGAATAAACCCGGCGTCAGCGTCCAGATAGGCTTTTTCTACCTGGCCGGTGATATGCAACAGCGGCGTGTTGGCGTTAAGCGCTTCAATCATCGCCCCCACCGCGTTGCCCGCGCCGGCGCCGGTGCTGGTCAACGCCACGCCCAGGCCGGAGAAGCGCCCATGCGCATCGGCCATGGTGACCGCGCCCGCTTCGCCGCGCGCCGGCACGAAGCGAATTTTATCGCGCTGCCCCACCGCATCGGCGATCGGCAGATTATGAATCGAAATGATGCCGTACATCGCCGACACCGCGTACTGTTCCAGAGTCCGGGCTATCGCCTCGCCAACCGTGATTTTATCGCTCATCATCTGCCTTCTTAGGGTAGTCGTTATTAGGGTTATGCGTAGAGGTGTCGGCCTAGTCGCTCCAGCGGTTCACCTGATGGCTCAGCGCCAGATACACGCTTTTCTGCTGCATGTAGGCCTTGATGCCGTTCAGGCCCTTTTCGCGGCCCAGCCCGCTTTCCTTGAAACCGCCGAACGGCGTGGAAATCGAGAACGTTTTGTAGGTGTTGACCCAGACGGTGCCGGTTTCCAGCCGCTCCGCCAGCGCCATCGCCCGCGGGAAATCGCGGCTCCAGATGCCGGCCGCCAGGCCGTACACCGAGTCGTTGGCCTGTTCGATCAGCTGTCGCTCGTCGTCGAACGGCAGCGCCACCAGCACCGGCCCGAAGATCTCTTCCTGGCAGACGCGGGCGTCGTTGTTCAAACCTTCAATAATGGTCGGCAGGTAATAGCTGCCGCTCGCCAGTTGCGGATCGGCCGGCGCTTCACCGCCGATGACCACCCGCCCGCCCTCCTGGCGCGCCAGCGCCACGTAGTCCGCCACGCTTTGCCGATGTTTGGCGCTGATCAGCGGGCCGAGATGCACGCCCGGCACCAGCGGGTTGCCGATGCGCAGCCCCGCCGTCAGTTCGGTCAAGCGCGCCAGCAGCGGCTGATACAGCGAACGATGCACGAACAGCCGCGAACCGGCGATGCACGCCTGGCCGGCGGAGCTGAAAATGCCGTAGCAGATGCCGCGCGCCGCCTGCTCCAGATCGGCGTCCTCCAGCACGATGGTCGGCGATTTACCGCCCAGCTCCAGCGAGGTGGGGATCAGCTTGTCGGCGGCGATGTGCGCCAAATGGCGCCCGGTGCTGGTCCCGCCAGTAAAGGCGATCTTTTTCACCAGCGGATGGCGCGCCAACGCCTCGCCGATCACCGAACCTTTGCCCGGCAGCACGCTGAGCAGCCCGGCAGGAAGCCCCGCCTGTTCGAACAGCTCGGCCAGCTTCAGCGCCATCAGCGGCGTGGCTTCGGCCGGTTTGAGCACCACCGCGTTGCCCGCCGCCAGCGCTGGCGCCACCTTCTGCATTTCACTGGCGATCGGCGAGTTCCACGGCGTAATGGCGGCGATCACCCCCATCGGTTGATATTGGCTGAGGGTCATCACCTCGGCGCTGCGCGGGGTCGGCAGCTCTCCCTCCAGCACTTCGCAAGCGGCGGCGAAGTAACGCGCGGTCGCTGCCGCGCTGGCCACCAGGCCGCGGGTTTCCGCCAGCGGTTTGCCGTTGTCGCGCGTCTGCAGCTCGGCCAGCTGTTCCTGCTGCGCCAGGATCAGGTTGCTCACGCGGTAGAGAATTGAGGCGCGTTGGTGCGGCACTAGCCCACGCCATTCCGGCGCGCGCCAGGCCTTTTCCGCCGCCTCAACCGCCTCGTTGACATCCTCGACGTTAGCGGCGCGCAGCCGCGCGTTGACGCTGCCGTCGGCCGGGAATACCGAAGCCATCTCTTCGCCGCGCCCTTCACGCCAGCGCCCGGCGACAAAAATATTCAATCGTTCCATGCTCCGCTCCTGCCGTTCAGGCAATAAAACCGCCGTCCACCAGACGGCGGCAGGCTTGTACCGCGCTCAGCGCCGCCAGGGTTGATGTTTTGGGATTGCTCGCCAGCGGGGTGCCGCTCAGCTCGATGTGAAACTCGCCAAAGTCGCCGCACACCTGCAGACGATGGGTATTGCGCCGGGTGGCGGGATCGACCTGCAGGCGCACCCGGGTGGCGTCCATCCCCAGGCCGTTGAGCGCAATGGTGGCCGCCACGTTGGCGTTGGCCGGGAACAAACGCGCCGCTTCACGCGCCGAACCCTCAAAAAATACCTGCGCCTCGCGCACCGCATCGAGATCGATCAGCTGCTCCGCCGGGCTGCCCCGCCAGCTGGCCGGGCTCTTGCTGGCCTGATAGGTCACGCTTTCCAGCCCGCCTTCGCGCGCCGACGCCAGCCCGTCCATGCCCGCCACCGCGCCGGACAGCACGATCAGTTGCCCGTGAT
Organism: Serratia sp. X3; assembly: GCF_014982455.1. NCBI lineage: Bacteria > Pseudomonadati > Pseudomonadota > Gammaproteobacteria > Enterobacterales > Yersiniaceae > Serratia > Serratia sp. X3. The sequence goes on from NZ_JADCNB010000010.1 coordinate 4,812, forward strand.
GGCTGCGGCAGGCCTGCTGCAACCGCTGTTGCAATGCGGCATCCGCCAGCGCGCCGGTCGAGATCATCGCCAGCGGCCAACCGCGCTGCAGCACCGCTTCGCCAAACTCCGCCACCGCCTGCTGGCTGGCGCACTCCAGTACCAGATCCGGCCGCTGCGAACACTGCTCCGGATGGGTCAGCGCCTGCACCCGCCCAGCAAAAGCCTCGGCGATCGCCGCATGATGAGCTGCGCGCGCCAGGATCCAGCCGACCTCCACGCCTTCAGGCAAACGGGCGATCACTTCCTTCGCCATCGCGCCATAGCCAATCATCATGATCTTCTTCATCTTTTTCGGCCCCTGTTACACATGACGGTTAAAGCCGCCGGAAACGTCCAGCGCCGCGCCGGTGGTAAAGGAAGCCAGCGGTGAAGCGAGGAACAGCAGCGCCTGCGCCGGTTCCTGCGGCTTGCCGAGGCGCTTCATCGGGATGCCGCGGCGTTCGGCGATCGCCGCCGTCCACTGCTCCCAGCTTTGATCTTTATCGCTGCGCTCTTCGAAACGGCGGCGCCATTGGCCCGACTCCACCATCCCCAGCAAGATCGAGTTAACGCGAATGCCTTTGCCCACCAGCTCTTTCGACAGCGTCAACGTCATGTTGAGCAGCGCGGCGCGCGCCGCCGAGGTGGCGATCATGTGTTCTTCCGGCTGCAGCGCCAGCAGCGAGTTCACGCAGGTTATAGACGCGATATCCGATCGTTCCAGCGCCGGTAAAAACGCCTGCACTGGGTTGATCACGCCGAACAGCTTCAGCTCGGCCTCATGCAGCCAGGCTGCGCGCGGCGTCTGGTCAAAGTGGGCGACGAAGCCCTGACCGGCGTTGTTGATCAGCAGATCCACGCCGCCGAAACGCGCCGTCACCTGAGCGGCGAACTGCGCCACCTGCTGCGCATCCAGCACGTCGCAGCGCAGCGCCAGGATCTCCGCCTGCGGGAAGTCCGCGCGCAGGCTGGCCTCCGCGCCGGCCAGTTTGTCCGGATCGCGGCCGCAGAACGCCACTTTCGCCCCTTCGGCCAGCAGCAGTTTCAGGGTTTCGAAACCGATGCCCGATGAGCCGCCGGTCACCACCGCCACCCGATCCTCAAGCTGAAAATTCATCGTTGGATTGCTCCCGTAAAATCCCGCAGATAGCGGTTGAAACACACCGACGCATCGAGGTAGCTGGCGTGACCGGCGGCGGCGATCAGGCGCAGCGTCGCATCCTGTTCACGCGCCAGCTCGGCCGCCTTCTCCGGTGGCGTAATGCGATCCTGTTCACCGCACCACACCTCCAGCGGGCCGCGATAGCGCGCCAGATAGCGGCCAATATCATCGTTGGCCAGCATCCAGGCGGCACTCAGAAAACCGTCGGGATCGAGCTGCTGCATGCCGTTGCGCACCCAGGCGATGTCCTGCGGATCCGCCCCTTCGCGCAGCAAGGCCGCCGCCCGCTGCTCGCCGTAGCCCACCGGCCCCAGCGTCTCCATCATCTGTTGGCGCTGGCCGTATACCTGCCGGCGTTTTTCCTCCGGCGCCGCGGCATAGCCCTGCGCCGGATCCGCCAACACCAGCCCACATAGCCCGTCCGGATAGCCGGCGGCGTAGGCGCTGCCGATCAGCGCTCCCAGCGAATGGCCAACGATCAGCGGCTGCCCCAGCTGCAGCTCATCAATCAGCGCCGCCAACGCCGCCGCATAACCGGCGGCGCCAGCCTGAGGATCCGCCAACGGCAGGCTGCCGCCGTAGCCCGGCGCGTCCCACGCCAACAGACGATGACCGTCCGTCAGGCCGCTGTCGTTAAACTGCTTGATCCACGAGGCGGATCCGGAGCTGATGCCGTGCAGCAACACCACCGGCCGCCCCTGCCCGGCCTCGCGCCAGCTCAGGGTATACGCCCCGCAGCGCGCCCGTTGGCGTTGCGCCAGGCCGTTCATCAGTTGCGCTTCACTTTGGACAGCGGGTGATCCGCCGGATAGGTCGGGATCTCCGGCTTGGCGGTGCCGAGCATCACGCACATCAGCGCCTCTTCCTCGCCGTGGTTGAACAGGCCGCGATACACGCCCGCCGGCACCGAGATCAGATCGCGCTCTTTCAGCCTGGTTTCGTAATATTCTTCGCCATCCTGAATCATCAGCGTGATGCTGCCTTTCAGCATGAAGAACACTTCTTCCACGTCGTCGTGCAGGTGCAACGGGCCCTCGCACTTCGACGGCAACACCATGGTGGAGAAGGTGAAATTGCCCGCCGGAATGGTGTTGGCGTCGCTGGCCACGCCGGTAGCGCCGGTACCGATGTAGCGCATCTGCGCGCGGCGATATTTCGGATCGAAATCCGCCTGGAATTTCAGCGCGTTCCAGTCGTATTTGCGGCCTTCGAAACGGGCGATGCGCGACTCTACCCAGTTTTCCATCGACAGATCCTGCGGCTTGACGCCGGCTTTGTTCTCAACCTGAGACATGTTGTCACTCCTCTGTTGAAACGATTGATTAATCAGTATTTTCTCAGCAACGGCAGCAGAATGAGGCAGCCGACGAACGCCATCACCACCAGGAACAGCAGGCCGTTATCCATATTGCCGGTGGCGGCGATCAACGCCCCCATCAGCACCGGCGCCAGCGCGCCGGCAAAATTGCCCAGTCCGTTGAAAATGCCGCCGGCGGTGGCGCTGACCTTGCTGCTGGTGGCCTTCGCCAACAGCGCGAAAATATTCGGCGCGCCGGCGCCCCACATAAAGGTGCTGAAAGCCATGGCGGCGATCACGCTGTAGGTACCCTGCAGGTGCAGCACCACCGCCAGGCCAAGGCCGGCGCCGCACAGCGACAGGAAGCAGGCCAGCGCACGCCGATCCAGCTTGTCCGACAGCCAGGCGCCCAGCACTTCACCGAGCAGCATGGCGATGAACGGCAGCGAAGAGAGGTAACCGGCATGCTCCAGATGAATGCCTTTGCCCTTGATCAGATAGCTCGGCAACCAGCCGTTCATGCCCCACAGGTAGGTCAGGAAGGCGATATTGAACAGGCAAATCATCCAGAAATGCGGGCTGCGCAGCAGCTCGCGGCGATGCTGTTGGCGTTCGGACACCGCCGGCTTGGCCGCCGCCGCCGGACGCGACACGTTCAGGTGGCGCATGCCGAACAACACCAGCAACATCACTGGCAGCGTCAGAAACGCCATAAAGAAGAAGGTGGCCTGCCAGTCGAAGGTATTGAGGATGTACAGGGTGACCGGGAAGCCGAGCGCGGCCCCGAGCGGCGTGCCGAGCAGCCACAGCATGGTGGCGCGCGCCTGTAGCTGCGGCGGGAAAGCCTGACGAATAATGGCGTAGGCCATCGGCAGCAGCGGCCCTTCGGCGATACCGAGCAGAATGCGCAGCGTCATCATGGCGTGATAGGAGCGCACCAGCCCCATCAACACCATCAGCACGCCCCACACCACCATCATGCCAATCAATACTTTGACCGGATTAAGCCGATCGCCGATGCCGCTGAGCAGCATCGAGGAGATGCCATAGGAGAACAGAAACGCGCTCATCAGCAACCCCAGCCGCGCCGGGTCAAAACCGATGCCCAGCGCCTGCTGAAACTCGGCGTCGGAAAACAGCGCCGCGATGCTGATTTTGTCGAAAAACGCCAGCAGCACGCAGGCGAACAGCGCGATCGGCACCGACCAGCGCACCCGCTGCTGCGGATTTTCGGCAACGGTTTCCCCCGCCCGTCCAGCGCGGGCGTCAATGTCTTGCGTAGTCATAAAACGCTCCCGAGGTTCGGGCGTTATTTCAACGCCATCAAAGAAAACTCCGCATCCGCCAGCTGCTGCGGATCCAGCACCCGGCCACTCGCCAGCCAACGCTTGCCGAGCTTGATGGTGCGCGCGTCGTTGAACGCCACCATCTGCACCAGCTGCCGATCGGCGTTCAGCGTGAAGAACACCTGCGACTGCGGCGTGCGGCGCACCACATGGTGCACGCCGCCGCTCGGCACGCCGAGGATCTGGATATTGACGTCGTATTGATCCGACCACAGCCAGGCCACGTCGTTATACGGAGCGGCGAAGGCGTCGAGCATCGCGCAGGCGGTGCTGATGGCCTGATTTTGCGCGTAGGCCCAGGACTGCAGGCACAGGCCGAGCGTCGGGTGGCGCGCCACATCGCCCGCGGCGAAGATCGCCGGATGGCTGGTGCGCCCCTGGCCGTCGACCACGATGCCGGACTCGATAGCCAGCCCGGCGCTGCGCGCCAGTTCGAGATTCAGCTCGACGCCGATCCCCACCACCACCAGATCGAAGACCTGCGGATCGCTGACTTCGCTGCCGATCCAGGCGGCGCCGTCGCGATCTTCCAACGAGATCTCGCCGCAGCCGCACAACACCGTCACGCCCTGCCGGCGATGCAGTTCGAGCAACGCCTGTGAGACGTCGGCGCCGACGCTGCGCATGCACAGCGCAGGCTGGCGCTCAAACACCGTCACCTCGGCGCCGAGACGGCGCGCGGAAGCGGCGATCTCCAGCCCGATCCAACCGCCGCCGACGATCGCCAGGCGACGGCAACTCTGCAGGCCCTGCCGCAACCGGGCCGCATCGTCCCAGGAGCGCAGCGTCATCACGCGCGGGTGCTGCGCCCAGGCGGCGCCCGGCAAACGCGGCCGCCCGCCGGTGGCGATCAGCAACTGCTCGAACTGCAGCCGTTGCCCGTCGCTGAGCGTGACAATTTGCTGTTCGGCGTCGATAGACTCGGCGCGCAGCGGGCGACGCCAGTCGATGTTCAGCTCCGCCACCGCCTGTTCGCTGAACAGCCGGCTCAGGGGAGCCGCGGCATCCAGCAGCGCCGCTTTCGACAGCGGCGGCCGCTCGTAAAAATCGTAGGGTTCGTCGCTTATCACCGTCAGCCGGCCGCTGTAACCCCGGTCACGCAGCGTCTTGGCCGCCCAACCGCCGGCCTGGCCGCCGCCGACGATGACAATGCCCGCGTGTTCCGGCCGGTTCATAACGCCTCCGCCTTTTTATGCTGGCGGCGCGTATCGTGATCGATGCCGCCTTCTACCGCCCATTCGGTGAAGGAGACCAGCGAATGTTCCAGCTCGCGCGGCTGCCAGTTTTCCGTCAGATAATCGTCGTTGGTGTAGTACTCGAACGCGCCGCCGGTCGGGCTGTTGACGTACCAGAAATACGCCGAGGAAATCGGGTGGCGGCCAGGGCCGATGAAGGTGCTCCACTGCTCTTTGTTCATGGCGATGCCGCCACCGATCACTTCATGGATATCGCGCACGGTGAACGCCACATGGTTCAGGCCGCGTGGGCGGTTGGGCAGCTTCAGCAGGAACAGATTATGGTGGCCGCCGCGCGCCTGGGTGCGCAGGAAGACGGCGCGATCGATATAGCGATCGGAAACCTGGAAATCCAACAGCTCGCGGTAGAAACGCTCGGTCGCCGCCAGATCGTCAACGAAGAACACCACGTGGCCGATATTGATCGGCTGCGCCTGCGAGTAAACCGGGCTGGGTTGATCGATGCGGCGCACGTCGCCCCATTGGTTGATCGGCGTGACCGGCACTTCGACCGCCTGCTGGCGGCTGACGACGAAGCGTAGCGTCATGCCGTTGGGATCGAGGCATTCCAGCTCTTCCCCCACCTGACGAAAGCCGGGCATCAACGCCAAACGCGGCTGCAGGCGCGCCAGATCCGCGGGCGATGCCACGCCCCAGGTCATGCGGCGCAGGGTAGATCCGCCCTCAAACGCCGCTGGCAGCGCCGCGCTTTGTATCGGATGCAGAACGACCCGCGCCCCGCTCAGGGTAGTGAATTCGCGCTGCGGTTCGCCCCAATGTTGCGTGGCGGGCTGCAGGCCAAAGTCTTGCATGAATTTTTCGCAGGTTGGCAGATCTTCGACGCCAAACTCCAGTTTTTCGATTCCGATTACGCTCATTGCTCAGCCTCACGTTCTCGCTGTATACGGTTTTCAGGCATGACTGAACCCCGGCCCCTGTTTGCTGTGGGCCTTATCCCTGCCTGAGTGAAAGAGTCGGTCCTGTCGGTTAGCCGACGTTGGCCTGCGGCGGCGCGCCGAGGAAGCCGGAAATTTTCTCCGCCGCATCGCGCACTTCCATGCGCAGCCGCTCGCGATCCGCTTTCGGGATCTCATCGGACGGCACCATGATGCTGACCACCGCCTCGACCCGCTGCTCACGGTTGAAGATCGGGTAGACGATCGAGGAGATGCCGTGGCGGAAGAATGATTCGCCGATCACATAGCCGCGCGCCTTGTCTTGCTGCACCATCTGCCACAGCGTTTCGCGATCCGCCGGGGTGCCCGGCGCGTTGCCCGGCAGCTGCGCGTCCGGATAGAGTTGTTCGAACTCGCTGCGGGTGGCGCTGGTCAACAACATGCGGCCGAGCGAGGTTTGGTGCACCGGCAAACGGGTGCCGACGCTGACCTGATTGATCTGAGAACCGGCGGCGCTGACGCGGGCGATATAGATCACGTCGCGCCCGTCGCGGATCGCCAGATGGCTGCTGCACTGGCTGCGATCGCGCAGCTGTTCGATCACCGGCTGGCCGGCCTGCGCGACGTCCAGCGACGCGATGTATTCGAAGCCGAGACGCAGCACCTTGATGCCCAGCGCGAAGGTATTGGTGCGCGGATTGCGCTCCAGAAAGCCCAGGTGCTCGAGCGTCTGCACCACGCGGTAGGCGGTGGCCTTCGGCATATCAACCAGGCGATGCAACTCGGCAAAGGTCATTTCCTTATGCTGCTCGCCAAACGCCAGTAGCAACTGCAACCCGCGATCCAGTCCCGGGATCAGATACTTACATGCTTGCTCGTCCGCCATCTCTCGCTCCTGCGCTGTGCGCCTGCCCTGCGGGCCGTCAGTTGAATACGAAGCCGCCGTTGACCGGCAGCAGTTGGCCGGTGACGAAATCCGCCAGCGGCGACAGCAGATAAAGCACCGTGCCGTTCACATCGTCCGGATGCTGCGCCCCGGCCAGCGCGCGCCCCTGCTCATACAGCTGATGGCGCTCGGCGGGCACATACTCGGTGGCTTCCACCCGCGTCAGGCCCGGCGCAATAGCGTTGACGCAGATGCCCTGCGGGCCCAGCTCGCGCGCCATCGATCTCGTCATCGCGATCACCGCGCCTTTGCTGGCGACATAGGCCATCAGACGCGGTGCGCCCCACAGCGCGGTGTCCGACGCCACGTTGACGATCTTGGCGTGCGGGTTGCGCGCCAGCAGCGGCGCCGCTGCCTGGCTCACCAACCAGGTGCCGCGCACGTTGACCTGCATTACCCGATCCCACAGATCGATGTCGTATTCCATCATGGTTTTACCGCCGACGCCGGTCGCCAGCGCCGCGTTGTTCACCAGCCCGTCGATCCCGCCGCCTGTGGCGATCTTCTCGAACGCCGAACGGATCGAATCCGGTGAGGCCAGATCGATGATTTGCGTTTCCACCTGAGCGCCCTGCTCACGCAGCGCAGCGCCGCTCGCCGCCAGCTCATCCGCCAAAATGTCGCACATCACCACCTGCGCGCCGGCAGCGGCAATGGCGGCGGCGAAGCTGTAGCCCAGACCGCGCGCCGCGCCGGTGACCACGATGCGCTTGCCGTTCAGCAGGCCGTTCACTGCGCCGCCTCCCGCTCGCGCAGCGTCGCCAGCTGTTTTTGCGCCTCTTTCTGCATCAGGCGGCGCAGGCGCGACAGACCGACGTCGTGCTGGTACAGGTATTCGCGGCCACGGGCGTTAGGCGCCATGTTTTCAAGCACGATGCGATCCTGCTCGAGGACGTCCCAATGCAATGATTCCAGGCGATTGCGATACATGAAGCGCCACATGTCGCGCTGCCAGTCTTTGACCTTACGGATGCGCCAGAAGAATACCCGGCAGTGATCCTTGTCTTCCGGCACCACCATGCCGATGATCCAGAAGTGACCGCCCGGCCCGAAGCGCTTCTTGTACGGGATCGACAGGCGCATCCAATACGCGCCGCTGTTGCCGAATTCCACCCAGTCGAAGTTGACGCCGATCTGGCCGTTTTTCTTGAAGATAAACCCGCTGTCGGTCGGCTCCAGCCCCATATCCGCCTTGCGATCCCCTTCCGCCATCGAGTGCGAGGAAGAGTGCAGGTAGGTGCCGTGCATCGGATCCATCACGTTTTCCAGGGCGTATTGGTAGTTGCAGTTCCAGCTGGCGGTACACAAGAAGTGGCTGTACGACGCTTCGTCCGCCAGCTCTTGCGGGAAAGTCAGCTCCGCCGGCGCTTCATCCGCCGTCACGCCGAAATAGAGGAACACCGCGCCGTAGGCTTCTTTGGCCGGGTAAGCGCGCAGGCATTTTTGCCCCACCAGCGGGCAGCGATCCACCGCCGGCACGTCTTTCACCGTCCCGTCGCCGCCGACTTCCACCCCGTGATACCAACAGGCGATGCGATCGCCGAGGTTCCACCCCATGGAAAGCCGCGCGCCGCGGTGCGGGCAGCGATCTTCCAACGCGTGGATCTGGCCTTCACCGTCGCGCCACACCACGATTTGCTGCTCGAGACGGGTGATGCCGACCGGATTGTTGCCCACTTCCCAGCTGGCCAGCACCGGATACCACATGCCGCGCAGCCCCTGGTCAAGATAGTCCTGCAAGCTCTGTTCGGAGGATGTTGTGTTTGCTGTCATTGTCTTCTCCCGGGTGTCGATCAGAAACCGTTAACGTGAAGGAATTCGCGGAACGTCGCCTCATTCCACGGCTGGCCGCTGCGATCGAACAGGCGGCGCTGATTCAACGCGCTGACGATCTGTTCCAGCTCTTCCGCGCCCTGATCGAAAATCGTTTCCAGCGCCGCCACCAGCGCGGTTTCGAAACCGTCCGGCACCCGGGCGCGGTTTTGCCACACAACGTTGCGGAACTGGCCCGGCTGATGGATTTGACCGTTGCCGCCTTCGCGGGCCGGCGTCACCTGTTGGGTGTCCGGCAGCCAGGGATTGAAATCGGTGATGTGCTGCATGATTACTCCTCCGCGATAAAGGTGATCTGGATTTGGTTGTCGACCACCCGGGTGGGATAGGTTTGCAGATCGCGGCCGCCCGGCTCGCGCAGGCACTGGCCGGTGCGCACGTCAAACAGCGCTTCGTGCAGCGGGCACTCAACCTTGCCGTCGTCTACAAACCCCTGGCTGAGCAAGGCGTAAGCATGCGGACAGACGTCTTCCAGCGCATAGTAGTTACCGTCGAGCAGGTAAACCCCGATCTCTTTGCCTTCCACTTTGCCGGAGAAAGGAAAATCTTCTTTCACCTGAGACACTTCGCACACATTCTTCCAGCTCATTGCTTTTATCCTCTATCTGATTGTTTCATATATGAAACTCAGTTTCTTATTTAATACAGTCACTATAAGTCTGGCGAAACTTTCGTCAAGCGAGCAGCGCGGCAAATGTTAATGAAAGGTTGTTTAAAAATGACAAATGCGGGAAGGATCACGAAATAATGCACCGATATGAAAAACCTATGTCAGTTGTGCGCTCTTCAGCTAATTTATGGCAAAAATTGCGTTGATCCTGGCAACGCATTGCACGTAAAAGAGTGCTCTCGCTGTCTTTTACATCCAGCTTTATAACAATAAATTTACATAAATCAGCCTCATCCCCGCGTTTGCGCGTAATGGCATCCGCAGGTGAGTTTACTGCTGCCTGAATTCGTCAACCGCTCGCACTGAGGAACGCGCCGTGCAACAACGTCAACGCTGGTTTGGGGTGATCGCCCTGCTGTTTCTGATCGTTATCGCCTATGCGGATCGGGTTAATATCGCCGTGATGTTGGTCAATCCCGACTTCCTGCAACACTTTCAACTCGGCGGCGACCGCGCCCATCAGGGCACGCTGATGACGGTGTTTTTACTCGGTTACGGCCTGTCCGCCATGTTGCTGACGCCGTTTCTGGAAACGCTGATGGGTTACCGCCGCGCGCTGACGCTGAGCGTCGTGCTGTGGGCGCTGCTCACCGCCGCATCGCCGCTGGCGGGATCGCTGCTGCTGCTGTGCGCGGTGCGCGCGCTGCTTGGCGTCAGCGAAGGACCGCTGTTCTCGCTCAAGACCATGTACATCAGCGATCATTTCGCCGCCGACGAGCGCGGCAAACCCAACGCGGTCAGCGCGCTGGGCGTCTCGTTGGGGCTGGTGATCGGCTTTCCGCTGGTGAGTTTTCTGATGGCGCACTTCGGGTGGACGATGTCGTTTCACCTGCTGGCGCTGCTCAACCTGCTGTTGGGCCTGGCGCTGGTGCGGCTGTTCGTTCATCCGCTCGCCTTACCCTCATCTTCACGCCCCGCCGATCCTCAGCCGGTGTTGAGCCGCGTCTGGCACACCTTCGCGCTGGCCTGGCGCACGCCGATGCTCGGTTGGATCCTGCTGATCGAGATCGCCACGCTCAGCTATCTGTGGGGGTCCAGCGCCTGGCTGCCGGCCTACCTGACCGATGAAAAAGGATTCTCCATCAAGCAGATGGGGTGGATGGCCGCACTGCCTTTCATCGTCAGCATCGCCTCAAAATACCTCGGCGGCGTGCTGCTCGATCGTATCCGCCCCTATCAGGCGCCGCTGATCTTCGTCTTTGGCGGCGCGGCGACCGCGCTGTGCATCTATGGCGTAATGAACAGCCATCAGCTTGGCTGGATCGCCTTCTTCCTGCTGGCGGCCAACGCCTGTTGGGGCGCGCAAGGCGCGGCGATCCCCACGCTGCTCCAGCATTATGCGCGGCCGGAGGCGGTCGGCAGCGCCTATGGGCTGATCAACGGCATCGGCAATCTGTTCTCGGCGTTTGTGCCGATGGCGATGGGCATGGTGATGGCCAGCCAGGGCAAGGTGTCCTCGGGCTTTGCAGTACTGATTGCCTCACAGCTGCTGACGCTGCTGGCGGGCGGCGCACTGTTTGGCCGCATGTTGCTGGCGCGGCAGGTGAAGCGGGCATAGTCTGTTCCCGCACCGTTGCGGCAGAGAAAGCCAATGGCCTTGAGAGGGTGCTCATGGATCTGGACGCCAACAATCAGCAGACGGGGGACATCCCCCGTCGCCGGGTTGCCTTACCGTTCGGATTCGTAAGCCAAAATGGCCGCAACCTCCGTAGTGCCCGATCGGATACGCAGCTCACACAGCGTGCTACGGGTTATCCATGCCAGTGATATTACCGTGGCACAAATAACCACCAGTTTTAACAGGCTCCGTTTGTTCGGCATCATGCCTTCTTCTCCTTGCCTCGCGGCGGGTAAGAGGCTAACTTAACGTTGTCTGGCGTTAGAGTTGGCCTCGGGTTGATGAATATCGACTCGGGGCTTTTCTCTTTGTACCTTTCACGCAGGCTCTAGATACAAAGATCCAGAGCACCCGCGCGCAGTATATTCATCCTCCCCGTTATCCCGGTTCCTTTTTACTGACTCCGTTTCATTTCTGCGCAAAATTGCGCAAAGGCGTTGCAACAGACTGAAAATCGCCGCGCGGATGGCGAAAAATGAAATAAAAAAAGCGGCCCCCATACGATGGGAGCCGCTTTTTCAGCGAGTCGTGGCCTGGCGTCAGGCGTGTTTCTTGGCCGCCTGTAGGTACAGCATCTCCAGACCCAACGTCGCCGCGGCCAGCGCGGTGATCTCGGACTGGTCATAAGCCGGCGCCACTTCCACTACGTCCATGCCGACGATGTTCAGCGACTGCATGCCGCGCACCAGTTTCAGCGCGCGATCGGAAGTCAGACCGCCGATCACCGGCGTGCCGGTGCCCGGTGCGAACGCCGGATCCAGGCAGTCGATGTCGAAGGTCAGGTACACCGGCATATCGCCGACGATGCCTTTGATCTGGGTCAGCAGGTCGTCCACGCTGCGATCGTTCACCTGCGCGGCGTCCAGTACGGTAAAGCCATTGTCGTGATCGAACTCGGTGCGAATGCCGATCTGCACCGAGTGATGCGGGTCGATCAGGCCTTCGTTCGGCGCATGGTAGAACATGGTGCCGTGGTCGAACTTGCTGCCGTTGGCGTAGGTATCGGTATGGGCGTCAAAGTGCACCAGCGCCAGCTTGCCGAAATGCTTGGCGTGCGCGCGCAGCAGCGGCAGGGTGACGAAGTGGTCGCCACCGAACGAGAGCATGCGCTTACCGGCCTTCAGCAGTTTCTCCGCGTGCGCCTGCAGCTTGTCGCTCATATCCTGCGCATCGCCGAAGTTGAACACGATGTCGCCGCAATCAACCACGTTCAGACGATCGCGCAGATCGAAGCTCCACGGCCAACGATTGCCTTCCCAGGCCAGGTTGGTGGACACCTGGCGGATGGCCGCCGGGCCGTGACGGCCACCGGCGCGACCGGAGGTCGCCATGTCAAACGGAATGCCGGTGATGACCCACTCTGCATCGCTGTCGTAAGGCATGAAGTTCAGCGGAAAGCGCAGGAAACCAAAGGCGTTGGACACTAATGAATTATCGGACTGATGGCCTAAGGTGCTCATAGTAAACCCTCGTAGTTCAACAAGTTGCCGGGCGCAGACGCCGGGCCGTGACAAAAAAAAATCCCTCCCGCGTCGTTAGCCCGACGAGAAAGGGATTTATTCGATGTGTGTTTCGGTGCTACCGATACGGCAGATTATGGCCGCATTTTGTTCATGCTTCAAGGGGGCCGATATCGCCCCCCTGAAGAAGGCGGTTACTCGTCTTCCAGATACGTGTAGCCGTACAGCCCAGCTTCAAACTCTTCCAGGAACTGCGCCTGCAGCTCGCTGTCCAGATCGGTTTCTTTGACCTGATCGCGGAACTTGGACAGCAGCGCGCTCGGATCGAGCTGCACGTACTCCAGCATATCCGCTACGGTATCGCCCTCGTCGGACAGCTCGGTCTCGACGCTGCCGTCCGGGAACACGTACACGTCAACCGAGGCGGTGTCGCCGAACAGGTTGTGCATGTTGCCGAGGATCTCCTGGTACGCGCCAACCATGAAGAAGCCCAGCGCCGGCGGGTTCTCCGGATCGTATGGCGGCATCGGCATGGTGGTCGCCACGCCGTCGCCGTCGACGTAATGGTCGATGGTGCCGTCGGAATCGCAGGTGATGTCGAGCAGCACCGCACGACCTTCCGGCGGCTTATCCAACCCTTCCAGCGGCAGCACCGGGAACAGTTGATCGATACCCCAGGCATCCGGCATCGACTGGAACAGCGAGAAGTTGACGTAGAACTTGTCCGCCATGCGCTCTTGCAGTTCGTCGATGATAGGACGGTGCGCGCGGTTGCTCGGATCGAGCTGCTGCTGGATCTTGTTGCAGATGTTCAGATACAGCTGTTCGGCCCAGGCGCGCTTGGTCAGGTCCAGCATGCCGTGCGCGTATTGGGTATGCACGTCGTGCAGATCCATCTGGCTGTCGTGCAGCCATTCGCGCAGCGAGCGGCGGTTTTCCGGCTCGTTCATTTCCAGCCAGGTTTCCCACATGCTTTCCAGCGCGCGCGGCGCGTCGGCTTCCGGCGGCTGCGGTTCGCTGAACTCGTTGCGCTCTACGCCGATCACGTTGGAGACCAGCACCGTGTGGTGCGCGGTCACGGCGCGACCGGACTCGGTTATCACCGTCGGGTGCGGCAGGCCGTGTTCGTTACAGGCATCGCCGATGCCCCAAATCACGTTGTTGGCGTATTCGTTCAGGCCGTAGTTGACCGAGCAATCGGACTGCGAACGGGTGCCTTCGTAGTCGACGCCCAAGCCGCCGCCCACGTCGAAGCACTGAATGTTGACGCCCAGCTTGTGCAGCTCAACGTAGAAGCGCGCCGATTCGCGCACGCCGGTGGCGATGTCGCGAATATTGGCCAGCTGCGAGCCCAAATGGAAGTGCAGCAGCTGCAGGCTGTCGAGGCGGCCCGCTTCACGCAGGGTTTCCACCAGCTTCAGCACCTGCACCGCCGCCAGACCGAACTTGGATTTTTCGCCGCCGCTCGACTGCCATTTGCCGGAGCCTTGCGACGCCAGACGCGCACGCACGCCCAGGCGCGGTATGACGTTCAGCCGCTCGGCTTCTTCCAGCACCAGATTGATCTCGGACATCTTCTCGATCACCAGGTACACCTTGTGCCCCAGCTTTTCCCCGATCAGCGCCAGACGAATATATTCACGATCTTTATAACCATTACAGACGATCACCGAGCGGGTCATGCCGGCATGCGCCAGCACCGCCATCAGTTCGGCCTTGGAGCCGGCTTCCAGCCCCAGCGGTTCGCCGGAGTTCACCAGCGATTCAATCACGCGGCGATGTTGGTTCACCTTGATCGGATACACCAGGAAATAGCCGCCCTGGTAACCGAAGGACTCACGCGCGCGTTTAAACGCGGCGTTGATAGAGCGCAGGCGATGCTGAAGGATCTGCGGGAAGCAGAACAGCGCCGGCAGACGTTGGCCGTCTTGCTGGCGCGTTTTCACCAGTTCTGCCAGATCGACGCGCGCCTGCGGGACATCCGGATCCGGGCACACGCTGATATGGCCCAGCTCGTTGACGTCATAGTAATTGTTGCCCCAGTAGGCGACGTTATAAGTACGCAGCATCTTGCTGGCATTACGATCATTCATGGCAACCTCCTGCATGGAGCGCAAAGATAAAGACTCGCCCGCAACCGGCGGACGGTGAATCAACAGATCATCAGACATGGTTCGCCTCACATTCCGTACTGACGAAACCGTCAGCCACTATCGCAGCTACAACCCGCGAGAACAACCCAACAAGCCGCGCTGGCGGCAGCGAAGAGAACTGCCGTTCGCGGTCAGCGATCGGTTTATCACTCATATAATTGTAAGACACCCTGTTCAAACCTCGTGAATCGGGCCAAGAAACATCCCACAGGAAGGCTGCAGGCTACCCTTGTTCAGTTCTTCAGACGACCGTTAGCCGGCCCGAGAATCCTGAGTAGCGGCCAAGTGTTTATCGCACCTGGTAAGTGACAGAGAGACAAGACGGGAAATAGCAGAAGAATGTGCGCCAGAACGGCACTGCTGTTGAGAACCAACAACCGGTAGACAACGGATCATTAATCCAACCACCTCCACGCGCGCCGTTCGGAGTGAACGACCCAGCCTCTAAAATAGTGTAAGAACGTGACCGTTCGATGAAGCGGCGGCGCCACGGCGAACGCCCGCGACGGATAATAGCGCAATGCCGGCGAATGCAAAGCGGAAGTTTATCGTACCTTCCCCCACGCCAGACCGCCGTACTGTGCAGCAAATGAACCGCGCGCGCAGTTTATACCGGTAAGCAGGTGAAAAAGCAAAATGAAAATTCGCCGAAAACTGTTTCAAGCGATGAAAATGGCGCCACCTCGTTTGCGCAAAAGAGCGAAAGCGCAAAAAACTACTGGCAATCTGGCTAAACCCTGACCTAAAATAGACGTCCAGATGTTAATCCATCTATACTGGTTAACTGATAAACTGCTTAACGGCTTTGCCTGAGGGGCGTTGCAGGATGCATCTCGCGCCATCAGCGGAAGACCCTTCGCTTCGATGCCGGATCTCCAGCGCTGTGCAGTAATTTCTAACCCGTCTTATGCAAGGTAAAGAACACAATGGCTAAACACCTCTTCACGTCCGAATCCGTCTCCGAAGGACATCCAGATAAAATCGCCGACCAGATCTCCGATGCCGTCCTAGACGCCATCCTGGAGCAAGATCCGAAAGCGCGCGTCGCCTGCGAAACCTACGTGAAAACCGGTATGGTGCTGGTCGGCGGTGAAATCACCACCAGCGCCTGGGTCGATATCGAAGAGATCACCCGCAAGACCGTGCGCGAGATCGGCTACGTTCATTCGGACATGGGCTTTGACGCCAACTCCTGCGCAGTGTTGAGCGCCATCGGCAAGCAATCCCCGGATATCAATCAGGGCGTTGACCGTACCGATCCTCTCGAGCAGGGCGCCGGCGATCAGGGCTTGATGTTTGGCTACGCCACCAATGAAACCGACGTGCTGATGCCTGCGCCTGTCACCTACGCGCACCGTCTGGTGCAGCGCCAATCCGAAGTGCGTAAGAACGGCACCCTGCCGTGGCTGCGCCCGGACGCGAAGAGCCAGGTGACCTTCCAATACGACGACGGCAAAATCGTCGGCATCGACGCCGTCGTTCTGTCCACCCAGCACTCAGAAGACATCTCGCTGAAAGATCTGCAAGAAGCGGTGATGGAAGAGATCATCAAGCCGGTACTGCCGGCGGAATGGCTGACGGCGGGCACCAAATACCACATCAACCCGACCGGCCGTTTCGTTATCGGCGGCCCGATGGGCGACTGCGGCCTCACCGGCCGTAAGATCATCGTCGACACCTACGGCGGCATGGCTCGCCACGGCGGCGGTGCCTTCTCCGGTAAGGACCCGTCCAAGGTTGACCGTTCCGCGGCATACGCGGCGCGCTACGTGGCGAAAAACATCGTCGCCGCCGGCCTGGCCGATCGCTGCGAGATCCAGGTGTCTTACGCTATCGGCGTAGCGGAACCGACCTCCATCATGGTGGAAACCTTCGGTACCGAGAAAGTGCCAACCGAACAGCTGACGCTGCTGGTGCGCGAATTCTTCGATCTGCGCCCATACGGCCTGATCCAGATGATGGATCTGCTGCAGCCGATCTACCGCGAAACCGCCGCCTACGGCCACTTCGGCCGCGAACACTTCCCATGGGAAGCGACCGACAAAGCTGAGCTGCTGCGCGATGCCGCCGGCCTGAAATAAGCCCCGACATCAACATGAAAAACGGCGAGCCAAGGCTCGCCGTTTTTTTTGAACGGATGGGTGCTCATGGATCAACGCATCGACTGCCGGCTAGCGGAGGCCAAGCCCCCGCCGCTGGGTTGCCTTACCGTTCGGTTTCGTAAGCCAAAATGGCCGCAACCTCCGTAGTGCCCGATCGGATACGCAGCTCACACAGCGTGCTGCGGGTTATCCATGCCAGTGATATTACCGTGGCACAAATAACCACCAGTTTTAACAGGCTCCGTTTGTTCGGCATCATGCCTTCTTCTCCTTGCCTCGCGGCGGGTAAGAGGCTAACTTAACGTTGTCACGCGTTAGAGTAGGCCTCGGGTTGATGGATATCGACTCGGGGCTTTTCTCTTTGTATCTTTCGCACGGGCTCCAGAGACAAAGATCCAGAGCACCCGCCCGCAGTATATTCACCTCCCCCTCTCTTCCCGCGTTCCTTTTCACGTTAAATGTCTTTCTTGCGCAGCGACACGCAACGCCTTGCAAGGCGTTGAAAAAAGGCCCAGCAACGCTGGGCCCTTGATGGAGGAGAAGGCAAAGTAGGGGTGAAGCTTACGACGTCTGCTTGCGCAACAGATAAACGAAGTACGGCGCGCCGATAAAGGTCGCCAGTAACCCGGCGGGGATCTGATACGGGAACAACAGCATCCGCCCGCACCAGTCGGCAAATACCATCAGCAAACCGCCCAACAGCGCGGCGATCACCATCTGCGGCAGCGCGCGGCGGAAGCCCAGCATGCGCGCCATATGCGGCGCCATCAGCCCGACAAAGCTCAGCGGCCCCACGGTCAGGGTCGCCATGGCGGTCAGCGTGGCGGCCAGCAACAGAATGGTCAATCGCGCAGGCGTCAACGCAATCCCCACCGAACGGGCGGTGGCCCCGCCGAGCGGCAGAATGGTCAGCCAGCGACGACACAGCGGCGCCAATATCATCAATCCGGCGGCAATCAGCGCGGTGCGCAACGCCTGCGCCGGCTCCACCGAATAGGTTGAACCGGAAAGCCAGGTCAGCAAGCCCCCCATACGCGGATCGCCGCTGGCCAGCAGCAGGAAGATGACGGTGGTAAAGGCGGTGCTGAGCGCGATGCCGGCGAGCAACATGCGTTCGGTCGAGAAACCGCCGCGGCCGGCGGCAATCATGATGATCATCAGCGTAACGGCCGCCCCAAGACTGCCGGCGGGCAACAGCCAAACGAAGGCGTCGCCCGGCACCATAAACAGCATCATCACGACGCCAAAAGCGGCGCCGGAGCTGATGCCCAACACTTCCGGGCTGGCCATCGGGTTGCCGGTCAGCTTCTGGATCAGCGTGCCGGCGACCGCCAGCATCATGCCCGCCGCCAACGCCGACAGCACCCGCGGCCAGCGCCACGGCAGCAAGGCGTCCAGCTCCGCGCCCAGGCTCCAGTGCCAGCCGCCGGCGTTTTTGCCCAGCATCAGCGCCAGGGTCAGGCCAATCAGCAACACGACGCCGGCCAGCGCTGCCCAGCCAGGCAGATTCCCGCGCTCGGCAGGCACCTTGTCGCCCAGGTTCATCGGCGGCGGCGTGGCGGCGCTGCGCAAACGCGGCAGCAGCCACAGCAGCAGCGGCGCGCCGAACAGCGCGGTGGCCGCCCCGGTCGGGATCTCACGCCACACCTGCGTTACCCCGAGCATCACCTGATCGGTCAACCACAGCAGCAACGCCCCCAGCAACGGCGCCAACATCATGCGGTGCGCCAGGCGGCGAGCGCCCAGCATCTTCGCCATCAGCGGCGCAAACAGGCCGATAAAGCCGATAACGCCCACCGCGCTCACCAACATGGCGCTGAAGATAATGGCCAACCCGAGAGCGCAGAAGCGCGCCATCGACAGCCCCAGCCCCAGGTTGCGCGCCACGCCGTCGTCCAGCCCCAGCAGCGTCAGCGGGCGCAGCAACAGGGCCGCCAGCGCGCCGGCCACCAGCAAGCGCGGCAGGATAAACTGTACCGCGCTCCAGTCCTGTTGGTTCAACGCGCCGGTGCCCCACAGGAACATGCCCTGCAGCCGATCGTAATTAAACAGCGCCAACAGGCTGTTGACCGCGCCGCAGTAAAGCCCCAGCACCAGCCCGGCCAGAATCAGCGTCACCGGCGACATACGCTTGCCCCAGGCGACGCCGAACACCAGCCCGCCCACCACAATCGCCCCCATCATAGCGGCCAGCTGCCGGGTGAACTCGCCCCCCGGCAGCACCCACAGCGTGGCGATGGTCAGGCCGAGCTGCGCGCCGGCGGCCACGCCGAGCGTCGACGGCTCTGCCAACGGGTTGCGCAACACCTGCTGGAACAGGACGCCGACCAGCCCCAGACCGGCGCCGGCCAACAGCGACACCGTCAACCGCGGCAGCAGACTGTAATGGAACAGCATTTGCCGCACATCGTCGATGTTCGGCGCGCTAAGCGCCTGCGCCCATTGCGCCGGCGGCAATTGCTGCATCAGGTTGTATATCGTCAAACCGCCTGCCGCCGCCAGCAACAACAGGATCAGCGTCAGCGGCAATTTCCGGATGCCCGCATTCATGACGCACTCTCCTGAGCTTGTGCCAGTAAACGGCAAAAACGCATCGTCGACAGCGTGGCGCCGTAGAACCACACCGCCGGCACCTGCCGCAGCTGGTTTTGCCGCACAAAAGGCAATGACTGCCACAGCGGCGTCGCGCTGACCTTGTCCATCATCGCCTGATTACCGTGATCGAGATAGATGACCCGGGCGTTACGCACCGTGGCCAACCGTTCAATCCCCACCACCGCCGTGCCCCAAAAGTCGGTTTGCTCCTGCCAGGCATTGCGGATGCCGAGTTGATCCATCGCTTCCTGGAACAGGCTTTTCTGGCCGATGATCAACGCATGGCGGGTGTCTATCAGGGAAAACAGCAGCAACGGTTGACGGGTGTAGCTTTGCAGGCGCTGACGCGCGTCCTGCATAAAGCTGTCGAACTGCGCCAGGTGGTTTATCGCCCGGCTTTCTATGCCTAATCGTTGCCCCAGTGCCAGCAGCGACTGGCGGGCGACGGTCAGCGGTTTGCCGCTGCCGTCGTTGAAGCCGAAGCTCATGGTTGGCGCGATGGGTTGGATTTTTCGCGGCGTCGGGCCATAGCCTTGCGACAGCAACACCAGCGAAGGTTCGAGCTGCTGCAGCAGTTCGAGATTCGGTTCGGTGCGCTGGCCGACGTCGACTACCGTCGCCGGCAGCTTCGGCTCCGCCACCCACAGGTTGTAGTTATGGACGTCGGCCACCGCCAGCGGCGTCACGCCCAATGCCAACAGCAGCTCGATCGGCAGCCATTCCAGCGCCGCAACGCGCGCGATATCCGGCGGCGCATCCGCCGCTCGCCCGGGCAACGATCCCAACAGCGGCGACAGCGCCAGCGCCAGCGCCATCAACAGGCGGCGGCGCAGCGGATCGTGAGAAGAAGTGAATGCAGAGGACATCAGTAGACAAAACTCACCGGCGCGCCGCCGCTCGGGTGCGGCAACGTGCCCATAGGAATACCGTAAATTTGCTCCAGCACTGGCCCCTGCATCAGTTCCAACGGGCCGCCCTGGGCGATCATGTCACCGCCGCGCAGCGCCACCAAATGGTCGCAGTAGCGCGCCGCCATATTGATGTCGTGCAGTACGGCGATCACCGTGAGATCGCGTTCGCGGCTCAGGCGCTGGATCAGCGCCAGCACCTCGACCTGGTGCGCGATGTCCAGCGCCGAAGTCGGCTCGTCGAGCAGCAGGCAGCGGCTGTCCTGCGCCACCATCATCGCCAGCCAGGCGCGTTGGCGCTCGCCGCCGGACAGGCTGTCCACCAGCCGGTGGGCGAACGGCTTCAGCCCCACCAGCGCGATGGCCTCTTCTACCTGTTGGCGATCGTTGGCGCCAAAACGCCCCAGCGCGCCATGCCACGGATAGCGGCCGACGGCCACCAGCTCGCGCACCGTCATGCCTTCCGCCGCCGGCAACTGCTGCGGCAGGTAGGCCACCTGGCGGGCGAAGGATTTGCTGTCCCACTGCGCCAACGGCTGCCGATTGAGCAAGATCTGGCCGTCGCTGGGTGCATGGTGCCGCCCGAGCAGTTTCAACAGGGTGGATTTACCGGAACCGTTATGGCCGATCAGGCCGCAGACTTTGCCCTGAGGAAAACGGAGCGACAGCGGTTGCAGCAGCACCCGGCCGGGAACGGCGAAGCTGGCGTTATCCAGCGCGAAAGTCGCGCCGGGATTAAGAAGTTTGTCCTGCATAGATCCTGCTTTTTCCGGGGCGACGCGCCGCCGCCCCGGCTGTCCGGTTAGAAACGGAAGGTTGCGGTGGCGACCACCTGGCGTTCTGCGCCCCAGTAGCAGGCATAGTCGCGGTAGCAGCTCGATACGTAAGTCTTGTCGAACAGGTTGTTGATGTTGACGCCCACGGACGAGCCCGGCAGGCCAAAGCGCGCCAGATCGTATTTAATGGTGGCGTCCACCAGCGTGTAGTCCGGCACCTTGAAGGTGGTGTTATCGCTGTTGAAGCTCGAGCTGGAGCCAACGTAACGCACGCCGGAACCCAGCGTCAAACCGCTCACCGCCGTTTCGTGGAAGGTATAATCCGCCCACAGCGACGCCATGTGTTTCGGCACCTCGACGGTCGGTTTGCCCTGATAGGTGTTGTCCTTGGTGTACTTCGCATCGGTATAGGTATAGGAGGCGATCAGGTTGACGTTGGCATTCAACGCCGCCTTGGCTTCCAGCTCCACACCGCGCGAGCGGATCTCGCCGCTCTGCACGCTGAACTGCGCGTTATCCGGATCCGGCGTCAGGTTGTTGTTCTTGGTCAGCTGATACAGCGCGCCGGTCAGCACGATTGGGCGATCCTTCGGCACGTATTTCACACCGGCTTCATACTGCTTGCCGATCGAAGGTTTGAAGGTACTGCCCCCTTGCGTCGTGCCCAAATTCGGCTCAAACGACTCGCTGTAGCTGAAATACGGTGTCACGCCGTTGTCGAACAGGTAGTTCAGGCCGCCGCGCCAGGTGAACTGCCGGTCGGTCTGCTGGCTCGTCGAACTCGCATCACGGTTGTAAGCGGAGGTCTTCGCCCAGTCATAGCGACCGCCCAGCGTCAACAGCCACTGGTTCCACTCCCCTTGTTCCTGCACATACAGGCCGGTTTGCTCCTGACGGTTCAGATAATTGTAAGGGAAGTTGATGTTGACTGCGTCATTCCCGTATTGCGGATGGGTCATGCTCAGCCCGTCCGCGGTGCCAAATGCGGCATTGATATCGTTACGCATGCGCATGTAGTCCACGCCGAACAACAGCGTGTGGTCGATATCGCCGGTTTTCACCTTCGCCTGCGCCTGAGTATCCACCGAGAAATTGTTCAGGTGCTCTTTCGACTGAACATAAGCGCGATTGATCGTCGTCGGTGATGACAAGCCGAATCCGTAGATGCTCTTCATGTCGGTGTCCACCTGCATATAACGCAGGTTCTGGCGCACCGCCCAAGTATCGTTGAAGGCGTGTTCGAAACTGTACCCGATCATCCGCTGTTTGCGGGAGGTATAGTTGCTGGCTTCGCCTTCGTTGAAATCGGTCGGCAGTTTGCTGCCGTCCGGCAACGGGATCAGCGTGCCCTGCTTCGGCAACCAGCCGTAATAACCGGTATAGGGATCGTTTTGAATGTTGGCCAACAGCGTGAAGTTGGTCTTGTCATCCGGGCGCCAGCTAAAGGAAGGCGCGATCGCATAGCGCTTCTCTTTGCTCATGGTCTGCTGCGAATCGCTGTCTTTCGCCAGGCCGGTCAGGCGATAGGAATAGATGCCCTGATCGTCCAGCGCGTCGCTGAAATCGAAACCGGTCTGGAACAGGTTATCGGTACCCATCTTGAACTGGATTTCGCGCAGCGGCTCGGTGGTTGGCCGCTTGCTGACCATCGAGACCAGGCCGCCGGGGTTACTTTTGCCGTACAGCACCGAGACCGGGCCGCGCAGCAGCTCGGCGCGCTCGAGGAAATAAGGATCGATGGACGCTTCGCTGTAGTTATCGCCCAGCAGCCGCAGGCCATCCAGATACTGAGTGGTGTTGGTGGCCGGGAAGCCGCGGATTGCCACCGCGTCATAGGTCGTGGAGCTGCCGCGGCTGGCGAATACGCCCGGCGCATAGGCCAGCGCGCCTTTCACCGTATCCGGCTGGCGCATGTCCATCTCTTCACGCGTTACCACGGAAACGGACTGCGGGTTCTTCTCGATCGGCGTATCGGTTTTGGTGCCGGTGGCGCTGCGCTTGGCGACATAGGTGCCAACCGGCCCCCAGGCGCTTTCCTGCTGGGCGGTGTTGCTGCTGCCCACAACGGTAATCGTGTCTTCCTTGGCGGCCGGCTTGGCGTCGGCGGAAAAAGCCGGCATCGCCAGCGTACCCAACGCCGCAGCGACGGTGATCGCTAACGCGCTGACGGGGAGACGGCCCTGCTTGGCCGCGGATGATGAAAGACGCTTGGTCAGCATGATTTATTTCTCTGATGAATTATTAAATGACGAATGTAAACGATAATAATTATTATAAGCGCCGCATTTTATGCAGAAGCCAAATTAAACTGCAAGCCGAATTCATAGGGCAAATAGGTTAAGGATTAGGCGCTTAGCCTTGCGGTTAACAGGGAAATAAAACGAGCGGAAAAATAAAAAAGCCCGCAACCAAGGTTACGGGCTTAATAACAAAGCAAAAATTTTCACCGGGGCGGGCGCCCCGGCAGCGATTACTGACCGAACATATCCTTGATCCAGCCGGCGACGCCATCGCCATCTTTTTGCTCACCCGCCGCCGGTTGCTGCTGTTGCTGCACCGCCGCCTGGCTGGCCTGACACAGTCCCTGCGGATTGTCGGTCCAGACCGGGATGGTGCGCCAGCTGCCGCCGCCGCAGATAAAGTTGCCGGCGGAGTCGATGCTCATCTGGTTAATGCCTTCCGGCGGCTGCAGCATCAGCGGCAGCGGCGTCTGGTTTTCCAGATAGCGGCGATACAGGGTTAACGCGCCGTTGGCACCGGTCAGCTTGGCCGGGCCGTTGTTATCGCGCCCGACCCAGGCGATCGCCACTTCCTTGCCGTCGATGCCGGCGAACCAGCTGTCGCGCAGATCGTTGGTGGTACCGGTTTTCGCCGCCAGGTTGTAGTTCGGGAACTTCACCGACAGTGAGCGGGAGGTCCCGCGCGCCACACCCTGCTGCATCGCGTACAGCGTCAGGTAAGCGGCCTGCGCCGGCACCATGCGCTCCGCCTGCGGGAAGCTCTGGTACAGCACCGTGCCGTCTTCGGCGATCACCGAACGCACCGCCGACAGCGGCGCACGGTTACCGCCGCTGGCGATGGTCTGGTATTCCTGCGCCACTTCCATCGGCGTCAGGCCGATCGCCCCCAGCAGCATCGAAGGCACCGGGTTGATCTCCGCTTTCGGGATCCCCAGGCGTTGCAGCGTGGCGCTGATCTGATCCAGCCCGACCGACAGGCCGAGGTTCACCGTCGGCACGTTCAGCGAGTTGGCCAACGCATCCACCAGCATCACCTGACCGCGGAATTTGCGATCATAGTTGTTCGGCTGCCAGACGGCGCCGTTCGGCTGTTTCAGCGACAGCGGCGCATCCGCCAGCCAGGTGTTGAGGCGGTATTTGTCCGGCTCGGACAGCGCAGTCAGGTACGTCGGCGGTTTGGCCAGCGAGCCGACCAGGCGTCGCGCCTGCATGGCGCGGTTGAAACCGGCGAACTGCGGGTTGGCGCCGCCGACCATGGCGCGCACTTCACCGCTGAAGCGATCGACGATCACCATCGCCGCTTCCAGATCCTGCAGGTGACGCGCAGCGCGCAGCGCCGGGATGCCGTCTTCGACCGCTTTTTCCGCCGCGTCTTGCGACACCGGATCCAGCGTGGTGAAGATCTTCACGCCGGACAGGTCATTCACCTTATCGCCCAGCTTGGTCTGCAGTTCCTGACGCACCATCTGCATAAACGCCGGCTGCGGCGTAATGACGCCGCCTTTCGGCTGCACGCCCAGCGGACGCGCGCTCAGCATGTCATACAGCTCGCCGTCGATCACGCCCTGGTTCTGCAGCAGTTTGAGCACCAGATTGCGGCGTTCCAGCGCCAGTTTTGGGTTACGCCACGGGTTATACAGCGACGCGCCCTTGACCATGCCGACCAGCAACGCCTGTTGATCGAGGCTCAGCTCATCCACCGGGCGGCCGAAGTAATACAGGCTGGCCAGCGGGAAACCGCGGATCTGGTCGCTGCCGCTCTGGCCGAGGTATACCTCGTTCAGATACAGCTCCAGGATGCGGTCTTTGCTGTAACGGTAATCCACCAACAGCGCCATATAGGCTTCGTTGGCCTTACGCCACAGCGAACGTTCGTTGGTCAGGAACAGGTTCTTCACCAGCTGCTGCGTCAGGGTGCTGCCGCCCTGCACCGCGCGGCCGGCGGTCAGGTTGGCCAGCACCGCGCGGCCGATGGAGTACGGGCTAATGCCGTCATGCTCATAGAAGTGGCGGTCTTCCGTGGCGATCAACGTATCCACCAACAGATCCGGGAAACCGGAACGCGGCACGAACAGCCGCTGTTCACCGTTCGGCGACTGCAGCATGGTGATCAGGCGCGGGTCGAGGCGGAAGAAGCCGAAGCTGCGGCCGCTGTCCAGGTTTTCGATCTTCGCCAGGCGGTTATTCTGGAAATCGAGGCGGGCGCGGATCTGCCCTTCTTTGCCATCCGGGAAGTCGAACGGGCGGCGCAGCATCTCGATGCTGTTGGCCTGCACGGTAAACTCGCCCGGACGCGTCATGCGGCTGACCTGGCGGTACTGCATGCCTTCCAGCAGGTTAACCATCTCCTTCTTGCTGTACGGCATGCCCGGTTCCAGGTTGACCATGCGGCCGTACACCGCCGCCGGCAGCTGCCAGACTTTGCCGTCGATGCGGCTGCGGATCTGCGAGTCCAGGTAGACGCCATAGATCGCCAACAGGACGGCGAGCACCAGGATCAGTTTGATAAACAGGCCGAGCCAGCGGCGTTTTTTACGCGGCGGAGTCGCTTTCACCTTACGCGGCATGCGTTCCTCCTCTTCATACTCGTCATCGTCATACTCGTCTTCTTCGTAATCGTCATAATCGTCGTCTCGGCGACGGCGCGGCGGCTTGCGCGACGCGGTGCTTTTTGGTTGTTTTCCTTTGCGCCCGATGGGCTCGCGGTCATCCCCAGCCATGGCTGTTGTTCTCCGAGCTTGCCGACACTGCCGGCCATAATGAGTCGCTTAATCTGTGCCGACGCCGTGGCGCTGAACAGAAGAAACATCTGAATTCCAAACCTTAAACGATCGCGGCCTACTGATATTTCTTCGTTCGGCGCGTCGGGGCCGCCGTGGCCGGATCGTCCGGCCACACGTGTTTCGGGTAGCGGCCCTTCATCTCTTTTTGCACCTCGCGGTAGGCGCCTTGCCAGAAGGCCGCCAGATCGCCGGTGATTTGCAACGGCCGGTGCGCCGGTGAGAGTAACTCAAGCACTACCGGGATGCGACCCTCCGCCAACATCGGGCTGCGCTGCTCGCCGAACATTTCCTGCAAACGCACCGCCAGCGCCGGCGGTTTGCCGGCCTCATAACGGATCGGCAGGCGGCTGCCGGTCGGCACAGTGTAATGAGTGGGTAATGCATTATCCAGCCGCTGTTTTTGCTGCCAGTCCAACAGCCGGGACAACGCCTCGGCGAGGTTGACCTGCTTCAATCCGCGCAGATCGCGCACGCCGTTCAGCGACGGCAGCAGCCACTGCTCCAGCGCCGCCAGCAGCGGTTCTTCGTCCATCGCCGGCCACTCCGCCTCCGGCAACCAGGCTTGCGCGCACTGCAGGCGCACCCGCAGTTGTTCAGCTGCGCCCTCCCAGTTGAGCACCGCCAGTCCCTGCGCGCGCACCCAGTCGAGCAGCGCCTGCTGCAGCTCTTCGTCCGCCGGCTTGGCCAGCGGCTGCGCGCGCAGCGTCAGACGGCCGATCTGCTGGCGTTTCCAGGCGCGCAGCGTCCCCTTCTCTTCATCCCACTCCACCGCCGTGCGTTGCATGACCATCGCCGGCAGCTGCGCCGCCAACGCCTCGATATCGACCGGCAACGCCAACAAAATACGCGCATCCGGGCTATTGTGGCCCTGCAACAGGTTGGGGACAATCAACCAGAGCGCGCGCGACAGCGCCTCGTCCTGGTTCATCGCCGCGCCCAGGCCGTTGGCCAGCAGGTAGCGGCCATCCTGACCGCGACGCTGGGCGATGCGATCGGTAAATGCCAGCGCCAACAGCCGCGGCGCCAAATCGGCGTCAACTTGCCCCGCACGGTGCGGCAGACGTTTGGCTAACTGCGCGGCGCGCTGCCGCCAGTTCGGCTGCGGGCGGCTCAGCCAATAACCGATATCCATCTGCCCGCCGCGCGGCGGTTCTTCCAGCAATGCCGCCAGCAACGCGGCCGTCGCCAGGCCGTCGGCGCTCAGCGCCGCGCCGGCGACCAGCATCGCCGCCAGACGCGGTTCACATCCCAGAGCGGCCATTTGGCGCCCCGGCGCGGTGAGTTTGTCGCCGTCATCCGTGGCCCCCAGCCGGTGCAGCAACGCCCTGGCCGCCGCCAATGCCGCTGCCGGAGGCGCGTCAAGCCAGGTCAGCTGCGCCGGATCATGACACCCCCACTGCAGCAGCTCGAGCCAGAAGCCGGTGAGATCGCTCTGTAAAATTTCCGGCTCAGCGTGTTCCACCGCGCGCTCCGCCTGCTCTTTGGCGAACAGATGCCAGCAAATGCCCGCCTCCAGGCGCCCGGCGCGCCCGGCGCGCTGCACCATCGACGCCTGACTGATACGCTGTGTCGCCAGCCGCGTCAGGCCGTTGCGCACGTCGTAGCGCGCTACGCGCTCCAGGCCGCTGTCCACCACCAGCCGAATGCCCTCGATCGTCAGGCTGGTCTCGGCGATGTTGGTCGCCAACACCACTTTGCGGCGGCCCGGCGCCGCCGGCTGAATCGCTTTTTGCTGCTGCGCCAGCGGTAACGCGCCATACAGCGGGCAAAGATCGGTATCGCTCGCCACCTCGCCGGTCAAACGCTCCAGCACCCGATTGATCTCCGCCACACCCGGCAGGAACAGCAGCAACGACCCCGCCTGCTCGGCCAGCAGGCGCTTCACCGCCGCCGCAACGCCGTCTTCCAGCCGCAGATGGCTGGCCAACGGCTGATACAGGCGTTCAACCGGGAAACTGCGCCCCTCGGACACCACCACCGGCGCCTGCGGCAGCAGCTGCGTCATACGGGCGTTATCCAGCGTAGCCGACATGATCAGCAGTTTCAGATCGTCGCGCAGCCCTTGCTGCACGTCGAGCAGCAGCGCCAGCGCCAAATCGGCCTGCAGACTGCGTTCGTGAAATTCATCGAGGATCACCAGCGATACGCCCTGCAGCTCGGCATCCTGCTGCAGCATGCGGGTGAGAATACCTTCCGTCACCACTTCCAGCCGGGTCTGCGGCCCGCTTTTACTTTCGGCGCGCATGCGATAGCCCACGGTCTGGCCGGGCTCCTCCCCCAGTTGCTGCGCCAGGCGATAGGCGACGTTCTTCGCCGCCAGCCGCCGCGGCTCCAGCATGATAATGCGCCCCGGCAACCCGGCCTTAGCCAGGATCTGCAGTGGCAGCCAGGTGGATTTACCGGCGCCGGTCGGGGCGTGCAACAGCACCTGCGGGGCAGACTGCAGCGCAGCCAGCAACTCATCGAGCACTGCGCTGACGGGCAATGAAGACACTGAATTCTCCGTAGTGGTTAGCGTTAAACGGCGTACAGTGTAGCATTAGCTTTATCCCCGTAACCTTTCAAACTGTTGCGGCGTTAGCTATAGTACGGAGCTCATTCGTGCGCCGCGCCCCTCGCGGGGCCGCTGCCAGTAACGTTTACCGCTGTTCCCGACCGTATTGTCATGCATTTGCCGAGCCCTTATGTCCAATTCGCGCCGCCTGTTTTTCGCCCTGTCCTTGCCTGACGCCCTGCAACAGCAGGTGGTCCGCTGGCGCGCCGAGGCGTTTGCACCGGAAGCCGGTCGGCCGGTAGCGGCGGCCAATTTGCATCTGACGCTGGCGTTTCTCGGTGAAGTCAGCGCACAGAAAGAACTGGCGCTGCGTAAGTTGGCCGGCCGCATCGTTCAACCCGGCTTCAGCATGCGGCTCGACGATCTCGGCCATTGGCCGCGCCCCGGCGTGGTCTGGCTCGGCACCCGCCGCGCGCCGCGCGGGCTGCTGCAGTTGGCCGAGCTGCTGCGTTCGCAGGCCGCACGCAGCGGCTGCCATCAAAGCGCGCTGCCGTTCCATCCGCACATCACGCTGCTGCGCGCCGCCACCCAGCCGGTGGCGATCCCGCCGGCGACGCCGGGCTGGGCGTTCAGCGCCGACGCCTTTTCCTTGTATGAGTCGGTGTTCGAAAACGGCCGCACCCGTTACCAACACCTTGAACAGTGGCCGCTGGCCAAGCAGGCATCCCCATGATTTTTTCTCCACCGCTGCGCTCCGCCACGCTGATCAAACGTTACAAACGCTTTCTGGCTGACGTGATCACCCCGGAAGGGGAAACCTTTACGCTGCACTGCGCCAATACCGGCGCCATGACCGGCTGCGCCACGCCCGGCGACACCGTGTGGTACTCCACCTCGGACAACCCCAAACGCAAATACGCCCACAGCTGGGAGCTGACCCATACCCAACAGGGGCACTGGATCTGCGTCAACACCCTGCGCGCCAACGCGCTGGTGCGCGAGGCGATCGAACACAATTTAATCAATGAATTATCCGGTTACAGTAAAATTAGCGGCGAAGTGAAATACGGCGGTGAAAACAGCCGTATCGATTTGTTATTACAGGCAGAAAATCGGGTTAACTGCTATATTGAAGTTAAGTCAGTCACATTACTGCAACAACAACGTGGTTACTTTCCTGATGCGGTAACGCTCAGAGGGCAAAAGCACCTGCGTGAGTTGCTCAGCGTGGTTGAAAGCGGGCAACGGGCGGTATTGTTCTTTGCCGTGTTACACAGCGGTATTGAGCAGGTCGCACCGGCACATCATATAGATGAGCGCTATGCGGCGCTGTTGGCACAGGTCCGGCAGTTGGGAGTGGAAGTGGTTTGCTATGGGGCAAAATTATCACCTGACGGTATTTATCTCTGCGATAAGCTGCCGTTTTTTATCGATTAGCGCAGCCGGGTCCCTATAAATAGACAACCGGCCAGCACGATCGCCAAATACGCCCGCCTTCACACGATTGTCAAGCGGGCGACAGGAATAATTGCCAACCTACCTTCCTTCTGTTATTTATAGCGGCCTGTTTTTCCCCCGCATTGGGGATTCGATAGTGCGTGTGTATGTAGGAGAAGCAACATGCAAGAAGGGCAAAACCGTAAAACCTCGTCCTTGAGCATTCTCGCCATCGCTGGGGTGGAGCCGTACCAAGAGAAGCCGGGCGAAGAGTACATGAACGACGCCCAGTTGTCGCATTTCAAGCGCATTCTTGAAGCGTGGCGCAACCAGCTCAGGGACGAAGTGGACCGTACTGTATCGCATATGCAAGAAGAGGCAGCCAACTTCCCTGATCCGGCCGACCGTGCCACTCAGGAAGAAGAGTTCAGCCTTGAACTGCGTAACCGTGACCGTGAACGCAAACTGATCAAAAAGATCGAGAAGACGCTGAAGAAAGTGGAAGACGATGATTTCGGCTACTGCGAATCTTGTGGCGTGGAGATCGGTATTCGTCGCCTCGAAGCGCGTCCAACCGCCGATCTGTGCATCGACTGCAAGACGCTGGCTGAGATCCGCGAAAAGCAGATGGCCGGCTAATACCGTTGTTACCGCTGCGGCGTGCGCATCCGCGTGCGCCGCACAGAGAAAAGGGAACCCCTCCCCTCTGATATGCAAGAAAGTCATTATGTGGGGCGCTTTGCCCCATCGCCTTCCGGGGATCTGCATTTCGGCTCGCTGATTGCCGCTCTGGGAAGCTACCTTCAGGCTCGCGCCCAACGCGGGCAGTGGCTGGTTCGCATCGAAGATATCGACCCGCCGCGCGAAGTCCCCGGCGCCGCCGCTCGCATCCTGTCCGCGCTGGAACATTATGGTCTCCACTGGGACGGCCAGGTCATCTATCAATCCCAACGTCACGACGCCTATCGTGCCGCGCTGGATCTGTTGCAGCGCCAGGGGCTCAGCTATTACTGCACCTGCACCCGCAGCCGCATCCAGCACATCGGCGGATTGTACGACGGCCACTGCCGCGATTTGCAGCTCGGCCCGCAGGGTGCCGCTATCCGCTTGCGTCAGACCGCCCCCGTTTACCGGTTCCACGATCGCCTGCAGGGAGAATTGCACGCCGATCCGGCGCTGGCGGGGGAAGACTTTATCATTCGCCGCCGCGATGGGCTGTTCGCCTACAACCTGGCGGTGGTGATCGACGACCATTTTCAGGGCGTGACCGAGATTGTCCGCGGCGCCGATCTGATCGAACCGACGGTGCGCCAAATTGCCCTCTACCGCCAGCTGCAGGCGCCGGTGCCCGCCTATGTGCATCTGCCGCTGGCGCTGGGCGCCAACGGCATCAAGCTGTCGAAGCAAAATCATGCGCCGGCATTGCCCGCCGGCGATCCGCGGCCGGTGCTGATCGCCGCGCTGAAATTTCTGCGCCAACCGCTGCCGGAAAGCTGGCAAGATCTTGACCTGCCATTATTATTGAGCTGGGCGATCGAACACTGGCGGTTGGAAAACGTGCCGCGTCAGGAGGCTATCCCTCTGGATGAAAACACGCCGGCATTCTCAAAGGAGCCCTGGTGAGCTATGATTAGCCGCTATTTTTTGTTAGCTCCATTTTTATCAGTCACTATCGAGGTGTACCATTTTTACCCGAGTAGCCAACTTCTGTCGTAAGGTACTGACCCGCGATGACAAGCTGCCCCGCGACGACGCGGCGGCCGGCGATAAAAACGTAGTCCGCGAAGAGCGTGCCGCGGCGCCAAGCCGCCCTGCGCCGCAGCCGCGCGCCGCCGATAACGGCAGCAACGCCCCTGCCCGCCGCTCAACGCCGCGCAAGCGTCCGCCTTTCCCCCTCGCCGAGAGCAACGACTCGATGACCGTGATCCCGCGCGAACAACACTCGATTTCGCGCAAAGACATCAGCGAGAATGCGCTGAAAGTGCTTTATCGCCTGAACAAGTCCGGCTACGAGGCTTATCTGGTCGGCGGCGGGGTGCGCGATCTGTTGCTCGGCAAAAAGCCGAAAGACTTCGACATCACCACCAACGCCACGCCGGAGCAAGTGCGCAAGCTGTTCCGCAACTGCCGCCTGGTCGGCCGCCGTTTCCGTCTGGCGCACGTGATGTTCGGGCCGGAGATCATCGAAGTGGCCACCTTCCGCGGCCACCACGAACAGAATCAGGAATCCGACAAGAATTCCTCCCAGCAGGCGCAAAACGGCATGCTGCTGCGCGACAACATCTTCGGTTCGATCGAAGAAGACGCCCAGCGCCGTGATTTCACCATCAACAGCCTGTACTACGGCGTGGCGGATTTCACCCTGCGCGATTACGTCGGCGGCCTGAATGACCTGAAACAAGGCGTGATCCGCCTGATCGGCGATCCGGAAACCCGTTACCGCGAAGATCCGGTGCGCATGCTGCGCGCGGTGCGCTTCGCCGCCAAGCTGGATATGCGCATCAGTGAAGAGACCGCCGAGCCGATCCCGCGTCTGGCTTCGCTGCTGCATGAGATCCCACCGGCGCGTCTGTTCGAAGAATCCCTCAAGCTGCTGCAGGCGGGTTACGGTTTCCAGACCTACCTGAAGCTGTGCGAATATCAGCTGTTCCAACCGCTGTTCCCGCTGATCGCCCGCAACTTCACGCCGAACCACGATACGCCGATGGAGCGCATTCTGGTGCAGGTGCTGAAGAACACCGATCATCGCCTGCAGAACGACATGCGCGTCAATCCGGCCTTCCTGTTTGCCGCCATGCTGTGGTACCCGCTGCTGGAGCACGCGCAGAAACTGGCGCAGGAAAGCGGCCTGGCGTACTACGACGCCTTCGCGCTGGCGATGAACGATGTGCTCGACGAGCAGTGCCGCTCGCTGGCGATCCCGAAACGCATTACCACGCTGGTGCGCGATATCTGGCAGCTGCAGCTGCGCCTGTCTCGTCGTCAGGGCAAACGCGCGCACAAACTGATGGAACATCCGAAATTCCGCGCCGCCTATGATTTGCTGGCGCTGCGTGCGGAAGTGGAAGACAATCAGGAGATGCTGCGTCTGGCCGAGTGGTGGGGTGAGTTCCAGGACGCCACGCCGGCGCGGCAGAAAGCCATGTTGAGCACCCTGGGTGACGATCCGGCGCCGCGCCGCGCGCGTCAACGCCGTCCTCGCCGCCGGGCACCGCGTAAAGAAGGGGCATAATGATCCGCGTTTATATCGCGCTGGGCAGCAACCTGGCGCAGCCGCTGCAACAGGTTAACGCCGCGCTGGAGGCGCTGGAGCATCTCCCGCGCACCCGGCTGGTCACCTGTTCTTCGTTTTACCGCACCAAGCCGCTGGGGCCGCAAAACCAGCCGGACTTTCTCAACGCGGTGGTGGCGCTGGATACCCTGTTGCCGCCCGAACAGCTGCTCGACCATACCCAGGCGATAGAACGCAATCAGGGGCGCGTGCGCAAGGATGAACGCTGGGGGCCGCGCACGCTCGATCTGGACATCATGCTGTATGGCGACAAGGTGATCCATACCGATCGCCTGACCGTACCGCATTACGGCCTGAAAGAGCGCGAATTCATGCTCTACCCGCTGGCGGAAATCGCCCCCGATCTGATTTTCCCCGATGGCGAACCGCTCGCCAGCTGCCTCAAGCGCGTGCCGGAAAACGGCATGGCGCTATGGCACTCGCCAAAACCGAAATCCTGACCCGCCTACAGCGCCAGCCGCGCGACAAATCCCCCCGCCGGGCGATTGGCGAAACTGATCTGTAAACCATGCAAGCCGGCAATACGCTGTACGATCGAGAGCCCCAGCCCGCTGCCGGTCTGTTCCTGCCCCGGCGGGCGATAGAAGCGCTCTCCGAGCCGCGCCAGATGCTCCATGGTGACACCCGGACCGTCGTCCTCCACCGTCAGCGAACGTTCGCTCAACGTCACGGTGACCGCGCCGCCCTGCGGGGTGTAACGCACCGCGTTGTCCAGCAAGTTGCGCAATAACAGTGACAGCAGCAAGGTCTGCCCCTGACGCACCGGCGGCGTTCCCTGCTGTTCATAACGCAGCGTCACGCCCGCCGCATGAGCCAGCCGATCCTGTTCCGCCAGGGTCATCATCACCAGTTCGTTCCAGTCAATGGGCGCCAGTTCGGCCAGATCCGACAGCGAATCCAGCCGCGACAGCGTGAGCAGCTGATCCACCAGCCGGGTGGCGCGATCGATGCCGACCGTCAGATTGTCCAGCGCATGCTCGCGCATCGGCGCATCGTCCCCCGCCAACTGCACCACTTCGGTCTGCACCCGCAATGCCGCCAACGGGCTGCGCAATTCGTGCGCGGCATCGGAGGTGAAACGCCGCTCCCGCACCAGCAACGCATTGATGCGGGCGAACAGCGCGTTGAGCGCATCCACCAGCGGGCGCACCTCGGTTGGTACCTGGCGCGCATCCAGCGGCGTGGCGTCATCGGGCGCGCGCCGGCGCAAACCGGCGGCCACCGCACGCAGCGGCCGCAGCTCGCGCCCAACCATCAACGCAATCAGCAGCATCAGCACCGGCAGCGTCGCCAGCCAGGGCACCAATTGGCCGGTCACCATGCCCAGCGCCATATCGCGCCGGTAATCCCACTCCTGGCCGACCACGATGCGGTAGCGCCCGTCCGGGCTGGTCAACCATACCAGGCGCCAACTGTCGTCATCGCCTTTGCGTTCGCCGTCGGTAAAACCTTCACGCTCCCCGTCAAACAGGAAGTCGGCACCGTTCTCGCCGTCGTTGAGCAGCATCTTGCCCTGGCGATCGAAGATGGCGAACGCCAGCGCGTCATCATCTTGCTCGCCCCGTTTGCCATGATGCACCAGCTTCTTGGTTTTCGGCAGGCTGCGCGCGCTTTCATCGGCCAGCAGATCGCCGAGGTTGGCGGTCGCCAGCCGCTTGGCGAACAGCATCTGCTGGGTGTCGAACACTTCGTTGATGGTGTTGCGCGACATCACCCAGGCCACCACGCTGGCAGTGCACCAGGTCAGCAGCGCCAGCAGGCTGAAAATCAGGATCAGACGCAGCCGCAGGCTGAGACGCTTCACGGCGCATCCCCCAGCGTATAGCCCACGCCGTGGATGGTGCGGATGAAGCCGTTGCCCAGCTTGCGCCGCAGGTGGTGAATATGCACCTCCACCGCGTTGCTGCTCACCTCGTCGTCCCAGTTGTACAGCTTCTCCTGGATCAACGGCCGCGCCAGCACGCGCCCTTTGTTGTGCAGAAACAGCTCCAGCACCGCCAATTCGCGCGGCGTCAGCGTCACCGGTTCGCCGTTGCAACTCACGCTGCGGGTAGCGCTGTCGAACACCACGTTGCCGTGCGTCAGCTGCGGCATCAGTTGGCCGTGACGACGGCGGATCAGCGCCTGCAGGCGCGCCGCCACTTCGGCCAGCGCGAACGGTTTGCACAGGTAGTCGTCGGCGCCGCTTTGCAACCCGCTGACCCGTTGCTCCAACGCATCGCGGGCGGTGAGGATCAGCACCGGCACATCCTGCCCGGCCTGACGCCACTGGCGCAGAAGATCCAGTCCATCGAGGCCCGGCAGGCTGAGATCGAGGATCACCGCGTCATACGGCGCGCTGCCCAGGGCGTTTTTACCAACCGCGCCGTCGGTGAACCAGTCCAGATTAAAGCCGAGTTTGGTCAGCCCGGCCTTGATGCCGTCCCCGATCAGTTTGTCATCTTCGATCAGCAGAATTCGCATGAGTATCCCTTTTGAGTCATGACGCCATTGCACCACAAGGTTCTTAAGAACCGCTTAAGCATGGCGATCCGCGCTACCCACCCCGATCGGGTTACAGTAGAATGGCTGCACTTTTTTGCAGCCTGGGCCTGCGTAAGCCGCACGGCCCGTTTCAGGAGACGTTGTGATGAAACCCACCACCGTGACCCATTTGCGCCAGTGGAAACAGGAGCAACGCAAGTTTGCTACCCTTACCGCCTACGATGCCAGCTTTGCCAAGCTGTTTGAAGAGCAAGGCATTAAAGTCCTGTTGGTGGGCGATTCGCTGGGCATGACGCTGCAGGGCCACGACTCCACGCTGCCGGTCACCGTCGCCGACGTCGCCTACCACACGCGCGCCGTGCGCCGCGGCGCGCCGGCCTGCCTGTTGCTGGCCGATTTGCCGTTCATGAGTTACGCCACCCCGGAACAGACCTTCAATAACGCCGCCGAGCTGATGCGCGCCGGCGCCAACATGGTGAAACTGGAAGGCGGCAGCTGGCTGTGCGACACGGTGAAAATGCTCGCCGAACGCGCGGTGCCGGTATGCGGCCACCTGGGGCTGACGCCGCAGTCGGTCAACGTGTTCGGCGGTTATAAGGTGCAAGGGCGTGACGAACTGGCGGCCAAACAGCTGCTGCAGGACGCGCAAAATCTGGAGCTGGCCGGCATTCAGCTGCTAGTGCTGGAGTGCGTGCCGACCGAGCTGGCGCGCCAGATCACCGAAGCGCTCTCCATTCCGGTCATCGGCATCGGCGCCGGCAACGGCACCGACGGCCAAATCCTGGTGATGCACGACGCCTTCGGCATCACCGGCGGTCACACGCCGAAATTCGCCAAGAACTTCCTGGCGCAAAGCGGCGATATCCGCACGGCGGTGCAACACTACATTCAGGAAGTGGAGCAAGGCCTCTATCCGGCGGCTGAACACTCTTTTAACTAAGCGATGGTTCCAGGAGTCACCCAATGATTATTATCGAAACCCTGCCGCTGCTGCGTCAGCAGATCCGCCGCTGGCGCCAGGAAGGCAAGCGCATCGCACTGGTGCCGACCATGGGCAACCTGCACGACGGCCATATGACGCTGGTCGATGAAGCGCGCGCCCGCGCCGACGTGGTGGTGGTGAGCGTCTTCGTCAACCCGATGCAGTTCGATCGCCCGGACGATCTGGCGCGCTACCCGCGCACGCTGCAGGAAGACAGCGAGAAACTGACCCGCCGCGGCGTCGATCTGGTGTTCGCGCCGGCCCCGGCCGCGGTCTATCCGCAGGGGCTGGAGCAGCAAACCTATGTCGACGTGCCGGGCATCTCCACCATTCTGGAAGGCGCAAGCCGGCCGGGCCACTTCCGCGGCGTTTCCACCATCGTCAGCAAGCTGTTCAACCTGGTGCAGCCTGATTTGGCCTGTTTCGGCGAGAAGGACTACCAACAATTGGCGCTGATCCGCAAAATGGTGGCGGACATGGGTTACGACATCGATATCGTCGGCGTGCCGACCGTGCGCGCCAAAGACGGCCTGGCCCTCAGTTCACGCAACGGTTACCTGACCGCCGAGGAACGCAAGGTTGCGCCGCAGCTGAGCAAAATCATGAACGCGCTGGCGCAGCAGTTGGCCAATGGCGAGCGCCATGTCGAAACGCTGTTGGAACAAACAGCCGAGCAACTGCGCGCCGCCGGCTTTACGCCGGATGAGCTGTTTATTCGCGATGCCGACAGCCTGCAGCCACTGACGGTGGACAGCCAACGGGCGGTGGTGCTGATGGCCGCCTGGCTGGGCAAGGCGCGGCTTATCGACAACCAGCAGGTTGACCTGACGCTGTAAGTCATTTTTTATACTGTCGTCACCCTGCAGCCCTGGCCATAGGTAGACAATGGCGGGGCAATCGGTGACGATAGAGATTGCAGGGATGCAGGAGAGATGTTCAACCCCAACGCCTGTGAAGGCCGATATTCAGTTAGGTAAAGCTATGATACGTACTATGCTGCAAGGCAAGCTGCATCGCGTCAAAGTCACTCAGGCTGACTTGCACTATGAAGGATCCTGTGCCATCGATCAGGATTTCCTGGAAGCGGCCGGCATTCTGGAATATGAAGCGATCGATATCTACAACGTGGATAACGGCCAGCGCTTCTCCACTTACGCCATCGCCGCCGAGCGCGGTTCGCGCATTATTTCGGTCAACGGCGCCGCCGCGCGCTGCGCCTGCGTGGGCGACAAACTGATCATCTGCTCCTATGTGCAAATGACCGACGCCGACGCCCGCCAACATCACCCAAAAGTCGCCTATTTCGAGGGTGACAACAACCTGCAGCGCAAGGCGAAAGCCGTGCCGGTTCAGGTCGCCT
This sequence comes from Serratia sp. X3, assembly GCF_014982455.1. NCBI lineage: Bacteria > Pseudomonadati > Pseudomonadota > Gammaproteobacteria > Enterobacterales > Yersiniaceae > Serratia > Serratia sp. X3. The sequence goes on from NZ_JADCNB010000010.1 coordinate 42,902, forward strand.
GACGGTAAAACGGGCGCCTCGCGCGCCCGTTCTTTTCCTTACTGCACCACCGTGCCCGGCTTGTTGGCTATCCGGTCCGCCATGGTCTGGATCGAGTCGGTGCGCAGAATATACAGCCGCTTCAACGTATAAGGATTATCCCCCGGCTTCACCTTGCCCTGCACCGTGGTCACCGCCAGATGGAAACCGGCGTCCTGCGCCGCCTGAATAGCCCGCTGGTTATAGCCGCCGAACGGGTAGGACAGATACAGCACGTGCGGGTTGAACTGCGACAGCGCGCGGCGCGAGCGCTCAAAATCGAACTCGATATTGTGCAGCGAACGGCTCAGCAAAATCGGCTGGCGATTGCCGTCGGTGCGATGCAGGAAATGGGTGTGCGACTGCACGTCGAACACGTCCTGAATCTGCTTGAGCTCCGAGACGCTCATAAACTGCAGCGAGTCCGGGTTCCATTTCTGCGGATGACGCTTGATGCGCGAAGAGATGATGAACGCCGTCGCGCGGAAACCGTAATCCTTCAATACCGGGTAAGCGTAGCGATAAACCGATTTCAGCCCGTCGTCGAAGGTCAGCACGATCGCCTTGCCCGGCAGGTTGATCTGATTTTTCAGGTAGGCTTCCAGCTGATACAGCGAAATGGTGTCGTAGCCCGCCTGCTTGAGGTAGGTCATCTGGTTGCTGAACGCCACGTCTGAGGTGGTGGTCGAGGTATGGCGGAAGCGCTTGTTCTCTTCGTTTTTCAGCAGGTGATGGTAAGTCAGCACCGGGATGCCGTTATCGATCTCGCAGTCCAGCTCACTGACGAACCCCAGCCGATCGCCGATGTTGACCTCGTACCAGGTATTGTTCAGCCGATCCTTCAGCTTGCCGATGATCGGATAACGCAGGTTGCCTTCCAGCGTGCCGAAGACCTCGCTGTCCTTGTCCGCCGCGGTGTATACGTCGATCGCCTTTTGGGTGATCAGATTCTGGTTGGTCAGCGGCTTGTTCAGCTCGCCCAGATCGTCTTGCACCTTGCGCGACTTCTTCAGCTCGCGCACGTCGTCTTTATCGATAAAGCCGGTGCCGTGCCCGAATCTGAATTCGTAGTATTCCGCATCCGCCGGGAACACCTGGATCAGTTGCCCGCGCTTCACTTCCCCTACCGGGATCACATGCTCGCCCACCAGCGAATAGACTTCGCTGTCGCGCTGCGCTTCCATGTATTCAGATTTAACCGCGCCGTCTTCCGACAGCAGATTCGCCAGGCTCACAGGGGAAACCAACGACATCAGAATGCCGAGTAACCCAGTCGCCAACTTGTATTGAGGCCGCATGATGATGTTCTGCTTACGAGTGCGTAATGACAAAAATGAAGGAAATGTGGAGCGCCAGCATAGCACGATTTGAACAGCGGGGAACTAGCGGTTATTTGAGCGATTCTATTGATTTACGCGCCGCCTGCGCCAAATCGGGAAAAGCGCCCCCGCCGGGAAAACGAGGGCGCATCAGGATCAGCTGCGCAGGCCGCGGCCGCGTTCGATCAGGTACCAGGACAGCAGGTAGAACACCGTGATAAACGCCACCAGCACCGCCAGGGTGAACGCCAGCGGCACGTCATTGATGCCGAGGAAACCGTAGCGGAAACCGCTGATCATATAGACGATCGGGTTCAGCTTCGACACCGCCTGCCAGAACGGCGGCAGCAGCGACAGCGAGTAGAACACCCCGCCCAGGTAGGTCAGCGGCGTCAGCACGAAGGTCGGGATCAGGCTGATGTCGTCGAAAGTGGTGGCGAACACCGCGTTGATGAGCCCCGCCAGCGAGAACAGGATCGCCGTCAGCAGCAGCGTCAGCGCAATCACCCACCAGGCGTGCACCTGCAGCGGCACGAAGAACAGCGAGATGATGGTCACCAGCACGCCGACGCAGATGCCGCGCGCCACGCCGCCGCCGACATAGCCGGCGATCACCACGTGGGTCGGCACCGGCGCCACCAGCAGTTCCTCAATGTTGCGCTGGAATTTGGCGCTGAAGAACGACGACGCGACGTTGGCGTAGGAGTTGGTGATCACCGCCATCATGATAAGGCCGGGCACGATGAACTGCATGTAGCTGAAGCCGTGCATATCGCCGATGCGCGAACCGATCAGGTTGCCGAAGATGATGAAGTACAGCGTCATGGTGATCACCGGCGGCACCAGGGTCTGGATCCAGATGCGCGCGAAGCGGTTCACCTCTTTGGCCCAGATGCTCTGTAAGGCCACCCAATACAAACGCGTCATGCTTTCTCTCCATTGCCGTTAACCAGGGTGACAAACAGCTCTTCCAGGCGGTTCGCCTTGTTGCGCATGCTCAGCACCTGCACGCCCTGCGCGCTCAGCTGGGCGAACAGGCCGTTCAGCCCCTGTTCACGCATCACCTCCACTTCCAGCGTCGAGGTATCCGTCAGGCGGCTGCGGTAACCGTCCAGCTTCGGCAGCGGGCTTTTCGCCGCCAGATCGAGGATAAAGGTTTCCGACTTGAGCTTGGCCAGCAGCCCCTTCATCGAGGTGTTTTCCACCAGCTCCCCGTTCTGGATGATGCCGATGTTGCGGCACAGCATCTCCGCCTCTTCCAAATAGTGGGTGGTGAGGATGATGGTGGTGCCCTGGGCGTTCAGCTCTTTCAGGAAGCCCCACATCGAGCGGCGCAGCTCGATATCCACCCCGGCGGTCGGTTCATCGAGGATCAGCAGCTTTGGTTGGTGCATCAACGCGCGGGCGATCATCAGACGGCGCTTCATGCCGCCGGACAGCATGCGAGCACGCTCGTTGCGCTTGCCCCACAGGTCCAGCTGATTGAGGTACTTTTCGGCGCGCGCCATCGCTTCACGCCGCGTGACGCCATAGTAACCCGCCTGGTTCACCACGATCTGCAATACGGTCTCAAACGGGTTGAAGTTGAACTCCTGCGGCACCAGGCCAAGCTGGCGCTTGGCGTTGACGATGTCTTTATCGATGTCGTAACCGAACACCCGCACGCTGCCGGCGGTTTTGTTCACCAGCGAGCTGATGATGCCGATGGTGGTGGACTTTCCAGCGCCGTTTGGCCCTAGCAGGGCATAAAAATCCCCCGCCTCGACGCTCAGGTCGATGCCGCGCAGCGCCTTGACGCCACCGGCGTAAGTCTTGGTCAGCTGCGCTAATTCCAGTGCATAATTCATATGTAAAATAGTACCTTATAACGATGAGTATGCCGCCGCGCCCCCTGTTTGCGAGGCTTGAAACAATAACAATAATCCTAGCATCGACGGCGTTTTCACTGAGTCGAATCCGTGCGGTAAATGAGGTTGCACCACTGTTCCGATTTCCAAATTGTGACGCTTACCCTATATTACCCCAACGCAATCTGTTCGTTACGGGTCAATCACCTCCATGAAAGAAATCGAAGAGCTTATCGCCAACAACCAGGCCTGGTCGGCCAATATCAGTCAGGAAGACCCGGATTTTTTTGAACGTTTAGCCCAGGCGCAAAAGCCCCGCTTCTTATGGATTGGTTGCTCTGACAGCCGCGTTCCCGCAGAACGCCTGACCGGCCTCGAGCCGGGTGAACTGTTCGTCCATCGCAACGTGGCAAACCTCGTTATCCACACCGATCTTAACTGCCTGTCGGTGGTGCAGTATGCGGTAGATGTGCTGGAGGTCGAACACATCATCATCTGCGGCCACCTGGGCTGCGGTGGCGTGCAGGCCGCGGTGGAAAACCCGGAGCTGGGTTTGATCGACAACTGGCTGCTGCACATTCGCGATCTGTGGTACAAGCACAGTTCGCTGCTGGGCGAGCTGCCGCCGGAACAGCGTTTCGACATGCTGTGCGAGATCAACGTCATTGAGCAGGTATACAACCTGGGCCACTCCACCATCATGCAATCGGCCTGGAAACGCGGCCAAAAGGTGATGATCCACGGCTGGGTGTACGGCATTCAGGACGGCCGTCTGCGCGATATGGAAGTGCTGGCGACCAGCCGCGAGAGCCTGGAGATGGGCTACCGCAAAGCGATAGCCAAACTGAAGCAGGATAAAGGCGTATAATCCCGCCGCGGGCGCGGCAGGCCGCGCCCCACATCAATTACTCGTCCAGCAGCACCACTTTGCCGACGTACGGCAGGTGACGGTAGCGCTGGGCGTAGTCGATGCCATACCCCACCACGAACTCATCCGGGATCGAGAAGCCGACGTATTCGACCGGCACCTGCACTTCACGGCGCTCAGGCTTGTCCAGCAAGGTGCAAATCGCCAGCGATTTCGGCCCACGCAGCGCCAAAATCTCGCGCACTTTGTTCAGCGTGTTGCCAGAATCGATGATGTCTTCCACGATCAGCACGTCTTTGCCGCGAATGTCTTCGTCCAGATCCTTGAGGATCTTCACGTCGCGAGTGGTGGACATGCCGCTGCCGTAGCTGGAAGCCGTCATGAAGTCGACTTCGTGCGGCACGTCAATCGCGCGGCACAGATCGGCCATGAACATGAAGGAGCCGCGCAGCAGCCCAACCAGCACCATGTCACTGCCGCTGTCGCGGTAATGTTCGGTGATCTGGCGGCCAAGTTCGGCGATACGGGTCTTAACTTCCTGCTCGGAAATCATTACGTCTACAGTGTGTTTCATAGTATTCAGGTCAGTTGCCGGAAGAAAGGCGCAGAGTTTAGCATAGCCTTTCGCCGGTGGCGACGCGAGCGCACCGCCACCTGAGCGATAGGCCGCCATCAATCGGCGACGGTAAAGCCCATCATCATGCCGGTATCTTCATGCTCCAGCAGGTGGCAGTGGGCCATATACGCATGTTCGCTGCTTGCCGAATGGTCGAAGCGCACCAGCACTTCGCTGCGCCAACCTTCGACGCGCACCGTGTCCTTCCAGCCGCTGCGATGCGCCGCCGGTGGTTTGCCGTTTTCCGACAGAATACGGAACTGGGTGCCGTGAATGTGGAACGGGTGCAGCATCATGTCGCCCTCGCCGGAAATGGTCCACTTTTCATACTGGCCCCGTTTGGCGGCAAACATCGGTTTGGTCATATCGAAGGCCTTGCCGTTGATCATGTTGCCGTGGCTGAAGTCGAACGGTTTGGCGTTGCCCTGCGCGCCGCCATGATCCATCCCGGCCATCTTGCCATGATCCATGCCTTTCATGCCTTTCATGCTGCTCATGTCGCCGTGGTCCATGCCCTGCATGCCGCCCTTCTCCATGCCCTTCATGTTACCGTGGTCCATGCCTTTCATGTCTCCAGCGCCCGTCGCGCCATGATTCATGCTCATGCCGGCCATCGCCTGATGACCATAACGATCCATCAGCGCCTGCATGCCGAGCATATCCAGCTGCGGATCCATCATCAGCTGCAGCCAACGCTCCTGGATGCCGGCGGTGGCAGGCAATGTCGGCAGCTTCACCAGGCTGTCCGGCATGGTTTTGATGCCCTGCGCCAACGACGGCTGAATGCGCAACACCGGCAGCGGCCGATCGAATGGCGCCAGCGTCATACCCATCTGTTTCACCGGCAACGTCACGATGTCGAACGCTTTCCCGTCGGAGGCATCGACCAGCACTTCAAAGCGCTCGCCCATCAGCATCGGCAGCTCGGTCAGCTTCACCGGCTCCGCCAGAAAACCGCCGTCGCTGGCGATGACGTACAGCGGGCGGTTGTCACTGGCCGCCAGATTCAGCGAGCGGGCGTTGCAACCGTTGAGGAAACGCAAACGCAGCCAACCGCGCGGCGCCAGATGTTGCGGGTACTGAGCGCCGTTGGTAAACATGCGATCGCCAAACCAACCCACAGCCGCGCTCATCACGTCCAGGCGATATTCGATCTGGGCATCTTTGCCCAAGCGCTTATCCTGCAGGATCACCGGAATGTCATCCTGCCCCCAGGTTTTCGGCAGCGGTAGTTTGGCGCTTTCATCGTCTTCCAGCAGCACCAGCCCCGCCAGCCCCATCATCACCTGGCTGCCGGTTTTACCGTGGGTATGCGGGTGGAACCAGCAGGTGGCCGCCGGTTGATCGACGGTGAAATTCACCGTGCGCGTTGCGCCGGGATGGATCAACGCCTGCGGGCCGCCATCGACGTCGCCGGGGATTTCCAGGCCGTGCCAGTGGACGGTACTGGCTTCCGCCAGGCTGTTTTTGATATCGACCATCACCGGCTGACCCCGCTGCAGCTTCACCGCCGGCCCGAGCAGCGCGCCGTTGAATCCCCAGGTTTTGGTGGCGGCGCCGGGCAACCAGCGGGTTTCCCCCGCCTGCAGCGCCAGCGCAATCTTTCCCTGCGCGTCGGGCGTTAACAGCGGGGGCACCGGCAGGGTCGGCCGCTCGGCCGCTAAGGCGGCCCGGCTCCATAACGGCAATGCGCTCGCGGCGCCCAATGCAGCGGTCAATTTAATAAAATCACGGCGTAACATCGCTGACTCCCTTTTCTCAGTGACATAACTCAACGCAGCCAGCCTAAACCTTCCCCCAGGCGGAAGGTCAAGCCTTTCCTGGCGGTATTTTAAGCTATGCCTCACAATCCGTGAGTGAACGCCATGGAAGGCCGTCAGCAATAAAATTTGGTGCCTTTACAGGCAAGTGTGGTAACGTCTGCAGACGACAAACAGGCCTATTTCATGATGAAAAAAACAACGTTATCGATGCTGTTGCTGGCGATGCTGGGCTTCTCCAACGCCAGTCTGGCGCTGAATGAATCCGAGGCGGAAGATCTGGCCGATCTGACGGCGGTATTTATTTATTTGAAAAATGATTGCGGCTACAACGATTTGCCAAATGCGCAAATCAAACGCGCCATCGTCTATTTCGCGCAACAAAACCGCTGGGATTTGAGCAACTACAACAGCTTTAACATGAAGGCGCTGGGCGAAGACAGCTATCGCGATCTGAGCGGCATCGCCATTCCAACGCCCAAGAAGTGCAAATCGCTGGCGCGCGACTCCCTGAGCCTGCTGGCCTACGCCAATTAATCTTCCCCCTCGCCCGTCCCCCCTCCGCTCTCTCTGTCTGAAATTCAACCGTGCATCGCCAGGCAGAGTTAGCTATGATGTTGCGCCGATTTTTCATGGCTGTTATTACGGAGTTTCCCGCACATGACCCAGAAAGAAATTTGGTACGAAACGCTGCATACGGGCTTCGGCCAGTACTTCTCGGTAGAGAAGGTGCTGTACCGCGAGAAGACCGATCATCAGGATCTGGTGATCTTCGAGAACCCGGCGCTGGGGCGCGTGATGGCGCTCGACGGCGTGGTGCAAACCACCGAGCGTGACGAGTTCATCTATCACGAAATGCTGACCCACGTGCCGCTGCTGGCGCATGGCCGGGCGAAGAAAGTGCTGATCATCGGCGGCGGCGACGGCGGCATGCTGCGCGAAGTCAGCCGGCACCCTGGCGTGGAGCAGATCACCATGGTCGAGATCGACGCCGGCGTCGTCGAGTTCTGCCGCCAGTACCTGCCCAACCACAGCGCCGGCGCCTATGACGATCCGCGCTTCAAGCTGGTGATCGACGACGGCGTCAACTTCGTGAATCAAACCGGCGAAACGTTCGATGTGATCATCTCCGACTGCACCGATCCGATCGGCCCCGGCGAAAGCCTGTTCACCTCGGCGTTTTATGAAGGCTGCGCCCGCTGCCTGAATGAGGGCGGCATTTTCGTCGCGCAAAACGGCGTCTGTTTCCTGCAGCAGGACGAGGCGGTCAACAGCCACGCCAAACTGAGCCGCTACTTTAGCGACGTCAGCTTCTATCAGGCGGCGATCCCGACCTATTACGGCGGCATCATGACCTTTGCCTGGGCGAGCCAGGACCCGGCGCTGCGCCAGCGCGATCTGCCTGCCCTGCAACAGCGCTTTAACCAAAGCGGCCTACACTGCCGTTATTACAACCCGGCAATTCACGTCGGCAGCTTTGCCCTGCCGCAATATTTGCTCGATGCCCTGAACGTAACACGTTAAGCGAGAAGATAAAGGAGGTGGCCCAAATTGCATAAGCTAAAACTGCACGGCTTCAACAACCTGACCAAGAGCCTGAGTTTTTGTATTTACGATATTTGTTACGCCAAAACCGCGGACGATCGCGACGGCTATATCGCCTACATAGACGAACAATATAACGCCAACCGGCTGACCGAGATCCTGAGCGAAACCTGCTCGATCATCGGCGCCAATATTCTGAACATCGCGCGTCAGGACTACGAGCCACAGGGCGCCAGCGTCACCATCCTGGTCAGCGAAGAGCCGATCGATCCGAAAGACGTCGATACGTCGGAACACCCCGGTCCACTGCCGAATACGGTCGTCGCGCACCTGGACAAGAGCCATATCTGCGTGCACACCTACCCGGAAAGCCATCCGGAAGGCGGGCTGTGCACCTTCCGCGCCGATATCGAGGTCTCGACCTGCGGCGTCATTTCGCCCCTCAAGGCGCTGAACTACTTAATTCACCAGCTGGAATCCGACATCGTCACCATGGACTATCGCGTGCGCGGTTTTACCCGCGACGTGAACGGCGTGAAACATTACATCGATCATGAGATCAATTCGATCCAGAACTTTATGTCGGAAGACATCAAGGCGCTGTACCACATGATGGACGTGAACGTTTATCAGGAAAATATCTTCCATACCAAGATGTTGCTGAAGGATTTCGATCTGAAGCACTACCTGTTTAACGCGGAGCCGGAGGCGTTGAGCGCCGCCGAACGCAAGCAGATCACCGATCTGTTATGGAAAGAGATGCAGGAAATCTATTACGGCCGCAATATTCCGCATCTGTGATGGAAAGGGCGCGGCGCGCCGCGCCCTGATGCTTAGTACTTCAGCATGAAAGAACGATAGGCCTTCAACACCCGCAGGAAATCCTCAACGCCGCAGAATGAGAGGCTTTCTTCGTCGTAGTAGTTCATCCCCTCTTCCATTTCGTCGCCCTCGAACTCCAGCTGATTGGCGCGGATCATCACTTCTTCACCATCCATCAGCAGCGTATATTCATGGCCTTCCAGCTGCCATTGGCGCTCGCTGCCTTTGACCTCGGCCGCGCCGGCTTCAATGCGGTCCAGCAGGTTGAAATCGCCTTTGACTTCTTCGTTGATCCAGTGGCCAATCGCTTCATGCCCCATCGAAAATCTGACGATCACCTGACCGGTGACGTCACGCAGAAATTCGTAATCCATAGCATGCCCTCCTGAGCCCTTTTTCTTAGTGTAAACATAAATGGCGGACTAACTCAGTGAGCGCTCGCAAAGTTGGCAACTGAGCAAAATAAAACGGGAGGCCAAGGCCTCCCGTTAAACAGTTGCGCAATATAGCGGCTTACACGGCGGTTTGGAAGATCACGCCGTCGGCTTTTTCGGTGTACTGGCCCAGCTGGTCAAAGTTCAGGTAGCGGTAGGTATCCGCCGCCGTCTTGTCGACCTGCGCCATATAGGTCTGGTACTCGTCCGGCGTCGGCAGGCGGCCCAGCAGGGACGCTACCGCGGCCAGTTCGGCAGACGCCAGATAGACGTTGGCGCCGGTGCCCAGACGGTTCGGGAAGTTACGGGTTGAGGTGGAAACCACCGTCGCGCCGTCCGCCACGCGCGCCTGGTTGCCCATGCACAGCGAGCAGCCCGGGATCTCGATACGCGCGCCGCTCTTGCCGAAGACGCTGTAGTAGCCTTCTTCGGTCAACTGAGCCGCATCCATCTTGGTTGGTGGCGCCACCCACAGACGGGTCGGCAGCTGGCCCTTGTGCTGATCCAGCAGCTTGCCCGCCGCGCGGAAGTGGCCGATGTTGGTCATGCAAGAACCGATGAACACTTCATCGATTTTGCTGTTGGCCACGTCGGACAGCAGGCGCGCATCGTCAGGATCGTTCGGCGCGCACAGGATCGGCTCTTTGATCTCGTTCAGATCGATGTCGATCACCGCCGCATATTCCGCATCCGCATCGCCTTCCAGCAGTTGCGGATCCGCCAGCCATTTTTCCATGCCCTGAATACGGCGCTCCAGCGTACGGCGATCGCCGTAGCCTTCGGAGATCATCCACTTCAGCAGCACGATGTTGGAGTTCAGGTACTCTTCGATCGGCGCCTTGTCCAGCTTGATGGTACAACCGGCGGCGGAACGTTCGGCGGACGCATCGGTCAGCTCAAACGCCTGCTCGACCTTCAGATCCGGCAGGCCTTCGATCTCCAGAATGCGGCCGGAGAAGATGTTTTTCTTGCCCTTCTTCTCGACGGTCAGCAGACCCTGCTGGATCGCGTAGTAAGGGATGGCGTGCACCAGATCGCGCAGGGTGATGCCCGGCTGCATTTTGCCTTTGAAGCGCACCAGCACCGACTCAGGCATATCCAGCGGCATCACGCCGGTCGCGGCGGCAAACGCCACCAGGCCGGAACCGGCCGGGAAGGAGATGCCGATCGGGAAGCGGGTGTGGGAATCGCCGCCGGTGCCGACGGTGTCAGGCAGCAGCATGCGGTTCAGCCAGGAGTGGATCACGCCGTCGCCCGGGCGCAGCGATACGCCGCCGCGGTTCATGATGAAGTCAGGCAGCGTGTGGTGCGTGGTCACGTCGACCGGTTTCGGGTACGCGGCGGTGTGGCAGAACGACTGCATGACGAGATCGGCGGAGAAGCCGAGGCAGGCCAGGTCTTTCAGCTCATCGCGGGTCATCGGGCCGGTGGTGTCCTGAGAGCCGACGGAGGTCATCTTCGGCTCGCAGTATTCGCCAGGGCGAATGCCGGCGACGCCGCAGGCGCGGCCGACCATTTTCTGCGCCAGCGAGAAGCCTTTGTTGCTGGCGGCTACCGGTTTGGCGATGCGGAACACGTCGCTGTGCGGCAGACCCAGCGCTTCGCGCGCCTTGGTGGTCAGACCGCGGCCGATGATCAGCGGGATACGGCCGCCGGCGCGCACTTCATCCAGCAGCACGTCGGTTTTCAGCTCGAAGTTGGCGATCAGCGCGCCGGTTTCGTGGTTGCGCACTTCACCTTTGTACGGGTAAACGTCGATCACGTCGCCCATGTTCAGCTCGGACACGTCCACTTCGATCGGCAAGGCGCCGGCATCTTCCATGGTGTTGAAGAAGATAGGCGCAATCTTGCCGCCCAGCACCACGCCGCCGCCGCGCTTGTTCGGCACGTACGGGATGTCGTCGCCCATGAACCACAGCACCGAGTTGGTGGCGGATTTACGGGAGGAGCCGGTGCCGACCACGTCGCCGACGTAGGCCAGCGGGAAGCCTTTCTTGTTCAGCAGCTCGATCTGTTTGATCGGGCCGACGCTGCCCGGCTGATCCGGCACGATGCCTTCACGTTCGTTTTTCAGCATCGCCAGCGCGTGCAGCGGGATATCCGGACGCGACCAGGCGTCCGGCGCCGGGGACAGGTCGTCGGTGTTGGTTTCGCCGGTCACTTTGAACACGGTGACGGTGATCTTTTCCGCCAGCTCAGGGCGCGACAGGTACCATTCGGCATCGGCCCAGGACTGCATGATCTGCTTGGCGTGCGCGTTGCCGGCTTTCGCCTTCTCTTCCACATCGTAGAAGTTGTCGAACATCAGCAGCGTGTGGGACAGCGCTTTAGCGGCGATCGGCGCCAGCTTTTCGTTGTCCAGGGCTTCGATCAGCGGATGAATGTTATAGCCGCCCTGCATGGTGCCTAACAGTTCAATGGCTTTCTCGGGGGTAACCAGGGGGGATGTCGCTTCACCTTTGGCGATGGCCGCCAGGAAACCTGCTTTGACGTAGGCGGCTTCGTCGACGCCCGGTGGAACACGGTTAATCAGCAGGTCTAACAGGAATTCTTCTTCGCCTTTTGGCGGATTCTTCAGTAGTTCGACCAGCGCGGCCATTTGGGTGGCGTCTAGCGGCTTAGGGGCGATGCCCTCAGCAGCACGCTCGGCTACGTGCTTACGGTATTCTTCTAGCACGACGTTCTCCTCGCTCTCATTGTCATTTATTGTGCCTGGCGTATATGCAAACCGGGTTTATACCCTTTGGGTTTCACTCTGTGGCTAGGCGATCGGCCCGTAAAGGCCCCGAAACGGTGATTGGGGCAAACAAGCACGGTCAAACAGCGTTACAGCATGAAAGACTGATGGGTAGAGCGCACGGCGATATTGATGCCATCTATCCTGACGGGGCACTGCTGTCGATGTCCTGGACTGTAAGGTACAGTGCCCGGTTCCGCTCAGCCAGCATATCAGGATTTGAAACGGTTGTTAATTCGTTCACATAAAAGCAACATTAAATCTTTGCTGAATCGTTGAGCGCAGCGTAATCGGCTGCCGGACAAACAGGGCATTATATCCACATAATTAAAATGGATATAAGCATGAGGATCGGAATTTGGCGCAGCGGCCACAAAAAACCGCGTTCTGCATCTGAGCAAAAAAAAACGGCCCCTTCTCAGGAGCCGCTTGTTAACCGGTCAAACCAGCAGAATTACTTCTTCTTGGCTTTCGGGTTAGGCAGGTCGGTGATGCTGCCTTCGTAGATTTCCGCCGCCAGGCCCACGGATTCGTGCAGGGTCGGGTGAGCGTGGATGGTCAGCGCGATGTCTTCCGCGTCGCAGCCCATCTCGATAGCCAGACCGATTTCACCCAGCAGCTCGCCGCCGTTGGTGCCGACAATCGCGCCACCGATGATGCGGTGAGTTTCTTTGTCGAAGATCAGTTTGGTCATGCCGTCTGCACAGTCGGAAGCGATCGCACGGCCGGAAGCCGCCCACGGGAAGGTGGAGGTTTCGTAGCTGATGCCTTTCTCTTTCGCTTCTTTCTCGGTCAGACCCACCCACGCCACTTCCGGCTCGGTGTATGCGATGGATGGGATCACTTTCGGATCGAAGTAGTGCTTCATGCCGGCGATAACTTCTGCGGCGACGTGGCCTTCGTGCACGCCTTTGTGCGCCAGCATCGGCTGGCCGACGATGTCGCCGATGGCGAAGATGTGCGGCACGTTGGTGCGCAGCTGTTTGTCGACGTTGATGAAGCCACGCTCGTCAACTTCAACACCGGCTTTGCCGGCATCCAGCAGTTTGCCGTTCGGCACGCGGCCGATCGCCACCAGCACCGCGTCGTAACGCTGTGGCTCTGCCGGCGCTTTTTTACCTTCCATCGTGACGTAAATGCCGTCTTCTTTGGCTTCTACCGCGGTCACTTTGGTTTCCAGCATCAGGTTGAACTGCTTGCTGATACGTTTGGTGAAGACTTTCACCACGTCTTTATCTGCCGCCGGGATAACCTGATCGAACATTTCAACGACGTCGATCTGTGAACCCAGCGCATGGTATACGGTGCCCATTTCCAGGCCGATGATGCCGCCGCCCATAACCAGCAGACGCTCTGGGACGGTTTTCAGCGCCAGCGCATCGGTAGAATCCCACACGCGTGGATCTTCATGAGGAATGAATGGCAGTTGGATCGGACGAGAACCTGCAGCGATGATGGCGTTGTCGAAGTTGATGGTGGTTGGGCCGTTTTCGCCTTCAACAACCAGGGTGTTAGCGCCGGTGAACTTGCCCAGGCCGTTGACCACTTTCACTTTACGACCTTTCGCCATGCCAGCCAGACCGCCGGTCAGCTGAGTGATGACTTTTTCTTTCCAGACGCGCACTTTGTCGATGTCGGTTTTCGGCTCGCCAAAAACGATGCCGTGTTCGGCCAGCGCTTTGGCTTCTTCGATCACTTTGGCAACGTGCAGCAGTGCTTTGGAAGGGATACATCCCACGTTCAGGCAAACCCCGCCCAGAGTGGAATAACGTTCAACCAGAACGGTTTCAAGACCTAAGTCAGCGCAACGAAAGGCTGCAGAGTAACCTGCCGGGCCCGCCCCAAGTACCACGACCTGAGTTTTAATTTCAGTACTCATCATGACCTCTTAATTGATTGTCCGGCGGGTCAGACGTCATTTTTATTGCTAATCGATCTCATAACGCCCTTCATCCACCGGGACGCTTACACCGCGAGCAGTTTACAGAATTGTTAATAATCTGCAAAGCGTGTTCGAGTGACCCGTGTCTCAACAATTTTGTCGAGTTATGCAAAATCCGACAAAACTGCTACAGAATCGTCAGGGGCGCAGCATGCTGCGCCCCTTTTGCATTACATCACCAGACGGCGAATGTCGGACAACATGTTGTTGATGATGGTGATGAAGCGCGCACCATCGGCACCGTCGATAACGCGGTGGTCGAAGGACAGCGACATCGGCATCATCAGGCGCGGCATGAACTCTTTACCGTTCCAGACCGGCTCCATCGCAGACTTGGAGACGCCCAGGATAGCCACTTCCGGCGCGTTGACGATCGGCGCGAAGTGAGTCGTCCCGATGCCGCCCAGGCTGGAGATGGTGAAGCAGCCGCCCTGCATCTCGCCCGCGGTCAGCTTGCCGTCGCGCGCTTTCTTGGAGATGGTCATCAGCTCGCGAGACAGCTCGGTGATGCTCTTCTTGTTCACGTCCTTGAACACTGGAACCACCAGGCCGTTCGGGGTATCTACCGCCACGCCGATGTTGATGTATTTCTTCAGCGTCAGCTTCTGACCGTCTTCGGACAGCGAGCTGTTGAAGCGCGGCATCTGCTCCAGAGCGGCAGCGACGGCTTTCATGATGAACACGACAGGCGTGAACTTCACGTCCAGCTTGCGCTTGGCCGCTTCTTCGTTCTGCTGCTTGCGGAACGCTTCCAGATCGGTGATGTCGGTTTTGTCGAAGTGAGTCACGTGCGGGATCATCACCCAGTTGCGGCTCAGGTTCGCGCCAGAGATCTTCTGGATGCGGCCCATTTCGACTTCTTCGATCTCGCCGAACTTGCTGAAGTCCACTTTCGGCCATGGCAGCATGCCTGGCAGACCGCCGCCGGCAGCAGCCGGGGCCGCTTCAGCGCGTTTCACCGCGTCTTTCACGTAAGCCTGAACGTCTTCGCGCAGGATGCGGCCTTTACGACCGGTGCCTTTCACTTTCGCCAGGTTAACGCCGAATTCACGCGCCAGACGACGAATGACCGGAGTCGCGTGCACATATGCCGCGTTCTCGGCGAACTCGCCTTTGTCTTCAGCTTTCGCGGCCGGAGCGGCGGCTTTCGCGGCGGCCGGCGCCGGCGCAGCGTCCGCTTTAGCAGCTGGAGCGGCGGCAGCGGCAGGCGCAGCGCCTTCCACTTCGAACACCATGATCAGGGAGCCGGTTTTCACTTTGTCGCCGGTCGCGATCTTGATCTCTTTCACGGTGCCCGCGAACGGCGCTGGCACTTCCATGGAGGCCTTGTCGCCTTCCACGGTGATCAGAGACTGCTCGGCGGCAACCTTGTCGCCCACCTTGACCATCACCTCGGTCACTTCGACTTCGTCACCGCCGATATCCGGCACGGCGACGTCTTTAGCCGCAGAGGCCGCAGGTGCTGCAGCGGCAGCCGGTGCTTGCGCCGCAGCCGGGGCCGCAGCGGAAGCGGCGCCGGCCACTTCGAACACCATGATCAGGGAGCCGGTTTTCACTTTGTCGCCGGTCGCGATCTTGATCTCTTTCACGGTGCCCGCGAACGGCGCAGGGACTTCCATGGAAGCCTTGTCGCCTTCCACGGTGATCAGGGACTGCTCGGCTTCCACCTTGTCGCCCACTTTCACCAGGATCTCGGTCACTTCGACTTCGTCGGCGCCGATATCCGGCACGGCAACGTCTTTGGCCGCAGCGGCAGCCGGGGCAGCTGCTGCCGCCGCCGGTTTTTCTTCCGCTTTCGCCGCCGGTGCCGCTTCCGCTGCGCCTGCCGCTTCGAAGATCATGATCAGTTTGCCGGTTTCGGTTTTATCGCCGACCGCCACTTTGATCTCTTTCACCACGCCCGCCTGCGGGGAGGGCACTTCCATGGAGGCCTTGTCGCCCTCCACGGTGATCAGCGATTGTTCCGCTTCAACTTTATCGCCGACCTTCACCAGAATCTCGGTGATTTCGACTTCATCTGCACCGATATCCGGTACGTTGATTTCGATAGACATTATTCAGTACCTCTTAGGCCAGACGCGGGTTAACTTTTTCTGGGTTGATGTTGAATTTCTTGATTGCATCAGCAACCACAGAAGCTTCGATCTCACCGCGTTTAGCCAGTTCACCCAGAGCAGCAACCACCACGTAGGACGCATCGACTTCGAAGTGGTGACGCAGGTTTTCGCGGCTGTCCGAACGGCCGAAGCCGTCGGTGCCCAGTACGCGATAATCGCTGGCCGGCACATAAGTACGAACCTGTTCGGCGAACAGTTTCATGTAGTCGGTAGAGGCTACCGCCGGCGCATCGTTCATCACCTGAGCGATGTAAGGCACGCGTGGCGCTTCGGTTGGGTGCAGCATGTTCCAACGCTCGCAATCCTGGCCGTCGCGCGCCAGTTCGGTGAACGAGGTCACGCTGTAGGTGTCGGAACCCACGCCGTAGTCCTTCGCCAGGATCTGCGCAGCTTCGCGCACGTGGCGCAGGATGGCGCCGGAGCCCAGCAGCTGCACCTTGCCTTTGCTGCCTTCCAGCGTTTCCAGCTTGTAGATACCCTTGCGGATACCTTCTTCCGCACCCTGCGGCATCGCAGGCATGTGGTAGTTTTCGTTCAGCGTGGTCAGGTAGTAGTACACGTTTTCCGGGTTGTCGCCATACATGCGCACCAGACCGTCGTGCATGATGACCGCCACTTCGTACGCGTAAGCCGGATCGTAAGAGATGCAGTTAGGGATGGTCAGAGACTGAATGTGGCTGTGGCCATCTTCGTGCTGCAGACCTTCGCCGTTCAGGGTAGTACGGCCCGAGGTCCCGCCGATCAGGAAGCCGCGCGCCTGTTGGTCGCCCGCTGCCCAGCACAGGTCGCCGATGCGTTGGAAACCGAACATCGAGTAGTAGATGTAGAACGGAATCATCGGCAGATCGTTGGTGCTGTAGGACGTCGCTGCGGCCAGCCAGGAAGAGGCTGCGCCCAGTTCGTTGATGCCTTCCTGCAGGATTTGGCCTTTCTCGTCTTCTTTGTAGTAAGCAACCTGCTCACGGTCCTGCGGGGTGTACTGCTGGCCGTTCGGGCTGTAGATACCGATCTGACGGAACAGACCTTCCATACCGAAGGTACGCGCTTCGTCGGCGATGATTGGCACCAGGCGATCTTTGATCGACTTGTTCTTCAGCATCACGTTCAGGGCACGCACGAAGGCGATAGTGGTGGAAATCTCTTTGTTCTGCTCTTCCAGCAGCGAGCTGAAATCTTCCAGCGCCGGCATTTCCAGCTTCTGGGTGAACTCCGGCAGACGGGTAGGCACGTAGCCTTTCAGCGCCTGGCGACGTTCGTGCAGGTATTTGTACTCTTCGGAATCTTTCTCGAAGGTGATGTACGGCAGTTTTTCGATGTCAGCATCGGCAACCGGCACGTTGAAACGATCGCGGAAGTGGTGAACCCCTTCCATGTTCATTTTCTTCACCTGGTGAGCGATGTTTTTACCTTCCGCGGTTTCACCCATGCCGTAACCTTTGATGGTGTGGGCCAGGATAACGGTCGGTTTGCCTTTGGTGTCCTGCGCTTTTTTCAGTGCAGCGAAGATTTTCTTCGGATCGTGACCACCACGGTTCAGCGCCCAGATTTCGTCGTCGGTCATGTCTTTGACCAGCGCCGCGGTTTCCGGGTAACGGCCGAAGAAGTGCTCGCGCACGTAAGCGCCGTCTTTGGATTTGAAGGTCTGGTAGTCGCCGTCCAGGGTCTCGTTCATCAGCTGAACCAGTTTACCGCTGGTGTCTTTGCGCAGCAGCTCGTCCCAACGGCCGCCCCAGATCACTTTCAGCACCTGCCAGCCTGCGCCGGAGAAGATGCCTTCCAGTTCGTTGATGATCTTGCCGTTACCGGTGACCGGGCCGTCCAGGCGCTGCAGGTTGCAGTTGATGACGAACACCAGGTTGTCCAGCTTCTCGCGGGTGGCGATGGTGATGGCGCCTTTGGATTCCGGCTCATCCATCTCGCCGTCGCCCAGGAAGGCGTAAACGGTCTGCTCAGAGGTGTCTTTCAGGCCGCGGTGTTCCAGGTATTTCAGGAACTTCGCCTGATAGATGGCGCTGATTGGGCCCAGGCCCATGGATACGGTCGGGAACTGCCAGAATTCCGGCATCAGCTTAGGATGCGGATAAGAGGACAGGCCGTTGCCGTGCACTTCCTGACGGAAGTTGTTCATCTGTTCTTCGGTCAGGCGGCCTTCAAGGAAGGCGCGCGCGTAAACGCCCGGAGAGATGTGGCCCTGGAAGTAGACCAGGTCGCCGCCGTCTTTCTCGTTGCGTGCGCGGAAGAAGTGGTTAAAGCAGACTTCATAGAAGGTCGCGGAAGACTGGAAGGAAGCCATGTGGCCGCCCAGTTCCAGGTCTTTCTTGGATGCGCGCAGAACGGTCATGATCGCATTCCAACGAATCGCAGAGCGAATGCGGCGTTCCAGATCCAGGTTGCCTGGGTAAGCCGGTTCGTCTTCTACCGCGATGGTGTTGACATAGTTGTGCGCTGCAGCACCGGCCGCAACGTTAACGCCGCCTTTGCGGGCTTCTCCCAATACCTGATCAATCAGAAACTGAGCTCGCTCAACACCCTCTTCACGGATGACCGATTCGATCGCCTGCAGCCAGTCGCGGGTTTCGATCGGATCCACGTCATTGTTTAAACGTTCTGACATGGTGGTATTCCTTATCTGTCTAATGGTTTGTTTGGAGCCTGTCTTCCTGTGCTCTGTGAAAAAACACACGAAGACAGGCCCATCAGTTTAGTTGCCGCTTAAGTACTTAACTAAGTACCTCGAACTTAACCCCCGCAGGCTGGTGTACCCTGAAGAGGACAGCTCTTAATCCTTGCGTTGCTGGAGACGCCGCAGCGATCTCTCGCGCCGAGTATGCTCCCGGCTGAGATCCAGCAAGATTTCCTCGATAAACGCCAAGTGGCGATGCGAGGCTTCACGGGCCTTTTCCGGCTCGCGTGCCACAATCGCCTCAAAAATTCCGGCGCGGTGGCTGCTCACTTTTGCCAACATCTCACGGCGCGAGTAGAGCAATTCAAAGTTCTGACGCACGTTCTGTTCCAGCATCGGCCCCATGCAGCGTAGCAGGTGAAGTAACACAACGTTGTGAGCGGCTTCAGTCACGGCGATTTGATACTGCATGACCGCATCGGCTTCGGCGTCGAGATCGCCGCTGTCTTGAGCCTGTTGAATCACGATGTGGCAATCGCGGATGCGCGCCAGATCTTCATCGGTGCCGCGCAGCGCCGCGTAATAGGCGGCAATGCCTTCCAGCGCGTGACGGGTTTCCAGCAGATCGAACTGTGATTCGGGATGGTCGGCCAGCAGCTCGGCCAGCGGATCGCTGAAGCTCTGCCACAGATTAGTTTGCACGAAGGTGCCGCCGCCCTGACGGCGCAGGAGCAGCCCTTTCGCTTCAAGGCGCTGAATGGCCTCTCTCAGAGAAGGACGGGAGACATCAAATTGTTTCGCCAGCTCGCGCTCCGGAGGCAGTTTTTCGCCTGGGCGCAGTGTCCCCTCGAGGATCAGGTATTCGAGCTGTTGCTCGATAACATCTGACAACTTGGGTTGGCGGATTTTGCTGTAGGCCATGAGTGAATTCTTCTCTGCGAATGGCGCGGAGTCAATTGGTAATACCAATTTCAAAAACGTGACGGTAAAGTAACAAAGTATTCACCTCCTGTCCATACGGGCCTTGATCGAAATCAGGTTACCCGCACATTTTAACACCTCGCTGAAAACCCCGCTGCAAACCGGTAACGCCGTGATGGTATTACCATTTACGCGGCGGGTTGGGGATTTAACTTTTACCAAACCTTACGCAAGGCAGAGTGCAAACTTTTTGCCCGAGTTTTATTGCATGGTTATTACGCTTTAATGAATGGCTATTTGGCGAGCAGCGCAACGGCGGTTCGTTCATTATTTGAACGCGGCCCACCGTTCAGATCTACGTTATTTTTGCGCATTATGTGATTTGTTGCTTATTTCATGCACTGAATCCCCCCTGCCGTCACACAACCCGCATTTTGTTTCCTAAACTGCTGCAATCTTAATCACTCACACGACAAAGCAGGTGCAAACCGACGCGCATAACATTATTCTCTGCCAAACGGTAGCGGCGCCGTGGAATTAATAGCTATAACGCCGTAAATAAAACAAAACACACATCGTAACCACTGCTTTACAGGCAGATGGGCATTCACAACGACAGAGGGTTAGATTGATGGATGGTCAACAGCATGGTGACCAGCTGAAGCGCGGCCTGAAAAACCGCCATATTCAGCTCATCGCCTTAGGTGGCGCAATCGGCACCGGGTTATTTCTCGGTATCGCTCAAACAATAAAAATGGCCGGCCCGTCAGTGCTTCTCGGCTACGCCATCGGCGGCTTCATCGCGTTTCTGATCATGCGCCAACTGGGGGAAATGGTGGTGGAAGAGCCGGTCGCCGGTTCCTTCAGCCACTTCGCCTATAAATACTGGGGCAACTTCGCCGGCTTCGCCTCCGGCTGGAACTATTGGGTGCTGTATGTTCTGGTGGCGATGGCGGAGCTGACCGCGGTCGGCATCTACGTGCAGTACTGGTGGCCGGAGATCCCCACCTGGGTTTCCGCCGCGGTATTCTTCCTGGCGATCAACGCCATCAACCTGGCCAACGTGAAAGTTTACGGCGAGATGGAGTTCTGGTTCGCCATCATCAAAGTGGTGGCGATTATCGGCATGATCGTGTTCGGCGCCTACCTGCTGTTCAGCGGCATGGGCGGCCCGGAAGCCACCGTCACCAACCTGTGGGCGCAGGGCGGGTTCTTCCCGAACGGCGTCATGGGCCTGGTGATGGCGATGGCGGTGATCATGTTCTCCTTCGGCGGCCTCGAGCTGGTCGGCATCACCGCCGCCGAAGCCGACAACCCGCAAAAAAGCATTCCGAAAGCCACCAATCAGGTGATCTACCGCATCCTGATCTTCTATATCGGTTCACTGGCCATTCTGCTGTCGCTGTACCCGTGGGGCAAAGTGGTCGAAGGCGGCAGCCCGTTCGTGCTGATCTTCCACGCGCTGAACAGCAACCTGGTGGCGACCGTGCTGAACATCGTGGTGCTCACCGCCGCGCTGTCGGTCTACAACAGCTGCGTCTACTGTAACAGCCGCATGCTGTACGGCCTGGCGCAGCAGGGCAACGGCCCGAAAAGCCTGCTGAAGGTTGACGGCCGCGGCGTGCCGGTGGTGGCCATAGGCATTTCCGCCCTCGCCACCGCGCTGTGCGTGCTGATTAACTACCTGATCCCGGGCCGCGCCTTCGAACTGCTGATGGCGTTGGTGGTGTCGGCGCTGGTGATCAACTGGGCGATGATCAGCCTGGCGCACCTGAAATTCCGCGCCGCCAAAAACCGTGAAGGCGTGGTGCCGAAGTTCAAAGCGTTCTGGTACCCGTTCAGCAACTACCTGTGCCTGCTGTTCATGGCCGGCATCCTGGTGATCATGTACCTGACGCCGGGCATTCAAATCTCGGTGCTGCTGATCCCGGTATGGGTGGCGATCCTGGCCGTCGGTTACGCCATCAAACAGCGCAGCCAGCGTGTCGACGGCGTCACCAGCCGTTGAATCCCGTGACCGCGCAATAAAATGGCCCGCAGATGCGGGCCATTTTTTTCGCCTGAACGCCGCTTACTTGCGCAGCGCTTTCACCTGCTCGGCGGTGACGTCCGCCGGCAAACCGCCCCAGGTCACCCGCAGGTAATTTACCAGTTCCGCCACGTCGGCATCGCTTAGACGCTCGCCGAAGCCCGGCATGCTCTGCATGCTTTCACCGTTCGGGAACTGCTGGGCCGGCAGGCCGTCCAGCACCGACACGATCAGGTTCTTGCCGTCCGCCTGGCGCAGCGTGGCGTTATCGCGCATCGCCGGTGCGACGTGCGGTTTGCCCTCGCCTTCGCGCGCATGGCAGCCGGCGCACTGATCCAGATAGGTCATGCGCCCGGCATCGCTGCCCTGCCCCATTTTCACCGGCACCGCCGCCGGCGGCTGCTCGCCCATCAGATACAGCGCCAGCGCCTGATGGTCTTCCGGCGTCAAATGACGGGTGCTGAGATCCACCACCATATGCATCTCACTGAAGGCCGAACCCTGCGGCGCAAGGCCGGTGCTGAGGAAGCGGCTGACGTCCTGCGGCGTCCAGCCGCGCTGCGCCAGGCCATGCGGCGTAATGTCCGGCGCCATAAAGCGGCCGAGATCGCCGCCCTGCATCGGTTTGCCGAGATCCATCTGCCCCAGCGCGCCGCGCGGCGTGTGACATTCGCCACAGTGGCCCAGCACGTCGGCCAGATAGCGGCCGCGCTGCCATTGCGGCGAGCTGCCCTGCGAACTGGCCGGCAGCGGATCCTGGCTACGGAACAGCAGATTCCAGCCGATCAGCGCCATGCGCTGGTTGAACGGGAACGGCATCTCGTTGGCCGGAATGGCCACGTCTACCGCCGGACGCGTCATCAGGTAAGCATAGATATCATCGGCGTCCTGACGCGAAATGCCCTTGTACGAGGTGTAAGGCATCGCCGGATACAGGTGGCGCCCGCCCGGCGCCACGCCCTGCGTCAGCGCCAGGAAGAAGTCGTCCTTGCTCCAGCGCCCGATGCCGTGATCGGCCGACGGCGTCAGGTTGCTGCCGTAAATCGTGCCGAACGGCGTGTCCAGCGGATAGCCGCCGGCCAACGGCGCCCCGCCGCTGGCGGTATGGCAGGCGGCGCAGTCGGCGGCCTGCGCCAGATAGCGGCCGCGCGCGATCTGTTCGGCGCTGGCGGTCACCTGCTGCGCCGGGCCATCGTAACGGCGGTTTTCCCGCCACCACAACAGCGCAATCACCACGATCGCCACCAGCACAATCAACACTGCGAGACGTTTTTTCATTGCGCCGTCTCCTTCAGCAGGCCCGGCGTTTTCAGCACCACGTCACGCACCGCTTCGTAGTAGCGCACGTAGCCGGTACAGCGGCAGATGTGGCTGTCCAGCGCCTGCTCGATGGCGTTCTCCAGCTGATCGCGGGCGATCGGCTCACGCTTGAGCTTTTCCACGAAGATGGTGGCGGCGTTGACGAAGCCCGGCGTGCAGTAGCCGCACTGGAAGCTGTAGTGCTCCAGAAAGGCCTGCTGGATCGGCGACAGCTCAACCACCTCCCCCTGTTCGTCCACCCTGGCGTGGCCTTCGACGGTGCGCACTTTCTTGCCGTTGAAAAAATGCGCGCCGGTGATGCAGGTGCGCACCTCTTCGCTGGTGCCGCTCGGGTGATCGACAATAGCCACGCAGGCGTGGCAAATGCCCTGCCCGCAGCCGAGGCGCGAACCGGTCAAATCGAGATACTCGTGCAGGAAATCGATCATCATCAAGCCTTCCGGCACCTCGATCGGGCCGTACTGTTTCTCGTTGATGGTCAGGGAAATCGGCTGGGTTTTAATGCTCATTGTAATACCTCACGAATATTTTCTGCACGAACGGGCAAATCACGGAAACGGTGGCCGGTGGCGTCGGCAATGGCGTTGACCAGCGCGGCCACGATCGGGATCATCACCACTTCCGCCATGCCTTTCGGCGGATCGGTTTCCGACAGCGCCGGCAGGATGTCGCCGCTCTGTTTCCATACCGCCACGTCGCTGGCGCGCGGCAGGTGGTAACGGTTGAAGTTCCAGGTGCCGTTGCCCGGGCCGTCTTCGTACAGCGGTAAATATTCGTGCAGCGCATGGCCGATGCCCATCGCCAGCCCGCCCTGCAGCTGGCCGGAAACCAGTTCCGGCACGATCAGGTTGCCACACTCCATGATCGAGTGGTGATTCAGCAACTCCACCTGGCCGGTGGCGATATCCACCGCCACTTCCGCCAGCGTGCCGACGGCGCTGTAGTAGGTCACCGCCGCATTGTTGCGCTGGGTCGGCGGATAATAGACCTGCCCGCGCGCCAGCGGTTTGAATTCGCCGCCGGCGTTGCGCAGCGCCATGCCGTCGACCGGCAGGCGTTCGCTTTTGCCGTTCAACGTGAAATCGGCCTCCGCCCACTGCCAGCGGTTGAACACATGCACCGCCGCGCCGGTGACGCCGCCCATCTGATAAGCCGTCTTGGCCAGCAGCTCGAGGCTCAGCACCGACATGCCCGCCGCCGTCAGGCCGCCTTCGACCCAACGCGCATCTTCGCGCCGCACCACCAGCGGCGCCGCCTGGCCGCCGCCGATACCGGCCTGCCACAGCGCCATCGCCGCCGGCCACAGGCCGTGATCGAAGATCAGGCGCGCCGCTTCGCGGGTGCTGTGCGAGAAGTAATAGGCCGAGTTGCTGGCGCTCGACGGCGAACAGTAGCTCGGCGTCCAGTTGGGGTTGGTTTGCAGCTTATCCTGCTCTTCCTGCGACATCAGGTAAGGATCGCCGCTGGTGACCATCGGCAATACCGACCAGTCGGTGACCGAGAAGTGCGCTTCGTCGGCCGGTTTGCCCAGCCACTGCGCGCACAATACCGACTGCGAGGTCGACATGCCGGTGCCCATCTCCGCGCCGCTGTGATGCAGGGTGATGCGGCCGTCTTCGCTCAGCTCCACCCGGGCGAACGAGGTTTCCGCCCCGGTGCCGAAGTCTTTCTGCACGCAGCCGAAGCCGACGCCATAGCGCTTGCCGGGATGGCGGCTCTCAAACTCGGCCTTGCGTTCGGCGCGCTTGAGCCACATCTCGTGCTTCGCCGCCTTCTCCAGCACTTCATCAGCGCGGATCGCACCGGCCGGGATCGCCCCCTGGGTGTTTTTCATGCCGGATTTCAGCACGTTGCGCAGGCGAAACTCGATCGGGTCGATCTTCAGCTCGGCGGCCAGCTCATCCACCATCATCTCGGTGGCGGCCATGCTCTGTAGCGTGCCGTAACCGCGCGCCGAGCCGGCATCGATGGCGCGTGAGGCCAGCCCGACCGACGACAGATCGCTTTTCGGGAAGTAGTAAATCGACTGGGCGGCGGTTGCGCCGACCATCACCACCGAAGGGGTAAAGTTGCTGCGGCCGCCGCCGTCCGCGGTCATGTCACCGAGGAACGACTGCATGACGCCGGTTTGCTTATTCACCGCGATGCGGTAGTTCATGTCGAACGCATGGCGCTTCAGCGCCGTCTGGAACTGCTCGAAGCGATCGTTGGCCAGACGCACCGGGTGGCCGTCGCCGTACATCGCTGCCACCGCGCCGTAATACGGGAAGTTATAGTGGTCTTTCGAGCCGTAGCCCACGGTGTAGCACGGGTGCAGGATCAGCTGTTTCACCGGCGGATTGCGCTTGGCCAGCATGCGCGGCATCTCGTCGGCCACTTCCTGCGGCGACTGCGTCGGCACCACCAGATGCAGGGTTTGCGTCTGCGCATCGAACCAGCCGTTGGCGTTGTCCGGCTCCAGCGCCGAAGTGTCGATCGACTGCGTGGTGTAGCGGCGCGACATTACCAGCCAGTCGGCCGGCGGATTCGCCAACTCGTCGGCGATCATCCCTGCATAGCGCATGCCTTCCTGATCCAGCTTGCCGCCCTCGCGCCCTTCCGGCCACACCGGCAGGTGTTTTTTCATCGATACCGGGAAGATCGGCGTGTCCTTCAGACTGGAGAAGCGATCGTCGTCGAACGGTTGCTCTCCCCCCACCCGCACATAGCGGAAGCTGCCCCAGGGATCGCGCTCGAGCGGGCCGGTCACCGCGCCGTATTTGATGGTTTCTTCGCGGAATTTCAGCTTGTCCTTGGCGAAGCGGAAACGGGCGAAGTCGTGATAGATCAGGATCGCCACCGCCTGGCCGAGGTAGGCCGGGGTTTTGCCGCTCGGCAGCAGCATGTCGTCACCGTAGAACGCCGGAAAGGCCAGGCCGTCGCGCGCCAGATCTTCCGCCGTCACCAGGCGATCCGGTTGCAGATCGTCCCCCAACAGCGACAGATCGACCCCTTCGAACAACCGGTCGGCCTTGGTCACGCGCAGAATGAAGGCGTGCGCCTGTTTCTGCGGCCAGTGCGGCATGTCCACCGCGCGGATGTCGCGTGCGAACACCTTCTGCCCCATGACCTTGGCGCGGCCGTCGATACGGAAACGCACGCGCTTGGCCTGCGGATCCCAATTGGGCGACTGGAGGATTTTTTGCTCGAACAGCGCGGCGTAGGCGCGGCTGTACAGGGGCGCGAGGTACACGGATACCCCCGCAATCACGGCGCTTTTGATAAAGCGACGCCGCGACGGGTTGAAATTGCTCATAAATAAGTCCTTCACGTCTTTCTTGTAATTGGTTTTTGTTCGCGGTGTTGTTGCGCAAACGCTGACGACCTTGCCGTAGACGTCATAAGCATATGCTTATAACTAAAATTATGTGATGATTAACAGGCTGTTTTCAACAAAAAAACATTTGCAAAACACATAAGGTTTGTACGCTAATAAATAATTTGCGCAAACGCGGGCTTGAACCATGATCACGGGCATCATTATTACCGCCGCCGGACGCGGGGAGCGCTTTATTCGGGCCGGCGGCCAGGGCAACAAACTGAACGCCGGGTTTGCCGATGCGGCGGGCGAGCGGCGTTCGCTGTTCGAACACACCCTGCGCCAGGCGCTGGCTTCCGAGCTGCCGGTGCAGGTGGTGACCCGTCCGGATAATCTGCCGGTGCTGGCAGCCTGCGCCGCCAACCAAGTGCCGGTTACCCTGCTCGCCAGCGCGGGCCTCGGCGACTCGATCGCCGCAGGCGTTGCGGCCACGCCGCACTGGCAAGGCTGGCTGATCCATCTGGCCGATATGCCGTTCGTCAGCGCCGATGTCTTCCGGCAGGTGGCGAGCGCCTTACGGCAACACGCAATCGTACGCCCCAGCTATGCGCAACAGCCCGGTCACCCGGTCGGCTTTTCCGCCCTATTGCGCAAACAACTTTGCCAACTGCGCGGCGATAATGGCGCCCGTGGGCTGCTGCAAGGCGCAGCGGTGCACCTGTTGCCGCTTGAGCACCCCGGCGTCGTGCAGGATATTGATCTTCCATCGCAACTTCCGGCCAGCGAGTAAATTCACCTATGCAACATCTTGATGTCACCGTGGTCAGCCAGGCGATAAGCTGGCTGCAACACCAGCCGGTCTGGTTATGCACCGTCCTCAGCACCTATGGTTCTTCGCCGCGCTCGCCGGGCGCGCTGATGGCGGCGACCCGCGACGGCCGCTACAGCGGCTCATTGTCGGGCGGGTGCGTGGAGGAGGACTTCCTGCGCCGCGTGGCCGCCGGGGAGTATCAGGCGGCCAGCCAGGTGATCCGTTACGGCGAAGGCGGTATGACACCCAACGTGGCGCTGCCGTGCGGCGGCGTGCTGGACGTGCTGATCGAGTATCTGCCGGCGGGAGAAGCCAGCGTCGCTTACCTGCAACGCATCGCCGGCGCGCTGGAAGGGCATCACGCGTTGCTCAAACGCCTTACGCTGCCCAACGCCTGCCACAGCCTCGAGCAGAGTCATTTCACCAGCGCCACCCAGGTGGAACGCCGGCTCGAGCAGATCACGCTGCATATCGCGGCCGCGCCGCGCCTGCTGATCGCCGGGCTGTCCAGCGTAGCGCTGTACTGCGCCGATTTCGCCGTGGCGCTGGGGTTTGAGGTGCTGGTTTGCGAGAATCGCCCGGAGGCGCTGGATAACTTCGCCGCCGAGTTAAAACCGGGCGTGACGCTGCTGCGCCAGTTTCCGGCCAAGTTCATTGAGGACGGCGGTTGCCACGCCAATACCGCCGTCGTGGCGCTGACCCACGATCCGCGTATGGACGATCTGACGCTGATGGAAGCGATCCACACTCCGGCGTTTTACATCGGCGCCATGGGATCGCTGAGAAACAGCGCGCGGCGGCGCCAGCGGTTGCAGCAGATTGCCGAATTCACGCCGCAGGAGTTGGAACGCATTCATGCGCCGATCGGCCTGCCGCTGGGCAGCAAAACGCCGGCGGAGATCGCCCTGGCGGTGATGGCGGCGATCGTGCAGCAGAAAAACCAGCGACCGGCCGCCGACGGGATCAGTGCAACGGCACCACCGGCACCAGATGCTGCAGCTCCAGATGCAGCTCCTCTTTCCCGCTCAGCGAATAGCTGAACACCGTCATGTCCGGCCCGTCACCGCGGGCCAGCCCCATTTCGGGCAGCACCTGCGTGTAAATTTTAATGATGTGATCATTGAGCGCCACCGGCTTGCCGGAATAGCGAAAACGGCAAAACTCACCGTGGATCTCCGGCAGCGGCTCCAGCGCCACGCCTTCACGCAGCGGATAGTCCGTCGTCACGCCCAGGGTATAGTCGACCCTGACCCGCTCGCCGTCCGGCACCAGTTGGGTAAACGAATAGGTTTGCGTCGGGCGCTCGCCCAACAAGGTGTAAAACTGCGCCCGTAGCGCGCTGCGCAGCGGCAGGTGCGACTTATCCAGATTCTCGATATCCAGATGGTACGCATATTGCTTGCCGTGAAAAGCGTACTGCCCTCTGGCGATGCTGACGCGTTCGACCTCAATATCGCCGGGCTGGCTGGCCGCGAGTGAACGCACCAGATTGCTGAAGTCCTGTTTGCGGGCATGACGATAAACGCTGGGCGACTCGGCGAAGTGTTTCTTGAAACAGCGCGAGAACGTCTGCTGATTATCGAATTGATATTCAACCGAAATGTCCAGAATGCTCTTCTGCGTGAAACGCAAGGCGAAGGCGGCGAGGTAGAGGCGGCGAGCGCGAATGTAGGAAGCTAACGATA
Organism: Serratia sp. X3; assembly: GCF_014982455.1. Classification (NCBI taxonomy): domain Bacteria; kingdom Pseudomonadati; phylum Pseudomonadota; class Gammaproteobacteria; order Enterobacterales; family Yersiniaceae; genus Serratia; species Serratia sp. X3. Next base: position 71,614 of record NZ_JADCNB010000010.1, read on the forward strand.
ATCCGGTCTGCTTCTTGAACATGCGCTGCAGGTACCATTTCGTATAGCCTGACTTGGCGGAAACGATATCCAACGACAGCGGATTGGTCAGGTTGTCTTCAATCCAGACCAGCAATTCCCTGATGTGACTTTCCTGCGTACCCATGTGCTTGCCGAACCTTATGTTGCCGATATTCCATTAGTCGAATTTTAGTGCTATCCGCGTAGGGTATACAGGTTAAAACTCGCCGTCCAGCAAGCTACAGGACTTTACACAGTCCCCCTTCACCGCCCGCGGGCGGCGAAGGGGGCAACGCTTATTTCAGGCAGCTGGCGCATTGGCCGGCCTGGATCTTCTGGAAGAAGTCATTGCCTTTGTCATCCACCAGGATAAACGCCGGGAAATCTTCCACTTCGATTTTCCAGATCGCTTCCATGCCCAATTCAGGGTACTCCACGCACTCCAGGCTCTTGATGCTCTGCTGCGCCAGCACCGCCGCCGGGCCGCCGATGCTGCCGAGGTAGAAGCCGCCGTGCTTGTGGCAGGCATCCGTCACCTGCTGGCTGCGGTTGCCTTTCGCCAGCATGATCATGCTGCCGCCGTGAGATTGCAGCAGATCGACGTAGGAATCCATACGCCCGGCGGTGGTCGGCCCCAAGGAACCGGACGCATAGCCTTCCGGCGTTTTAGCCGGGCCGGCGTAGTAGATCGGGTGATCCTTGACGTACTGCGGCAAGCCTTCACCGCGATCCAGGCGCTCTTTCAGCTTGGCGTGCGCGATATCGCGGCCAACGATGATGGTGCCGCTCAGCGACAGGCGGGTGGAAACCGGATACTGCGACAGCTGTTTGAGGATCTCGGCCATCGGGCGGTTGAGATCGACCTTGATCGCCTCGCCTTCCCCGGCCTGGCGCAGCTCCTGAGGAATGAATTTACCCGGATTGTGCTCCAGTTTTTCCAGCCAGATGCCGTCGCGGTTGATCTTGCCTTTGATGTTGCGGTCCGCCGAGCAGGAGACGCCCATGCCAACCGGGCAGGAGGCGCCGTGGCGCGGCAGGCGCACTACGCGGATATCATGTGCGAAGTACTTGCCGCCGAACTGTGCGCCCAGCCCCAGGTTCTGCGCTTCTTGCAGCAGTTCCGCTTCGAGTTCCAGATCGCGGAACGCCTGACCATGCTCGTTGCCTTCGGTCGGCAGGCCATCGTAATACTTGGTCGAGGCCAGTTTGACGGTTTTCAGCGTCGCTTCCGCCGAGGTGCCGCCGATGACGAACGCCACGTGATACGGCGGGCAGGCCGCAGTGCCCAGCGTGCGCATCTTGTCGACCAGGTAGTTTTTCAGCTTGCCCGGCGACAGCAGCGCCTTGGTTTCCTGATACAGATAGGTTTTGTTGGCGGAGCCGCCGCCCTTGGCGATGCACAGGAACTTGTACTCTTCGCCGTCCACGCTGTAGAGATCGATCTGCGCCGGCAGGTTGCTGCCGGTATTGACCTCTTTGTACATATCCAGCGCGGCGTTCTGCGAATAGCGCAGGTTCTCTTCGATGTAGGTGTTGTAGACCCCGCGCGACAACGCTTCTTCATCGCCGCCGCCGGTCCAGACGCGCTGGCCCTTTTTGCCGACGATGATCGCCGTGCCGGTGTCCTGGCAGGTCGGTAAAATACCCTTGGCGGCGATTTCTGAGTTACGCAGAAATTGCAGCGCAACGTACTTGTCGTTTTCGCTGGCGTCCGGATCTTTGAGGATATCGGCCACCTGCTGTTGGTGCGCCGGGCGCAGCATGAACGACGCGTCGTGGAACGCATGCTGGGCAAGCAGGGTTAACGCTTCAGGGGCAACTTTCAGTATTTCCTGGCCTTCAAACTCGCTCACGGAAACGTGGTCGCGGCTCAGCAGGTAATAGTCGGTATCGTCTTTCTTCAGTGGGAACGGATCTTGATAGTGGAACGGTTTATTCGACATTGATCTCTCACTTGCAACATCAGCTGCGTTAAATTCACACTTGCGGCGCGCGAGGCGGCGCCTTGTCAAAAAACTGCCTTCACCTTACGTATTTTTAATCAGTCAGTTATTGCGCCAAATCGCAAAATAACCGCTCTTTGCGTAAGGGATTGCCACAGGCGGTGTTTCAACCCTGCTCGGTGAGAACTGCGGGTACAGGCTCATCATGCACGCTTTATTATCCCGCAGTTAACACATTGATTACAATCCATCGGTGGCGATCGCTTTATCAATGTGGCGAAAAAGCGCCGGATGCGATTTGCGCCGGTGCGTATTGTCAGCCGCCGCGCCATTGCTTAAGCTAGCCGCAATGAACAAACCGAGAATCCCCATCGCGCTGCAACAAGCGGTGATGCGCTGCCTGCGAGAAAAGCTGCAGTTGGCCCGCCAGCATTTTGCCGTCGAGTTCCCCGAACCCAGCATCGTCTATCAGCAACGCGGCACCAGCGCGGGCACCGCCTGGCTGCAAAGCTGGGAAATCCGCCTGAACCCGGTGCTGCTGCTGGAAAACCAACAGCCGTTTATCGATGAAGTGGTGCCGCACGAACTGGCGCACCTGCTGGTGTTTCGCCAATTCGGCCGGGTGGCGCCGCACGGCCGCGAATGGCGCTGGATGATGGAAAGCGTGCTGCTGACGCCCGCCAGCCGCACTCACCGTTTCGAAACCGCCTCGGTGCAAAGCAAGACCTTCCCCTACCGCTGCGCCTGTGGGCAGCACCAGCTCACCATTCGCCGCCATAACCGCGTGCTGCGCGGCGAAAGCGAATACCGCTGCCGCCGGTGCGGCGAAAAACTGAAATTTCTTGCTAGCGAGAACCTTTAGTTAAACGATTTATACGTTAAAACAAGCAAATATCGCCATTTGCCACTACCGGCAAGTTCCGTTACCCTGCCTGCTTTTCCAATTTTGAGCTGTTTTGGAATATGCTTCGCAGAATTTTGTTTATGGCGGTTTTCGCCGCAGGCGCCGTACAGGCGCACGGCATCAATAACTTCTCTCAGGCCAAAGCGGCGGCGGCCAAGATTAACCAGGATGCGCCGGGCAGCTTTTACTGCGGCTGCCGCATCGACTGGCAAGGCAAGAAGGGCATTCCGGATCTCGCCGGCTGCGGCTATCAGGTGCGTAAAAACGCCCAGCGCGCGCAGCGCATCGAGTGGGAACACGTGGTGCCGGCCTGGCAGTTCGGCCACCAACTGCAGTGCTGGCAAGACGGCGGACGCAAAAACTGCAATAAGGACGCCACCTATCGCCAGATAGAAACCGATCTGCACAACCTGCAGCCGGCGATCGGCGAAGTGAACGGCGACCGCAACAACTTCATGTACAGCCAATGGAACGGCGGCGCAGGCCAATACGGGCAGTGCCCAATGAAGGTGGACTTCAAGAATAAACAGGCAGAGCCGCCCGCCCGCGCCCGCGGCGCCATTGCCCGCACCTACTTCTACATGCGCGATCGCTACCAGCTGCGGCTGTCACGCCAGCAAACCCAGCTGTTCGAGGTGTGGAACCGGCAATATCCGGTGAGCCAATGGGAATGTCAGCGTGAAGCACGTATCGCCAAGGTGCAGGGCAACCACAACCCCTATATTCAACAGGCTTGTCAGCAGCGGAAAAGCTAACCTACTATAGCCTTTATCTTTCATGGCGCCGCCAACCCGCGGCGCCGTTTCGTCAGGATCAGACTACCCATGCGCATACCCCGCATTTACCATCCGCAGCCGTTGACCGACCGGGCGGAGATCGCCCTCAGTGAGGACGCCGCCAACCACGTCGGGCGCGTGCTGCGCATGAGCGCCGGCCAGGCGCTGCAGCTGTTCGACGGCAGCAACCAGGTGTTCGACGCCGAGATAGTCCGGGTGGACAAAAAGAGCGTGCTGGTGCGCCTCGGCGACGGCCGCGTGGAGGACATCGAATCGCCGCTCAACCTGCATCTGGGCCAGGTGATCTCGCGCGGCGAGAAGATGGAGTTCACCATCCAGAAATCCATCGAGCTGGGCGTCAACGTCATCACCCCGCTGTTTTCCGAGCGCTGCGGCGTCAAGTTGGACGGCGAGCGTCTGGCGAAGAAAATCCAACAATGGCAGAAGATCGCCATCGCCGCCTGCGAACAGTGCGGCCGCAACCGCATTCCCGAAATCCGCGAGGCGATGTCGCTGGAGGCCTGGTGCGCCGAGCAGGACGGCAGCCTGAAACTCAACCTGCACCCGCGCGCCAGCCACAGCATCAACACGTTGCCGCAGCCGGTGGATCGCGTTCGCCTGCTGATCGGCCCGGAAGGCGGTTTGTCCGCTGACGAAATCGCCATGACCACCGACCACGGATTTACTGATATTCTGCTGGGACCACGCGTTCTGCGTACCGAAACCACAGCGCTCACCGCCATTACCGCTCTGCAGGTCCGCTTCGGCGACCTGGGTTAAAGGAGAAAAGATGATTAAGCTCGGCATCGTGATGGACCCTATCGATTCCATCAACATCAAGAAAGACACCAGCTTCGCCATGCTGCTCGAAGCGCAGCGCCGCGGTTACGAATTGCACTACATGGAGATGAACGATCTCTATCTGCATGCCGGCGACGGGCGCGCCCGCACCCGCCTGCTGAGCGTGAAGGAAGACAAGGAGAGCTGGTTCAGCTTCGGCGCCGAGCAGGATCTGGCGCTGCACGAGCTGGACGTGATCCTGATGCGCAAGGATCCGCCGTTCGATACCGAATACATCTACGCGACCTACATTCTGGAACGCGCCGAAGTCAAAGGCACGCTGGTGGTCAACAAGCCGCAAAGCCTGCGCGACTGCAACGAGAAGCTGTTCACCGCCTGGTTTTCGGAACTGACGCCGGATACGCTGGTCAGCCGCAGCACCGCGCACATCCGCAAATTCCACCAGCAGCACGGCGACATCATCCTGAAACCGCTGGACGGCATGGGCGGCGCGTCTATCTTCCGCGTGAAGCAGGACGATCCTAACCTGTCGGTGATCATCGAAACCCTGACCGAACACGGCAGCCGTTTCTGCATGGCGCAGAACTTCCTGCCGGCGATCAAGGACGGCGACAAGCGCATCCTGGTGGTGGACGGCGAGCCGGTGCCTTACTGCCTGGCGCGCATTCCGGCGCAGGGTGAGACCCGCGGCAACCTGGCGGCCGGCGGCCGCGGCGAAGCGCGCCCGCTGAGCGAAAGCGACTGGAAAATCGCCCGCGCCGTCGCCCCGACGCTGAAAGAGAAAGGGCTGATCTTCGTCGGTCTGGACGTGATCGGCGATCGCCTGACCGAAATCAACGTCACCAGCCCAACCTGTGCGCGCGAGATCGAGGCGGCATTCCCGATTTCGATTACCGGCATGCTGATGGACGCCATTGAAAAGCGCCTGGCGGCGAAGTAATGCGTCATGCGGGCGGCATGCCGCCCGCTATCCTGTATCGCGCCCGCCAAAGCCCGCCTTTCCGGCAGCGGCTTGAAAGGCGGCGGGTATAGCCGCATACTGGCGGCTGTTTATTTTCTCACCCATTGATTACCTTATACTAACGCCATGAATTTACAGCACCATTTTCTGATCGCCATGCCAACGCTGCAGGATCCTCGCTTCAAGCGCTCGGTGATTTACATTTGCGAGCACAATGAAGAAGGCGCCATGGGTTTGGTGATCAATAAACCGGTGGAGCAGTTCACGGTAGCCACGGTGCTGAGCAAGCTGAAGATCATGCCGCCTGCGCGCGATCCGGCCATCAGCCTGGACAAACCGGTGTTCGCCGGCGGCCCCCTGGCGGACGATCGCGGGTTTATCCTGCATACGCCGCGCCACGGCTTTGGCGCCAGCATTCAAATTTCTCCCAACACCATGATCACCACCTCGAAAGACGTGCTGGAGACGCTCGGCACCCCGGAACAACCGGACGACGTGCTGGTAGCGCTGGGCTATGCAGGCTGGGAAAAGGGCCAGTTGGAGCAGGAAGTATTGGAAAACGCCTGGCTGACCATCGAAGCCAACACCGACATTCTGTTCCGCACGCCGATCGCCAGCCGCTGGCGCGAGGCGGGGAACCTTTTGGGTATCGACATTCGCAGCATCGCCAACCACGCAGGACACGCCTGATGAGTAACCGCACCATTATCGCCTTCGACTTTGGCACCAAAAGCATCGGCGCGGCCGTCGGCCAGGAGTTGACCGGCAGCGCCCGCGCCCTGCCGGCTTTCAAAGCGCAGGACGGTTCGCCGGACTGGCTGAAAATCGAAAAACTGCTGAAGGAGTGGCAGCCGGATTTGGTGGTGGTCGGCCTGCCGCTGAACATGGACGGCACCGAACAGCCCGTTACCGCCCAGGCGCGCAAGTTCGCCAACCGCCTGCACGGCCGCTTCGGCATCCAGATCGATCTGCATGACGAGCGTCTGAGCACCGTAGAGGCGCGCGCCAACCTGTTCGATCGCGGCGGCTTCCGCGCGCTTGATAAAGGCAGCGTGGATTCCGCCTCTGCGGTGGTTATCCTCGAAAGCTGGTTCGAACGGCAGCTGGGCTAAACGCCCGTTCCCTCCCCCGCGCAGTCCCCCAACACACCGGCGTCGATCCGCTGCTGCAAACCTTGCTCAAAGGTTTGCATGCCGGACTGCGCGCCGGTTTGCAACACGCTCGCCAACTGATGCGTTTTCCCTTCACGGATCAGGTTGCTGACCGCCGCCGTCGCCGTCAGCACTTCAAAGATCGCCACTCGTCCGCCGCCGAGGCGTCTCATCAGCTTTTGCGCGATCACCGCTTGCAGGCTGCCCGCCAGCTGGGCGCGCACATAGGGTTTCTCTTCCGCCGGAAACACGTCCACCAGCCGTTCCACCGCCTGCGGCGCGCTGCGGGTGTGCAGCGTCGCCAGCACCAGGTGGCCAGTCTCCGCCGCAGTGAGCGCCAGCCGGATGGTGGCGGTATCGCGCAGCTCGCCCAGCAGGATCACATCCGGATCTTCGCGCAGCGCGGCGCGCAACGCCGCATCGAAGCTGTGGCTGTCGCGGCCGATCTCCCGCTGCTGGATCAGCGATCGCCGGCTGCGGTGCAGAAACTCGATCGGATCTTCCAGCGTCAAAATATGCCGCGGCTGGTGCCGGTTGATCTCGTCGATCATCGCCGCCAGCGTGGTGGACTTGCCGCTGCCGGTGGCGCCAGTGACCAGGATCAATCCGTCGGCGCGCCGCAGCAGCGCCGGGACGATGGCCGGCGCCGCCAGCTCGGCAAGCGAAGGCGATTGCCCGGCGATACGCCGCAACGCGAGAGAAATCCCCGCGCTTTGTTGAAAAACGTTGGCGCGCAACCGCTCCCCGCTCGGCCTGTGCAACGCCAGATCGACCTGCCCCAGCCGCCGCAGGCTCTCGCGCTGCTGCGCATTCAGCAATCCGTCACAGAGGGCCTGCGCGCCTTGCGCCGTCAGCGTTGGCACCGCCGCCAGCGGCTGCAGTTCACCGTCGATGCGCAACATCGGCGGATGACCGGCACAAAGGTGCAGATCGGAAGCATTATGCTTTACACTAAGGGCCACGAATTCATCGATATCCATATCACTCTCCCGGGTCAATAATGAGCACTATCCAACAGAACCTGCAGGATGTCAGAAACCGCATCGCGGCCGCCGCGCAAAACTGCGCGCGGGCGCCGGAAGACGTTGCTCTGCTTGCAGTCAGCAAAACCAAACCTGTGGCGGCGATCGAAGAAGCCATCGCCGCCGGCCAGCGCGCCTTCGGCGAGAACTACGTGCAGGAAGGGGTAGACAAGATCCGGCATTTCGCCGAGTCGCCGCAGGGCGGCGAGTTGGTGTGGCACTTTATCGGCCCGCTGCAATCCAATAAGAGTCGGCTGGTGGCGGAACACTTCGCCTGGTGTCATACCGTGGATCGACTTCGCATCGCCCAGCGCCTGAGCGATCAGCGCCCGGCCGACATGCCGCCGCTCAACGTGCTGATTCAAATCAACATCAGCGATGAGCAGAGCAAATCCGGCATCGCGTTGAACGAACTGCCGGCGTTGGCCGACGCAATCGCTGCGCTGCCGAATCTGGCGCTGCGCGGCCTGATGGCCATCCCGGCGCCGGAAACGGATTATCAGCGGCAGTTGGCGGTATTCAGCCGGATGAACGACGCATTTCTCGCCCTGCGTCAGCGTTATCCGCAGGCCGATACGCTGTCGATGGGCATGACGGACGATATGGCGGCAGCGATCGCCGCAGGCAGCACCCTGGTGCGCATCGGCACCGCAATTTTTGGCGCCCGCGACTACTCGCAGGCCTGACAAACAGACGAGGGATTTGATGCAACATCGCAAGATTACCTTTATCGGCGCCGGCAACATGGCGCGTGCAATCATCGCCGGCCTGGTCGCGGGCGGCTATCCGGCCAAATCCATCAGCGTCTGCGCCCCTTCGCCGAAAAACCGTGACGCGCTGGCGGCGGACTACGGCATCGTCAGCAGCGGCGACAACGTCGCCTGCGCGCGTGAAGCCGACGTCGTGGTGCTGGCGGTCAAACCGCAGATGATGGCCGACGTGTGTCAGCCGCTGCGCGAACAGGTCGATTTCGGCGGCAAACTGGTGCTGTCGATCGCCGCCGGTATTCAGGTCAGCCGTTTCTATCAGTTGCTCGGCGACCAACTGGACATCGTGCGCATCATGCCCAACACCCCGTCGCTGGTCGGCAAGGGCATGAGCGGGCTGTACGCGCCGGCGCAGGTCAGCCAACAGGATCGCGACTACACCGCCGATTTAATGGCGTCGGTCGGTAAAGTTTGCTGGGTAGATGACGAAAATGGCATCAACGGCGTGATCGCCGCGGCGGGCAGCGCCCCGGCTTATTTCTTCCTGTTTATGGAAGCGATGCAAAAAGAGGCCGAACGCATGGGCTTCGACAGCCAGACCGCGCGCGATCTGGTGCAGCAGGCCGCTTCCGGCGCCGCCGCGCTGGTTGAAGCCAACCCGGATACGCCGCTGGGCACACTGCGCGAGCAGGTGACCTCCAAAGGCGGCACCACCGCCGAAGCGCTGCGGGTGTTCAACGAACGCCAACTGCCGGAAACCGTGGCGCAAGCGATGCAGGCCGCCGTTTCCCGTGCGCAAGAAATGGAAAAATTATTTTAAATAACCCCGAGTTAAGGAGAAGGACCACTTCATGCTAACGCTGACTTTCCTGGTCAAGACCGTTATTGATCTGTACGTGATGGTGCTGTTGCTGCGCATTTGGATGCAATGGACGCGCACCGATTTTTACAACCCGTTCTCGCAGTTTGTGGTGAAGATCACCCAACCGGTGGTCGGTCCGCTGCGCCGCATCATCCCATCGCTTGGGCCTATCGACAGCGCTTCGCTGCTGCTGGCGTTTCTGCTGATGACCATCAAGTACCCACTGCTGCTGCTGATACAAAGCCACGCGCTGTCGCTTAGTCCGTATAACCTGCTGTTCGGCCTGATCTCGCTGGTCAAGTCCGCCGGCTACCTGATCTTCTGGGTGATGATCATTCGTGCGCTGATGAGCTGGGTAAGCCAGGGCCGCAGCCCGATCGACTACGTCATGTACCAACTGACCGAACCCTTGATGGCGCCGATCCGTCGCATCATCCCGGCGATGGGCGGCATCGATTTTTCCGCCATGGTCGTGATCCTGATCCTCTATCTGATCAACTACCTGGGCATGGATGTGTTCGGCGAGATCTGGTTCCTGCTGTGAGTGCAGTCACTCCCGTGCTGGACGGGCTGGCGATCAGGCTATATATTCAGCCGAAAGCCAGCCGCGACCAAATTATCGGCTTGCATGGCGACGAACTGAAAGTCGCCATTACCGCCCCGCCGGTCGACGGCCAAGCCAACGCCCATTTGATCAAGTTTATCGCCAAGCAGTTCAAAGTGGCGAAAAGCAACGTCACCATCGAGAAAGGCGAACTGGGGCGGCATAAACAGTTACGCATCGTGAATCCGCAACAGATCCCCGCCGTGGTCGCGGCGCTCATCGAATAATTTTCAAGGTAGTCATTATGCAAAAAGTCGTTCTTGCCACCGGTAACCCGGGCAAAGTGCGCGAACTCGCCGACCTGTTGGCCGATTTCGGCCTGGACGTGGTCGCGCAAACCGATCTGGGCGTGGAATCCGCCGAAGAGACCGGCCTGACGTTTATCGAAAACGCCATTCTGAAAGCGCGCCATGCGGCACAGGTCACCGGCCTGCCGGCGATCGCCGACGACTCCGGCCTGGCGGTAGATGCGCTGGGCGGCGCGCCGGGCATCTACTCCGCGCGCTACGCCGGTGAAGACGCCGACGATCGGCAGAACCTCAACAAGCTGCTGGCGGCGATGAAAGACGTGGCGCCGGGCCGGCGCGGCGCGCAATTCCATTGCGTGCTGGTCTATCTGCGCCATGCGGCAGACCCGACGCCGCTGGTGTTCCACGGCAGTTGGGCCGGCGAAATCACCGAGCAGGCCGCCGGTGAAGGCGGCTTCGGTTACGATCCGGTCTTCTACGTGCCGGAGCTGGGCCGCACCGCCGCCGAGCTGAGCCGCGACGAGAAGCGGGCGATTTCGCACCGCGGCAAGGCGCTGAAGCTGATGTTGGAAGCCATGCGCAATGCTTAAGCTGCCCCCGCTGAGTCTCTACATCCATATCCCGTGGTGCGTGCAGAAATGCCCGTACTGCGACTTCAACTCCCATGCGCTGAAGGGTGACGTGCCGCATCAGGAGTATGTCGATCATCTGTTGGCGGATCTTGATGCCGACCTGCCGCTGGCCGGCGGCCGGGAAATCAGCACTATCTTTATCGGCGGCGGCACCCCCAGCCTGCTGAGCGCCGAGGCGATGCAAGCCTTGCTGGACGGCGTGCGGGCGCGCATTCGCGTCGCCGACGACGCCGAAATCACCATGGAGGCCAACCCCGGCACCGTGGAGGCCGATCGCTTCAGCGGCTACCAGCGCGCCGGCGTCAACCGCATCTCCATCGGGGTGCAAAGCTTCAGCGCCGAGAAGCTGAACCGTCTGGGGCGCATCCACGGCCCGGAAGAAGCCAAACGCGCGGCGACGCTGGCGACCGATCTTGGCCTGCGCAGCTTCAACCTCGATCTGATGCACGGCCTGCCGGATCAGTCGCTGGAAGAGGCGCTGGACGATCTGCGCCAGGCTATCGCCCTCAATCCGCCGCACCTGTCGTGGTATCAGCTGACCATCGAGCCGAACACCCTGTTCAGCTCGCGCCCGCCGGTTTTGCCGGACGACGATGCGCTGTGGGACATCTTCGAGCGCGGCCACCAGTTGCTGAGCGCCGCCGGCTATCAGCAGTATGAAACCTCGGCCTACGCCAAGCCGGGCTACCAATGCCAGCACAATCTCAACTACTGGCGCTTCGGCGACTATCTGGGGATCGGCTGCGGCGCACACGGCAAGGTGACCTTCAGCGACGGCCGCATTCTGCGCACCGCCAAGACCAAACACCCGCGCGGCTTCATGCGCGGCGACTACATGGACAAGCAGCATGAGGTGGCGGCGGCGGATCGGCCGTTCGAGTTCTTCATGAACCGCTTCCGTTTGCTGGAAGCCGCGCCGCGCGCCGACTTCGCCAACTACACCGGGCTGGCGGAAAGCATCATTCGCCCGCAGCTGGACGAAGCGCTGGCCAAAGGCTATCTGGAAGAAACCTCGGAGCACTGGCAGATCACCGAGAAGGGCAAACTGTTCCTCAACTCGCTGCTGGAACTGTTCCTGGCGGACGACGAGTAAAAAAAAAGCGCTGAATGATCAGCGCTTTTTTTCATGTTCAGGCGGCATTATGAGGGCGATGCGTCACGTCGCCACGCCCCTTCAGCAATCCCTCAACGGAAACATCCTCGTCCCACGCGTCTCAAAGCTGACGCGTTTAGCCGTACTGATGCCAAGCCTCCAAAACAATGCCTGATAGGTATCAACCAGGATTTCGCTTCGCCTCAGCGTCTCTGATATGGATATGCGATATCTATCCGTTACTTCAACGCCTTCAGCAGATCCTTGCGCTGGGTTTCCAGTGCGGTGACGCGATTGCACACATCGCGGCCGAAGTTCTGGAAGTCCTGCTCCTGGTTGTTCCATTCATTCTGGATAGCCTTCTGCAAGCCGCCCAGGTTGCCCATGATCGCCTGCAGCGGGTTGCCGCCGCTGTTGGCGGCCTGTTTGACGCCCATCTCGTTCAGGCTGTCCTGCAGCACGCCGCCCATGCTCTGCTGCACGATGTTGCGGCCGTCCTGCTCCACCTGGTCGATCGCCTTGTGGTGGAAGGTCAGGCCGTCGCTGCGGTGCTCGATGATGCGGTTCATCTGCTGTTTCAGTTGGCCGTTCAGGGTAGTCAGCCGGTTGCGCACGTTGCTGTTGCTGCCCAGCTCTTTAACGATCACCTTATCCAGCGCTGCGCGGGCTTTCTCCAGGTGTTTCTGCGCGCCATCGTCGATCCACGGCAGCTGCTTGCGCAAGGCGCTCTGGTAACTGAAGGCTTTCTGCCGCTGGCTGTCATTCAGGCTCAGCGCCTGGCCGTTGCGGATCACGTCGCCATCCGGCGAGATTTGCAGATCGCCGCTGGCGCCTTTCACCTGCACGCTCTGCGGGCTGATGATCACATCGTCCTGGGGTTTAACGCTGCACTGGTACTCGGCATGCGCCTGCGCGGCAGTCGCCGCCAGCAGCAGTAAGGCTAACCCGGTTTTCTTCAACATAGCTTCTCCTGACTCCCATCCAGACTGGGATTAAAAAATCGAACGGCCGATACGTTGAGACAACAGTTCCAGCGCCGCAGTTCCCGCCAGCGAGTTGCCGGAAGCATCCAGTTCCGGCGACCAGACGACGATCGACAGTTCGCCCGGCACGATGGCCACGATGCCGCCGCCCACGCCGGACTTGCCCGGCATCCCCACCCGATAGGCGAATTCGCCGGCGCCGTCGTACATACCGCTGGTCATCATCAGGGCGTTGATCTGCCGCGCCTGCAGCGGGCTGATCACCGCCTCGCCGTTGAGATCGCGGCCGTGATTGGCCAGATAGACGAAGCTGCGCGCCAGCTCCACGCAGCTCATGCGCAGCGCGCAATAGTGGAAATAGGTTTGCAGCACGGTGATGACGTCGTTTTCGAAGTTGCCGAACGATTTCATCAGATAGGCGATGGCGGCATTGCGATCGGAGTGTTCGAACTCGGAGCGCGCCACCCGCAGGTCATAGGCCAGGTCGTCTTCACCGGCCAACTGACGCACCACCTCCAGCATCCGCTGTTTGGGGGCGCTGAGTCGGGTTTGCAGCATGTCGCACACCACCAGCGCGCCGGGGTTGATAAACGGATTGCGCGGTTTGCCCTGCTCCATCTCCAGCTGCAGCAGCGAATTGAACGGCAGGCCGGAAGGCTCTTTGCCGACGCGCCGCCAGATCTCATGCTCCTGATAGCGCGTCAGCGCCAGCGTCAGGCTCAGCACTTTGGAGATCGACTGGATGGAGAAACGCTCCGCGGCGTCGCCGGCCTGGAACAGTTCGCCATCCACCGTACACACGGCGATCGCCAGCCGATCGGCGGGCACTTCCGCCAACGCCGGGATGTAGTCGGCCACTTTTCCCTGCCCAATCAGCGGGCGCACCTGTTGCAGGATCTCCTCCAGCAACGCGTTATCCAATGTTGTTACCACCTCGGTCACACTCCGGGCAAAACAAAGGCGCCGTTAAGGCACCTTAGATCAATAAAACGGCGCGGCGCGAAGCCGCGCTCATCGGGCAAGCGCGATCAATCCCACCAGATATCAAACAGATCGCTGACCTTAACGTCGGTCAGTTTGCGCGCTTCCAGCCAGTTTTTCACCAGTTCGCGCTGCTCGTCGGTACAGTGGCCGATCTTCTGCAGGCAGATCAGACCTTCCCACTGCAGGTAGCCGCTGCCGTCAAACGCCAGACCGTTCGGCTCGATCACTTCATCGATGAAGGTATCCAGCGTACTGTCGATATCTTCCACCGACGTGCCTTCGGCGAAGCGCCAGGCTACGGAGAAACCCAACTCCTGAAATTCTTCAATGTGCAACTTTTTACGTAAACGACGACTGCGGTTCTTAGCCATTATTCTTTCCTCTCAAACATCAAGTCCCAAACGCCATGTCCCAGGCGCTGGCCGCGTAATTCAAATTTCGTCAGTGGGCGCGAATCCGGACGCGGCACATAATCATTATCGCTGGAAAGATTACGATAGCCTGCGACCCCGTTCATAACCTCTAACATATGTTCCGCATAAGGTTGCCAATCGGTGGCCATGTGGAAGACCCCGCCGGTCTTCAGCTTGCGCAGCACCAGTTCGACAAACGGCGTTTGCACGATGCGGCGCTTGTTGTGGCGCGCCTTGTGCCACGGATCGGGGAAGAACAGCTGCACCATGTCCAGCGAGCCGTCCGGGATCATGTTTTCCAGCACTTCAACCGCATCGTGGCACATTACGCGCAGGTTGCTCAGCTTCGCCTCGTGGGCGTCGGCCAGGCAGGCGCCCACGCCCGGCGAGTGTACTTCGATCCCTAAAAAGTTCTGCTGCGGGTTGTTGCCCGCCATGGTCACCAGCGAGGCGCCCATGCCAAAACCAATCTCCAGCACCGTCGGCGCTTCGCGGCCGAACAGCGCGGCGAGATCGACAGCGTCAGCCTGATACTCCACGCCCATCACCGGCCAATAGTTCTCCAGCGCGTGCTGCTGGCCTTTGGTCAGCCGCCCCTGGCGGCGGACAAAACTGCGGATACGGCGCATCGCGCGGCCGTTCTCATCAAATTCCGGGGAGATGACGTCATTAATCATAGTGCTTTCTGTCTGTTTGGCTGCCAATTAGGGAAACGCGCATTATGCAAAGATACATTGGTTTAGCAAGTGTTCATCTTCTGTACCCGCCGTGCGGCGTCGGAAAGTTCCGGTTTACAGCATCATGACTCTATGCTGCAATCTCGCTTCATTTTCTGCCGGATAACGACTCTTCATGATGCAAGCACAACAATTCGCACAGGTGGTGCTTGACTGGTACCAGCGCTACGGCCGCAAAACCCTGCCATGGCAGCTGGAGAAAACCGCCTATCAAGTATGGCTCTCCGAAGTGATGTTGCAACAGACTCAGGTTGCCACCGTCATTCCTTATTTTCAGCGCTTTATGGCCCGTTTTCCCAACGTGCGCGCGCTGGCGGAGGCCCCGCTGGACGAAGTGCTGCATCTGTGGACCGGCCTCGGCTATTACGCCCGCGCCCGTAACCTGCACAAAGCGGCGCAGACCATTGTCGCACAGCACGGCGGCGAGTTCCCGACAACCTTCGCAGAAATCGTCGATTTACCGGGCGTCGGCCGCTCCACCGCCGGCGCGGTGCTGTCGTTGGCGCTGGGCCAACATTATCCGATCCTCGACGGCAACGTGAAGCGCGTGCTGGCTCGCTGCTACGCGGTGGAAGGCTGGCCGGGCAAAAAAGAGGTCGAAAACCGGCTGTGGAAAATCAGCGAAGAAGTCACCCCAGCCCAGGGCGTCGGCCAGTTCAACCAGGCGATGATGGATCTGGGCGCCATGGTCTGCACCCGCTCCAAGCCCAAGTGTGAACTCTGCCCGCTCAACGTCGGCTGCCTGTCTTACGCCAACCACAGCTGGGCCAACTACCCCGGCAAGAAGCCCAAGCAGACCCTGCCGGAAAAAACCGCCTACTTCTTATTGCTGCAGCACGGCGACCGCGTGTGGCTGGAGCAGCGCCCGGCGGTGGGCCTGTGGGGCGGCCTGTTCTGCTTCCCGCAGTTCAGCGCGCGCGTGGATTTGGAACTCTGGCTGCAGCAGCGCGGTCTGAAAGGCAAGCGCCTGGAGCAGCTGACCGCGTTTCGCCACACGTTCAGCCATTTCCATCTCGATATCGTGCCGATGTGGCTGTCGCTCGACGCGGCGGGCAGCGGCATGGATGAGGGCGCGGGTCTCTGGTATAACTTAGCGCAGCCGCCGTCGGTCGGGCTGGCAGCGCCGGTGGACCGCCTGTTGCAACAGCTGGCGAAGCAGCCCCCGATCCAACAAAACTTATATGGCGATAGCGCCATCGACGAGGAATTAGCATGAGCCGCACCATTTTTTGTACTTTCCTTCAACGCGACGCCGAAGGCCAGGACTTCCAGCTTTATCCCGGCGACGTCGGCAAGCGCATCTACAACGAGATCTCCAAGGAAGCCTGGGGCGAGTGGATGAAGAAGCAGACCATGCTGATCAACGAGAAGAAGCTGAACATGATGAACGTTGATGACCGCAAACTGCTGGAAGAGGAAATGATCAAATTCCTGTTCGAAGGGCACGACGTGCACATCGAAGGCTATACGCCGCCGAGCGAATAACGCTGTTGGGGCCAGGCGCTGGCCCGCTTCAATCCTTTTATACTTCTTCCAAACGGCTTTAAGATGAAGAAAATTTTAGCTTTGCTCGTAATAGCGCCTTTGCTGATCTCCTGTTCCGGCAAAAAAAGTGAAGAAATCAACGAAGCCTGGATCAAAGACACCAACGGCTTCGACATTCTGATGGGCCAATTCGCCCACAACATCGAGAACATCTGGGGTCTGAACGAAGTTCTGATCGCCGGGCCGAAAGACTACGTCAAGTACACCGACCAATACCAAACCCGCAGCCACATCAACTTCGACACCGGCGCCATCACCGTCGAGACCATCGCCACCACCGATCCGGCCGCGCACCTGCGCCAGGCGATCATCAGCACGCTGCTGATGGGTGACGATCCGGGTTCGATCGACCTCTATTCCGACGCCAACGATATCCAGATCAGCAAAGAGCCGTTCCTGTACGGCCAGGTGCTGGATAACAAAGGGGCGCCGATCCGCTGGGAATGGCGCGCGGCGCACTTCGCCGATTACCTGCTGCAAACCAAGCTGCAAAAACGCACCTCCGGCCTGCACGTCATCTACTCGGTCACCATCCAACTGGTGCCGAACCACCTGGACAAACGTGCGCATAAATACCTGCCGATGGTGCGCAAGGCGTCGGAAAAATACGGCGTGGACGAATCGCTGATCCTGGCAATCATGCAGACCGAATCGAGCTTCAACCCGTATGCGGTGAGCGGTTCGGACGCGCTGGGCCTGATGCAGGTGGTGCAGCACACCGCCGGTAAGGATGTGTTCCAGATGCGCGGCAAATGGGGTACCCCGAGCCGCAGCTACCTGTTCGATCCGGAGAACAACATCGATACCGGCACCGCCTACCTGGCCATCTTGCAGAACAACTACCTGGGCGGCATTCAGAACCCGACCTCGCGCCGCTATGCGGTGATCACCGCCTACAACGGCGGCGCCGGCAGCGTGCTGCGGGTGTTCTCCAGCGACAGAACGCGCGCGGTGGGCATCATCAACGGCATGCAGCCGGGCGACGTGTACCAAACGCTGACCACCAAGCACCCGGCCGCCGAGTCGCGCCGCTATCTGGTGAAAGTGAATACCGCGCAGAAGAGCTACCGCAGAAAGTAGCCCTTCCCGCGTGGATAGAAGAAGGGCCGGTGCGAACCGGCCCTTTTTTCATGGCTTGATCATATAGCCGAAGATGCGCTTCCAGCCGTGATCTTTTTTCTCGATGTAGACCCCCTGCAGCTCCGGCGAGAAGCCCGGCAGGCGGTTGATGCCCTCCTCGAGCGCCAGGAAGTAGCGCTGCACCGCGCCGCCCCACACTTCGCCCGGCACCACGCACAACACGCCCGGCGGATACGGCAGAGCCCCTTCCGCCGCGATGCGCCCTTCCGCCTGGCCGATCGGCACCAGCTCGACGTTGTCGCGGATAAACTCCACGTTGGCGTCCTGCGGGTTCATCACCACCGGCGGGAAATGATCCTGACGGAACATCTCCTTTTGCAGCTGCTTAACGTCAAAGCTGACGTACAGATCGTGCATCTCCTGGCACAGCCGGCGAATGCTGTAGCCGCGGTAACGCTGCTCGTTCTTGCGGTACACCGTCGGCAGCACCACGCTCAGCGGCGCATCCTCTTCGACATAGCGTTCGAACTGCGCCAGCATCTCCACCAGCTGTTCCATCTTGGTCGGGTTCTCCGCCGGGGTCAGCAGGAACAGGATCGAGTTGAGATCGCACTTCTCCGGCACGATGCCGTTCTCGCGCAGGAAGTTGGCCAGAATGGTGGCCGGCACGCCGAACTCGGTGTATTGGCCGGTCGCGGCGTCAATCCCCGGCGTGGTCAGCAGCAGCTTGCACGGATCGACCAAATACTGATCCTGGGCGTAACCTTCGAAGCCGTGCCACGTCTCCCCCGGCACGAAGGTGAAGAAGCGCGCGTCGTTGGCGATCAGATCGGTATCGTAATCCTGCCAGTCCTTGCCCGCTACCTGCAGCGGAATAAACGGCTTCAGCTGCGAGCAGCGCGTGAGCAGCTGTTTGCGCGTCTCGATGCCCAGCTTGACGCAGTCCATCCACATGCGGCGCCCGGCGGGGCCGGCGTGCATCTTGGCGTTGACGTCCAGCGCGGCGAACAGCGGATAGAACGGGCTGGTCGACGCATGCAGCATGAACGCATTGTTCAGATGCTTATGGTTGCAGTGGCGCTTTTGCCCTTTGATATGGTCGTCTTTCTTATGGATCTGGGAGGTCTGCGAGAACCCCGCCTGCTGTTTATGCACCGACTGGGTGACGAAAATGCCCGGATCGTGTTCGTCCAGCTCCAGCAGCAGCGGCGAACACTCTTTCAGCATCGGGATAAAACCTTCGTAGCCCACCCAGGCGGAGTCGAACAGGATGTAATCGCACAGGTGGCCGATGGTGTCGATCACCTGGCGTGCGTTGTAAATCGTGCCGTCGTAGGTGCCGAGCTGAATGATCGCCAGCCTGAACGGCCGTGCCGCCGCGGCCTTCTCCGGCGCCACCTCGCGGATTTGCTCGCGCAGGTAGCGCTCGTCGAAGCAGCGCGCATCGATGCCGCCGATAAAGCCGAACGGGTTGCGGGCGGTTTCCAGATACACCGGCGTGGCGCCGGCCTGGATCAGCGCCCCGTGGTGATTGGATTTGTGGTTGTTGCGATCGAACAGCACCAGATCGCCACGGGTCAGCAGCGCGTTGGTTACCACCTTGTTGGCCGCCGAGGTGCCGTTGAGCACGAAGTAGGTTTTATCGGCGTTGAACACCCGCGCCGCATGCTTTTGCGCATCCTTGGCCGAGCCTTCGTGGATCAGCAGATCGCCCAACTTAACGTCGGCGTTGCACATGTCGGAACGGAAAAGAGTTTCACCGTAGAAATCGAAAAACTGCCGGCCGGCCGGGTGCTTGCGGAAAAACTCGCCGCCCTGATGTCCTGGACACGCAAAGGTCGAATTCTCCATCTCGACGTAGGTCTTCAGCGTTTTGAAGAACGGCGGCAGCAGCGCCTGCTCGTAGGCGTCGGCGGCGGCCTCCAGCTGCGCCATGTAGAATGGCTTGCTGGCGCCGGCCAGCAGCGCAAAGACCCCGCTGACAAACGGCAGATAATCCGGGGAAAGATGCTCGTCCCCTTCCACCGCCACGAAGGTCGGAATATCGAACCCCGTCGCCTGCAAGCGCGCCAGAATGCCGGCGTCCACGTCGGCGACCGACACCACCACCGCCGCCACGTCGGTGTAGTCCGTCTGCTCTACGCGCACGATCTGGCGCAGCGTCTCAATGGTGGCGACCAGGCTGGCGCTGGTTGCGATTTTCAATTCTTTCATCATGCTGACTCTCAAACGGTGAAGGATGAGGGTGTGCCACCGGCACGGTAATGAGATAACGCGGTTATCCCGGTAAAAGCGATACCCGGGCACGGCAGCATAAGCGGCGTGCGTGACCGCCTCATGATCGGGGACCATCAGGCAGCTATCGGGGGGAACTGGTCTTGGCAGCGTCCGACAGGCATCAGTAAAATCAGGGCCGCAGCGCTGGCTTTACGCATGCCTAACAGCGAGCATCAGGCGGCCTTACCGCATGATCGGCAGGCGTATTCGGACGGATGGCGTTCGGAGCAAGCAAAGACGGAACGGTGGCGGCGTCAAAGGTCTGGTGCGCGACAGCGCTCGAGCGACAAAACCAGTCATGCCAATAACCCTCTGACTTATAAGAAGCGGAAACACCGTCAGGGAACGGAGAGTGCTAAAATTTGCGCAATGATTGCATGATTCGTTGCAGGGTTCAAGCGAGAATCATCTGGGTTGAGCTTGCGTTAATGCAATAGTAACTTGTTGTTACTTAACAACAAACATGAAAAATAATATTGACACAGTGGTATAAATACACGTTTTTTATGCATATTTATTGGATGACGATATCGCCACACGCTGTAGCGCCTCGGGTTCGCTGCCTGAAAATAGAGCAACCGATCGGCTTTGTGACAGAAAGCGATTGACGCCATCCGGCCAATACGGTTTAATGCGCCCCGTTGCCCGGATAGCTCAGTCGGTAGAGCAGGGGATTGAAAATCCCCGTGTCCTTGGTTCGATTCCGAGTCCGGGCACCACTAATTCTGCATCAATGCACACTGGTTAAAGAATGAGAACTTTAACGGGTAATTAATACGGAATCGACTTGTCAAAGAGATAACAGAATAACTGTTTACTACCGCGACGTTGCAAGTTGAATTCCTCAAGAAGCATGCCTGTGTTTGCCCACAGGCGTCCCTTTCTCGATCACTGGTGATATTCACAGCAAATCACACCTGTGTCAAGCTTTGTAAGTTACTCGTAGCTGTGATATCCGTATGTAAAACAAGCTCCTGTTCGAGTGCTTTCCCCGCCACTTCCATATCCAATTCGATATACTCCATTGTGGTACTGACGTTACGGTGACCCAGCAGATCCTTCACCAGTTTTAGATTTCTGTCCGGGGATTTCATCAACTCCGTGGCAAGTGTGTGACGGAAACGGTGGGAAGAAATATCGAAGCCACTCTCCCTGGACAACCGACGATAGAAGCTACGAAATGACTGCAGAACGTTCTTCTCGTCATAGATGTAATGAGTATTTCGTGGATTTATGAACCTTTTGACGTCAAAAAGCAGGTCATGCTGGCCAGCACCTCGCTCGATGGCGCGCATTATGAGTAGCTTTATTCGCTCCCTTAATTGACGAACCACCGGTACTTTCCACTCTCGATGTGTTTTGCTACCTTCAAGCCTAAGCTCGATCCAGCCTTGCTCAATGTTCACATCTCTCAGGCGGATGTGGATCATCTGATTGTTACGCATACCGGTATATCGAAATGAGTCTAATACCGTCATCCAGAACCAGGTAGGATAGAGTGCGCACTTTCTACCCTTTACTGATTTTCTCTCCTTCTCCCGCTGTTCATACTGTTGCATCACGAGGTAAAGACGGGTCAATTGAGACTTCGTCAATATTCGCTTTTTCTTAGTATCAGATCGGACTACCGTTCCATTAAAAGGGTTCTCACCGTGCTGAACCAACGCTTTTTTAATCCCCAAATTAAATATTGCCCGCAGATGGGCTACCTTATTGTTCCAGGTATGTACCGAAAGGTTTTTCTCTTTTAACAGATGCCTACGCCAAAGCAACACATCCCTTTGCGTCACCATTCCTGGTGTTATAGCTTCGCCAATAAAACGAGTAAATGTTAGTGCTACTTTCCTATAACTCCATTCCGTTGCTGAACGGAGTTGTTTGGTAAAAAAATATTCCTCGAGTAACAACTCCCACTCGTCATGCATCTTTTCTTCACTTTTCATTTCACAACCTCGAATGAGTTAGTTTATCCACTCACAATCCGTCAGATTTACCCAACATTATTTATGAGATTCTCCCTGTATCAAAACACTACGGGATCACGAGTAGCTGACTATCTTCTGGTATGCGTGCCCCGCCATATAAACTATTTGCCTTAATCAGGTAACCATTGATACGACGATATGTGCCCTCTCTCTCAGGCCTTTTATAAATATATCCAATAAAGAATCGCTGTCCTTTTCGGATCCGATGTCTTCCCATTTTTTCAAATGCCTTTTGGATTGAGCTCCTATCAGTACGCTCCAATTTATTTTCCTTGATATACAGATGAAAAATGTCTGGAACACAGAGAAACACGAAACCACTGACGATATGCGCTCTGGAACCTACGGTATTGACGGATATGTCCCCTTTTCTTATCCCAAGACTCAACCACTGTAGAAAGACGTTCCCAACATGATTTTCCGAATCCAAAATATCTTCCACGTTATTCTCTTCTAACCGTGGATCCTTTGATAAATGTTGAGTTTCTAAAATAGTTGTTGTGACCGTGCTCTTGAATAGTTCAGGATCGATTACGCCTGGTAAAACACAGTCATCATCAATTACACTAGTTATGTCATGTACCGACCCCTGATTTTCTTCAGGAAGGAGGCTCTCTTTCTGAGGGGCGTTTCCCTCTTCTTGGTTATCCAGGCAAGTCGGTACTGACACCTCTGCCGCCATTAATGACAACAGCGCCTGCAGATCTTCTTCCACACCAGCCATCGTTTCTGGCGCCAAAACCATCTCAGCCAAAGGCTTATCCTTGGCCGACACATCCAGAGCCGAGCTAAGTAACACTTCCTTGACTAACGGTGCATTTCCGTTGGACTGATCTAATTTCTCTACCGGCAGTTGCTCCTGAGCGAGAGGAAAATGGGTACTGTTGACTGCGCTTTGCAAATCAATCTCGGGTACTGAAAAGGTGATATCTTCTGTCGCCGGCGCCACTGATGCTATGGCTATTGCCAATGTGTCGGGGTTAGATATCGGTAAAAGCGATACGGCCAAACCATCACCACGAGCCAGTTTGACCGCCTCCAGAGTAATATCGTCAATTGCGGGTAATGTGCTCGGTTGCCTGGACGCTATCATCATCAACGAATGTATCGCCGCCGGTAGTGTTGACAGCCATTCAATAAGCTCTTCAGGCAGTAGTCGTGCCGCAATTATTGCGCTCTGACTGCGGGTTAGGGTCGGGGCCAACGGGGTGGCTCTGAAGCGGAAACGATAAGGTTCACCCGGCACCGTCAAACCAGGTAACCAGGCCAGGCCACTTCGAAGCTCACCCTGGAGCTGAGTCAACAGCGGCAGGAAGTGCCAAAGTGCGGCATAAAATACCACGACATTCCACTGAACATTCTGAGCCGATTGCTCTTCGGGCGCTGCCCCTGGAGGCAACATGTGCCCTTTAGCCAGTCGGACGGCATACGTTGCCGTCTGCAGGGTAACATCAACCAGCCCTCCTTCCCTGGCATATTCCCCCTGAGACGTGGCTGGCAGCACCTGCATTAGAGTGACGAGTTGCTTCAGTGGTTGCAGATAGAAATGTTCATAGAGATCTTTGGGCAACGCGCTGTTCTCCCACAGCTGTTGGAGGCACTGCTGACGAGATACCGTGCTTAAAAGCTGCTCTGCGGATGCCGGCATAAAATAGCCAAAAGGACATTGAGAGGCTGAAATACTTGCCGTGGGATTTGCCGACATAGCCCGGGTTCCAACCAGCAGTTCTTTGATAGCCTTCAACATGCCAGGCCCCCAGCGATATCAACGGGCAGATGCTGTGGGTCAAATTCAATAGCACCACTGCTGAGAAAGGCACTGAGGGTCGTGATAGCTACTCGAGCCAGCGGCCAGTGGCGCGTGTTAAGTTGACGGGTTGCGTCAGTGATCCACAAATTACCTGTCAACCGATGTTGATAATGGCGCCCGAAGTTAGGCCAGGCCAGCTCATGCGACGCCTTACATTCGATATACACGGGGGATTTTTGCTCGGCCTCATCTCTGGCTGCATAGTTATGGGCCAGGTAGAGCATCCCGCAGTACGGGTTTGCCTGAGTAAAACGGATTAATGTAGGCGTTTTGCCGGTGTCGGCAAACGCCCTGTCCACCAGGCGATGGCTGGCCCAATCAATGATGGGAGCCTGTTCGGGCGAATCACAATAAAACATCAGCAACACTCCATAATCACATTACCAACGCGATCCTGCGCAGGTTTGGACGACATACACCACAAGAAAACCTTTTCTCAAAAAGAAAAGATTCATGTCTGAAAATGGGCAACGTTCAATTTTTTTGTTTTAGCTGCCTATTTCAGTGAGCAACAGCATGCTACTGCCAAGTAATTGCTTGTAGTCAATATGTTTGGAATATAATTAAAATTCTGACGTTATATATTAAGAGCTTCGGCCTGCAATATTATTTTTCTTGCATCATATTATCTGGGGCGAATGTTTTCCCAAGTGCTGGCTGAATAATTCGATTATCCGACAACAAGTTTTCTCTCGACCAACGGAAATCATTATAAGTCTTGCCATATCCCAACATAAGTTGTATTAAAGTATCAGCAACACTATACTTTAGTACAGTCAGGCTCTTTAAGGAGTGACTGCAGCACATGGAGCTTTTATGTTTTCCATCTTCAACGAGGAGTCTCCTCTTACGGAAACACTCAGAGACTATATCAATAGAAAACTTTCATCATTCAGTGAGTTAGAGTACGCATACACTGTCGTTAGGAAAAAAGATCCTTCCAAAGTGCTTATCATTTCCAGCTATCCCAACGAGTGGGTCTCATTCTATCGAGCCAACAACCTACAACTTACGGACCCAGTGATCTTAACAGCATTCAAACGAGCCTCCCCCTTCTCTTGGGATGAAAACATCACATTGATGTCCGATCTTAAGATTACTCGTATTTTCACTTTTTCAAAGCGTTATAATATAGTCAATGGTTTTACCTTCGTATTACATGACCCGATGAACAACCTTGCTTTATTGTCGATTCTTATTGGTGATAATAAACAAAGCGATTTAGAAGCACGTCTTATTTCTGAACGCGGCAGCATGCAGATGTTATTAATAGATATAAACGAGCAAATGTACCGACTCCTTAACTCTCATGCAGCAGGAAAAGCATTGCGTCCTTCTGAAACGGAAAAAACTTTACTGACACCTAGAGAAAACGAGATCCTTTATTGGGCCAGTATGGGTAAAACTTATGGCGAGACGGCTACTATCATTGGAGTTTCGTTAAGTACAGTTAAATTTCATATGAGTAATGTCGTCTTAAAATTTGGTGTTAGTAATGCCAAGCAAGCCATCCGTTTAGGCGCGGAGCTAGGGTTAATCATACCGGCAACGAAAGTGGCCAAGTGACAAGGGACGATGTCATTTGAGAGCGTTCAAGTCTTATATAAAGTTTGGATGCGATTCTGCTTTGTTCATCTTGCCCTACCGGTAACCAAACAAGGTAGATTCGCTCTTGCTCGCTAAGGAGTGCTTCTTTCAAAACCTTTATCTGCCAACCAGAGCGTTTAAGAATGGTCAACATTGCCCGACTTACAATTGTATGAATGCCTTTTTTCTGGTGATTTATAGCCCAGTTCACCATGGACAAAAATAAAATCTGACTAATGGGGTAACGCTCTCCAAGCAATAATCTAGCTCGATTTTTATCAACAAAAAAACGACTAGACTCTACGCCAATTGGAGGGAGGTTTACATCCTTAAAACAGGAGCGAAAAGTATGCGTAATCATATTTGGGTACTTCAGAGAAATGAAACGAACACTACAGATCAATTGTCCATGGTAAAGGCCAAGAATATAGCGGGTATTTGCATTATCAAATTCATCAAACTCCATATCGTGATTACACACAACATTCCATCTTAACCGATCACTGAAGGTTGTTTTCCTTAATCGATAAAGCTCATCAGATTGCACTTCATTTAGCTCATTGTAACCAACATCAAATAATTCGAACATATTTTTCCCATTCAGACACATCTTCCTTAGCTAATGCCTGCGAGTATACATTATTTAACAGCACTAGTGTTTCAACGTATCGATAACGACCGCCACCCATTTAATTGCTATAAACAATTGTTTTAAAATAAAAAAGGCCACCAGAACACCGGTGGCCATAGGTTAGTGCTTCAGCAAAAAAACGGTGATTAGCCGGCTGCTGCATTCGGTGACAAGGGAATAGAATCCTTGTCGGCGTAGGTCAGGTGGATCACCTCACCTTCCTCAACCTTAGCCGCTATTCGTCCACCGTCGACATGCTCGCCGCGGTCGTAGCGATCGTAGCCGCTGCGTTCCGCATCAGGCATATACCAGGTATGTTCCACCTGGCAGCTAAACAACTCAGACACTCTCCCGATAACCTCACCGGCCGGCGGGTACCACGGAGAATCGAAGTGTACCGTCAACGTATTGATGCCATCACGTACGCAACCGACATTATGGCCGGCCGGCCACTCGACGCCGTATTGCCGACCATAGAGATCAGTGGTGGTCGGCACATCACGCAGCAGCCCGCCTGAGCCATTCAGTTCAGTTGCCAGTCGCGTCGGGAGCAACATCAGCATATCGCATGGCGCGGTATACTCAGGCATCACGCCCAAACGTTCCCAGCAAATGCCGGCATCGATGTCAGGGCTCACCCCCACCAGTCCGAACCAGTCCGCATACTGGCGCGACAGTACATCCGCCATATGCGCCTTCGCGACGTTGGGGATGTTCTCCCATTTCACCGCATCGATACCCGACTGGCGGTAGAGTCGCTCTATCAGGCGAATGTTCTCACCCGTTAACGTTACATCTGCCTTCAGCAACCCGAACCAGTGTTCAAAGGCCAGATTCTGAGGCGATGCAATTCCCGGCTGCGTTAACAGTGCCGGGTAAGGCACATAAACACCGGGTTTTGTCGTCGCCGGCTTCAGTATGCCGGCACACCCGGCCAGGAACAACCGGCAGCTTTGTTGAACAGCATGACGGTAGTCAGGAACAACATGGCCATTGACCCATTGCTGCAGTTCATCAACAAAAACGGATTGGCCAGTGATCACTAAACGGTTACTGCACCAGTTCGACATGGTCGTTCTCCTCTTCTTACAAGAAAAAAGAGGGAGCTTTCCACAGCGGGGGAAAGTCTCCCCCGTTGGGTTAGGTGTTACCTCATGATGGCCAGGACGCTGCTCCTGTCCTTAGTGGGCTTGCTTGCCATAGTGAGCCCGGTATACCTGATGTTCGTTGCCATTAGCGACCAATCCCAGCTGTACCAATATTCCGCACGCCCACGAGTCCGGACGTCGGCTACCATCGGCGATACTCGCCAGAATGTAATGGATCAGGCCCTCGACATTCTCAAGCTCAACAGCGGCGCAACAGGTCTGCTGAAGCTTCAGCATGTAGGCCAGCTCGCTGGCAATCTCAGGGTCAACGGTTATCTGTAGCCCCTTGTTGGTGGCTTTAGTCATCGGTTATCTCCTGTTTTGTTTCACCGATCACACCCAGCTCTTCCACCTGGCACAGATACGGTGATGATGAGGTAAAGGGATTGGCGCCAAGGCGTACCAGGTGGTATTTATCCACCAGGTTGTTGATCGCCTCAAACGGCCGTACTCCCGCTTCCTGTAAAGCCATCACGCACTCCGCTTCACACAGATCGGTATCGTTTAACGCCAGGCCAAAATATTTGGCCAGTAACCTGCCGGCAATGGTCTGCCAGTAACGTTGTTCAATCGTCATCACCAGAATCCTCATGCCGCAACGGCTGGATCGGTTGTCACCGGGTTAGCCAGGGGCTTCAGCAAAAATTCTGACGCCTCACGGGCCTGTTTGGCCGCACGAAACAGCGCGCGCTTATCTTCACGCAATACCTTGAGCCAGTGCTCAAGGTAGCTGTCGTGCTGGATGTCACCAAAGACGCCAAGCTGCGCGCACATAAAAGCACTGCCCAGCTCGGCCACCAGTTCCTCAAACGCGTATACTGAGTCGCCGAACCGCCGGGAAGAAGACGTGATCCCTTCCCGGTTAAGCCGTTTAGCATGGCCGGTGCTGTGCACCAGTTCATGCAATAACGTTGACCAGTAATCTGCCTCAGTCCGAAATTGCTGAGCCTGTGGCAGGACAATCTGGTCCCGGAGCGGGGAGTAAAACGCCCTGTCCTGATAGGCCTGTTCAACCCGAACACCGCAGGCCTCAACGAGGGTGTTAACCTGAGCCTGCATTTTCGCATCAACCGACGCATCACCCTCATCCGTCTCGGTTGCCGGCATAACGCCGACAACGACCTCGGGGAGGCTGTCGCATTGGGCAACGTTAAACAGGTACATCGGCTTCAGCATGGGTATTCGCGTTTTCAGCGGTTTCCCCTCTTCATCAAACAGCTGCCGGCCATCAGCATCCTCCACTTGCTTATCCCAGGGTTTGAATACCACAGCCAGGGTTGCCGTTTCGCCGGCACGTACATGGCCACCAACGGCTTCCGCCTGCTTATAAGTCAGCCAGCGATTGGAGTGAAAACCGCGTTCTTCCGCGGCTATCCACAACAGCAGCACATTCACGCCGCTGTAGTGGTACCCCGTCGTGCCGTTCTGCGGCATGACAGACCCGGTATAAATCCGGTTCCGGTCAGTCCGCCAGGGCTTGAGCCAGGGTAAGGTGCCACGCTCAATGGCACCGATGATGTTGTCCGTGACCTGTTGGTACAGGTCTGGTCGTTCGCGACGGGCTTTTGCCGGCCGACGTGATGGTGATGTTTTCTTCATGGAATGCTCCTCAATGAAAAAGGCGCATTCCTCCCCTGGCGGCGAAGAATACGCCCCAGGGGACAGGAAAAGTGATTAGAGAGCGAGGTAACGCAGCGCCCCTTTCGGATTCACTGTGTCAACACGCTGTTTCAGCCGTTCGAACAGGGCCAGGTAATCAGCCCGATCGACGGGCTTTGCCCGTTTGCAATCGGTATGACAGGCCGTGGCCAGCAGGTTGATGGCCCGCTCACGCCAGTGTTTAAACTCATCCTGGCTGACGCAAACCGAGTAATGCACTTCGGCCAGCTGCAGCATGCGCGCGGTCACCCGGCGATAATCGGCGACGCACACCCAGTTAACCGTGGCTACGTGCATATAGACCGTTTCGGGTAACAGGTGGATCCAGAGCTCATGGCCTTGCGACAGTATTCGCTCGATACAACTGTCGTTCAGCACCAGCTCCTCGCCAAAGTCGTCGCCGCCGGCAAGCTGCCGGGACGTTTCATACCAGGCCTCATCCTTGTCAGGATGACACCCGTCGGCATACGCCAGGGGTTTGATACGGCCGGTGGCGTTTCGCTCGCCCACGGCCGGCATCAGATAGACGCCATTATCCTTGGCCAACACCAGCGCACACTGATTGGCGCGGACTTCAGCCACCACGGCGCGCAGTTCTGCAGGGTTAAAATGCAACATGATAAGTCTCCTGAGTTGCGGAGACGGACTTCCCCGGGAGGGAAAGCCCCTCCTGGGGAATGAAACGTTATGGCCAGTGGACGGTGTTACCACGAAGCCCGGAAGTAAAGGTGGTCCCGACTGAAATCAAAACCGGCAAGAACGTTGTTAACGTACGCCTTCAGTAAATCGACCTGCGTCCAGTAAATACTGCCGTAGTCACGAGATTCCGAAGGAAACTCCTCATAGCAGTTCGTTTCATTCAACCGAGACAGACACAAATCCAGCATCTGGACGTCGTTACGGTCGAACGCCATCAGCTCACCGCTTGTGACGTCCCCCACACTGTTGTCCACCCAATGCATCAACGCAGTAAACCCGCGAAAATGACAGGTGTGAACCAGCAGCGGCGGATGGTAGTGGTTACACATTTTGTGGTTGTATATTCGCGGCGCCTGCGCACAATCACCACCGTCCTCCAGCCACGCTGGTGAACACGGCACCCAGTCGCCGACGGGTGTCCAGTCGCCGTTTACCGGCAACATCGGATAGTCAGCCTTACGCTGACGGAAAAAGTTGATATCAAGCCCCATGGGTCACTCCTCTCGGTATACGGACAGGAGCTCCCCTGCCGGGTGAATTAAAAATCGCGACTATGCCGCCGAATGCGCCTGATTCAGACGCACCGCCAGCACTTCATCCATGCCGACAATAACGCGCCAGCGACAAAGCAATTCATCGGGATCATCGTTATGACTGCTATACCCTTCCAAATGGTAAAGAATGGAATCATCAGCCAGTGCCGCCTCATCCACTTCACCCGGAGCAAGAAGTTCCGGGCGTTTAAGGTGGTGGCGCAACCAGAGCAGTGGCAACTCCCATCCTGGATTTTTGGAAAGTTTGGAGTCGTTCCGCTCTATCCGTACAGAGCCAGGGCACAGGTTATGAATCAGTATCAGAACCAGTCGGTGAAAAAAATCAGGGCGCTGAAAGAACCCCACACGTTCTTTGACGTAAGGCACCGGTTGCATCGGGATATTTTCCTCTGCTCCCGGTGATACACGTAAACCGGCCGTTTCGAAGATCATGCCATCAAACAGCTGGCCGGCTTTCGTGATACCTTCTGGCCGGGCCTCTTCCGGCAACAGCCAGAACACCTCGGTCACCGCCAGGGTGAAATCAATCCATGCGTCCTGGGACGGTGTTGCGACAAAATAAACGTTCATACTCACGATAAATCCTCCGGTAACAAAAAATTGGGGGGATTTATCCCCCGGACGGGAATAAATCCCCGTCAGGGCGTGTGTCTGTCAGGCTGCCGTGCCGATCACCAAACCTCGAGCTCGCCAATCGCAATGTCGGCTTCGACATCGCGCTTGCCTTGCTCCACGGCCTGCGCACAATAAGACGCGTGAATATCTTTGCTCAGTGTATCCAGGCGAGCCATAAGCGCTTGCCCGTTAGCGGAAAGTGTCGATATATAGCCGTACTGCATGACCAGCAGGAAACCACCAAAGGCCTCTCCCGCATTGATAACGGCATTTTCCACATCATTCAGCTCAGTGGGATCTTCACGTTCAAGAGCCAGTCCCAGACGCTGGCAAGCCCGGATACTCATGAACTTGCCTTCAACCAGGCAAAGGAAATGAAACGCATCAAGCGCGGTTTTTAAGTCAAGTACGTTGGGTAACGGGGTATGCATCGATAAATCCTCCATAAAATGCCGAGGGATTTATCCCCATAACGGGTTTAAATCCCCGTCAGGGTATTAAGTGAGTAAACCGACCGCTCTAAAAGCGGTAACGCAGTCTGGCCAAATGCTCAGCATGTTGACTGGCGAGTCGGTAAGCTTTTCTGCCTCGGTATGCTTGCAAGACAGCACAACATGGGTGCTTGCGTAGGTATATTCGCCTTTGTACCAACCTTTGCGCAGCGTCAGTAACGCGCTGACCGAACCATCATCACTGCAGATAACATGCGCGCGAACGGCAAAATTACCTGCTGCATTGACGTGCCAGTCAGTAAAACGCGGCGGCGCCATGCGAAAAGGTATTCGCTGTACAGCCGATTTGACACGGTGCACAGGGTTGAGAAGAAATCAGGAACAACTGAAGAAGTAAAAACAGACATGGTGTTTCTCCTGTAAAAAAGGGAAACACCGCTCCCAAGGGAAAGGTATTTCCCTTGGGATTTGACTGCGTCACGCGCAATCATCATAGGTAAGAAAGTTAAGCCTTGTTCATCAAAACTACGATGACATCTACTCTCAAAGGCGGGCAGATGTACTACACCGTAAACGGCGTGCTTCCTTTCAAGCTACGGAAGCGTTTTTTGCCACTACCCGAAAGGCGATCCTCACAAGTGGCAAGATCATTGGTGGCTGTAGACTGACAGCCAGGTCACCCGAAGGCGCTCATCACAGACCCATTGAGCATTGGTGGTTGTCCGAAGACAACGAGTAAGCATGTTTATTTTCCGAGCAAATCGCTGATCTGTCAAGAGACTATGAGCCCCTGGTTTTGGAATAATAGGTCCTATTATCCTAATAACGTAACGTCTCCCATTATGATTTTGAGGTTGCAGCCCTGTGAGAGCTGCGACCGTTATGTACGAACCATCATATTCACGCATACAGTTAATAAAATTTTAAATTAATAAAACCCCGCATACTAAATGCAATTAATCCGTTACTCTACATCACCTTTGAAATAGACTTGCTTAATATAACGCCCCCTGCCATCACCATGGCCCAAATCCATCGATACCAATGCCTCTGCTTCTACGCGACTCATTCCATTTTTAACATGATAAGTCACCACATCACGTGAATACGCGTATCGCAAACTATGGGGAGCATCTTTCCCTGTCATTCCAGCTTCACGAACAATATTTCTGTACCGTTCTATTGCTGTATGCAATGAAGGCTTATCAATCAGTTTCCCATTGTGTTCATCACAATGTTTTATTGCCGCCTCTAAAATAGATAAAACCTTCTCACGATTAAAAATGGTCGTATCACGAGGACGACCTCCTTTCGTGCCAAACACAACCCGAACACGCTCGTCTCCATTAATTAAAGCCTGTCGCCATGTTTTTAATGACTTTGCTGACTGAACCGTTTCTTCCGTTCGCAAACCTACATAGCGAGACAACTGAACACCCAATGCTACCCCTGCATCTTTTTTTATGACGTGATTGATGACAGCAGTTAACTTTTCATCCGAAATAGGGGCTTTTTTTCCATCACGGTTAGCACCTGAAATCCCTAAAGCCTGGTTACTCAATTTCTCATGGTTGGGATCAGCCAGTTTATTCCGACCCGCAGCTGACATGATTGAGCGCACAGCTGCCATCTCGTTTTGCAATGTGCGAAGCGATATATTTTCAGCCTGCCGGCTATGAATGTATTTTTCGATATGGGTGGTCTTGATGTGTTTTACATCCCGAATTTGAATATTTAACTTTGCCAGACGTTCAGAAAAACGGTCTGCAATTCTGGAACGGTCAACAACGGTTTTAAAACTCCCTCTTCCCTGACGAGCAAGCGTGACAAGTTGTTTTCCCAGCTGTTTACCGAATCTGGACATCTTAACATCTCCAATGGGATACACGTCCTTCTGCTTTAAAAGAAGCAGACGGATCTGTACCTCAGTAATTTCAACCCCGACGACACGGTTGCTTTTGCGCTTCCTGCGTCTCGACTGGTATCTGTGCATCGGGGCGGCGAAATGTTGAGTTCTTGCGAGGCACCCCAGATCTCTGATCCGTTTGCTGCTAATGCAGAGCTGACTTTCGTCAAGCTGCCTCCAACACTACTGTTCGTAGTGTCGCCATCGATACCGAGTCGATTTCCTCCTTTTAGATAGTGAAACGTTCAAAACGGTGTTTTCCGTCGTAATTACGTTGAAGTGAATGAGTATCTAAACCGTACTGACACAGACTACATGTTGGTCAGATGGTAGTTAAACGTTGAAAGCCACGTCGTACGTGGATTGAGACGTTATGCGCTACGCGCGTCACTTGGTAGTGTCTTCGCCACTTCACAAGTGACGCGCGCTCCTCTGCTCCTAATGAGACTCACGTAAGCGGCCAAATGTACCAAATGGCCTTATACGTGCGTTCAAAAGTCGCATCGTCAGCAACACGTCATAAAAGCCTTAACAGCTTTAAAGAAGTAAGTGATATCAGTCTGTTGCGACTGAATTCTTCAGGCAAGGATTGCCATATGTAGATGTGTGCCAGGCTAATAGCGCCATGGCATTGTGATGACTTTTCAGCAGCCTTAACCGCCCCGAATACTACGTTATACAGGCGATATCTGCTCCCAAAGGCGGGCAGATGTACCACACCATATATGGCGTGCTCCCTCTCAGGCTACGGAAGCTTTCTTTTGCCATCACCCGAAGGCGATCCTCGCAGATGGCCAGATCATTGGTGGCTGCCTATCGACAGCAGGGTCACCCGAAGGCGCTCATCACAGACCCACTGAGCATTGGTGGTCGTCCGAGGACGACAGTACAACGTCGCAATCCTAACAAACCACGTCAAACAAAGGAATAGACATTTTTCAGTTATTTGATAACTTTTCTCTCAGAAAGTAAGTACCGTTAAAGTGATCGATATTTCTTATCTAAAAGAGGTTGTGTTTTTAGGTTTGGCATAGCGTCAGTATTACTAGTCAGAACCTCCCAAATAAGAACATTTCGATAAAACATGCTGAGGGGCTAATGAACAATAATAGAAATAAAGATGAATCAATAAAATATCTGGCATCAGAGTTTAAAACTGATGAACACTCACGCTTTAACAAAATAAAATCGACAAAACAACTGATACAAGATATAGCAAATGCAGCAACATATCTAAAACATGAAAAAGAGTACGAAGGGAAGAGAAAAGAGTGGGGAATCATAAACGCCCTTAACGGCCTGGCTATTTTAGCCATATTAATACTGATATTCTCCATCAACCGAGATAGCGACTCTGAATACCTTGGTAAATGGAAATTTTATGCGTATCTTTTTTCAGTCTCCCTTACGGCAATTTGGATAGGCGTTAACATTGAAAGACTGTTTTTAGTCAGAGAACTCTGGAAATTTGGCATAACAAAACTTATGGTGTCATTATCATTTACTGCATTACTTGTTTTTTCTACAGCAACAGCATCATCTGCCATAAATGGTATTTTCGGAATTGACTCATCTCACTTCCCATTCACCAGGAGTTTTATGACTGCATATATCTTTTTCACCCACGCATCACAGCTTGTCTATGTTCTGTTGACTGCAGCTGCATTTAACCTTTTACCAATATGCTATTATCTAAAAAAAATTATGGGATGATGACACTGATAGAGAGATTCCATGGGGGGCAATTACCTTTATTTTGCTAACACTCGTGTTCACCTACTTTTCCTGGGGCTGGGTAAGTAATAACTTTAATAAAGACACTCTGAGTGAGAAAATATACATCCTTGCTCACCAGCTTGATTTCAATGACAATAACTTGTGTTTAAACCTAAGGAACAAAAATGCCAGTGTTATCTTCCTGGGACCAGAGCAAAGACAGGTAATGGTTGATTTTAATACTATTAAGCCAGACGATATTTCAAGTTTTGTTGAGGGTGGCCGAAGTTTCAGACTGGAAATGAAAGATTTTCAGATTATGCCTTGTTTCTATTAAGCGGTTGCCAGCGTATCAAAAACGAACGACGAATGCTTCTGTGCCCACCCATTTGCCGAAGAGCCAAGTAAATAGCCATTGATTGTTATTTAAGCTATAGTACTCAAACGGCTAAGCAGGCATATGGAGGCATTATGAGCCAAGCCAGAGATCAGCAGGCCTATCAAAGAGGCATTTGGGCAGCCCGCAAGTGGACACGCCTGAAAGACACGATCATGAGATGGGATCGACACTGCGTGGCTAAGGCACGAAAGCACAGGCTTCCGGGTTGGATAGGACACATTCCAATCGTCATGTTCACCATTAGCATGCTGGCAATTTTGGCATTCGGAGGGATGTTTATTGCAGCTTCAGCAGTATTGGTGGGAGCGATTATTCTCTTAGTTTTCCCGTCAAAAACGCAGCTCTCAAGTTTTCGACAATCCGATGATAATGACAAGCAAATCTATCACGATTGGAATCGTGACCGTTTCAATGGTAGAGAATACCATCCTCATCGTTATAATGAATGGAAAGATGATGACTAGGCTGGGGATGTCCCCCAGCCATAAATAGTTTACCCTCCAGTCAAATTTTTCCCGGCTTTTTGCCCAATTGCCCCTTCAACTGCGCCTCCCAATTTACCCCCGGTATTATGAGCCGTGTCAGTACCGCTTTTAACTGCCGCACCGATAGAATGCCCAACACTAACACCGGCCCAGGACAATGCTCCCAACCACACAGCCGGCAACACGATAAACGTACAGCCCATCACCAAGTTCATAATCAGGTCATCGGCACTATTCTGGAACCCTGCCACATTCCAGCGGCTGTGCGAGTCAGAACTGTACAATGCCTCCAGTAACCAGCTATCCAGCCAGCGCGCCAGTTCCCACCAGAACGTCAGGAAGTTCAGCGCAAATACCACGAACGTCACGGTAATCACCGTCTTGTACGCGTAGGCCGCAAAGGCCAAGATGAGCGGCACCATGATATAGACCGCCATCAGCAGTACCGCCTGCACCATCGGCAAGGCCTGACGCATGGCATCAAATGCCGGATAGGCCGCCAGGCTCCCCAGTGTAGTGCCACCCATAGAGGCAATACGGTTAACCGAGTTGTCCAGGGTAAAGTCTGCATTGCCGCCGTAGCCGGCATAAGCGCGTCCGCTCTGGGAGACCGTCAGGTTATCCGGGCTGACCAGGCGCCGTACCACGGCTTCCTTATAATCTGCATCCGGTTGCCCCATCATCTTCAGCGCGGCAGACATCCGCAACATCACGCCTGGATCGACCTGTTTCACCACGCGAGCCTCCAGCCCCGTCTCGCCGGCTGACCACCACTCGCTGCAGGTCGGGTACCCGCCTCGTCCGGTGTTTGGCCGGCCGCTGTCCCTCGCCTCATTCCACGGGAAGCTGGCGCGCGGCGTTTTGGACTGAAGGTTGTTGTAGTAGCCGCCGTTCAGGAAGGTTTTCGACCCCAGCCACTCGATATCACGTAGCGTGGCCTTGTCGGTCGTTTGCCCCTGGTCACGGTTCTGCCAGGTATACAACGCCAGTGCGTAGCAGTCGTTGGTGAAGTCCTGCAGCTCCTTCGCCAATGCAGGATTATTGACCCGGCTGTGCTGAACCTCAAAACGCACCTGCCGCAGATCCGGCCGACACGGAATGGTTGCAACGGCCGCCGACGTGATGCCTTTTGAGAGTTTATGCACCACCAACCACCACACCGGCACCTTCGCCGTCTGGCCGTTCATACTCGACATGATGTTGGCGTAGCCCGTTTCATCCGGCTTCTTCGGTGCCCATGTACCACAGGTCGCCGCCCGGCTGCTGTCGTACTTGATGGTGTCGAGGCTGACATTCATCAGCGGCAGACAGCAGGCCAGCATCACAAAGAATGCCCCGTAGAGCAGGTTTTCGATGCGTGGCAGAGACAGCATCCCTTTGTTGCCCTCATCCTCCCCTTCCTCGCGTACCTTCAGCCAGATGGCTGGCACCTTGAACAGCAGCGGCAGCACAAACAGCCCCGTACTGACCAGCAACTCCCACAGGCCATTGTTAATCAGCCAGCCGAGCAGCGTCAGAAAATACTCCAGATAGCTGTTGGTCATCATAACGACAGCCCTCCATCAAAGAGGCTGTATTCACAGGCCAGGGCAAATACCGCGCAGGCGATGGCCATACGTTTGAGCGGCTGCTGGTATTCCGGTTTGCAACCCGGCGCGTGCCAGATTTTCCAGAATCCCCAGGCCAGCGCGGCGTATAGCGCCAGGCGCCAGCTCAGCCAGCCATAACGGGTGCTGTGTACCCAGTCACGCAGCGCGGCACTCTCTCCCGGGTGATTGACACCCCAGTGAGCCATGCCCAGCGCGACAATCATCGCTATCACCAACATGCCCAACATCTGCAGAACACGCTTAGCCCGCAGACCCAATCGGCGCCTCCTGGCGGGCGTCACCGCTTTTTTCTCTGTTTCGGTCATTGATTCATCCTCACGATTACTGGTCGCTTTCCGGCACGGCCAGCTGGTTGAACTTGGTATCCGGACTGTCAACCGACTGACGCTGCGGGTTGGTATCCGCCCGATTGTTCTCCCTGTCGATGATGGTCAGTACCGCGTTACGCGCAATTTCACGCTTCATCTCCATCTCGTTCTTGAGCGCCGTGATCTCACGATCCAGCGCCTCGATACGCCAATCGCCTTCTTCCATCGCGACTTTTTGCGCAGAGGCGTTCGGCTCAGACATCCCAGTGGTGATCATGCGCCGCATGATAAAGGCCGTTTCGATGGTATCCGCCATCGCCAGTTCACTGGCCAGGCGCCCAACCAGGGCGGCATTATCCGGATCGCGCTGCAGTGCCTTGATAACGCCGGCGGTCACCGCCAGGCTACCCGTCTTGAGTTTGGCCAGGTTGCCCGCGGTGGGTTTTGCTGCCCCATTGACCAGCCTGGCCAACTGCTCGTTATTCGTTTTCGTCGCCTCTTCCAGCATCGGCGCAAACCCCGTACCGGCTACGGTGCTGCCTGGCTGTTCGGTCCCTTCGCCACTGGTGCATTGCGCTGCGTCCTTGCAGGTGCGCAGCGAGGTGTCGCCCAACACCTTCACTACAGCTGCTGCCGCTTCTTCACTGCTGGCATATTTGGTACAGGCACCACCGGTACAGCTGCTGCCGGATACGCTGGAGGTGCTGGTGACCGGCAGCGCATTCATCATGTTGTAGCCAGCTGCAGCCAGATCGTGCGTTGGCTTGATAGCCGGCTGACCGGCGCCGCCGCGCTTCTGTCCACCGATCCAGGTCTGGCCGGATTGCCCGGTTACTTTCTCGGTGGCATTCATCGACCGCACTGCATCGGCATCCCCGTTATTGATCAGGCTTTTGGCCTCCTCCATCACCGCCGCCTGGCTCCATCCGCCGGAGTCCGCCATATCCATCATCCGTTTGGAGAGGTTCTGGCAATTGAGCTGGGCTTTGTCGAATGCCACATTGGCCTGCAATACCCCGTTGGTCAACATTTCATACAAGCCCGGGTTAGCACGCTGGATAGCCATCGCAGGCAGACTGGCTACCGCACCGGTAGCGCCCTGAATAACGTTACCCATCAGGCTCTTGAACCCGTCCGTCACGCCATTGAGCTGGTTACCGATGGTACTCTTCAGGTCGTAGTTGCCGCACATCAAATCCGAGCTCCAGCCCAGGTTCATCCCCAGTCGCTGCATATTGCCACGCGTCGCCGGCTGCGATATCACCGAGCCTCCGCCCAGGGAATAGAACAGCTTGTCCGAGATGGCGCCGCTGGCGTTCTTTCCGTAACCGATATTGCTGTCATTCACCTGGGGCAACGAAATACCAAACAGGGTACCGTTATCGTCATTGTCGTCAGCGTACGCATTTACGCCGGCCAATGCCATACTGCTGACAACCAACAGAGACAGCAGACTGCGCCGTCCCCAGAGAGATTTATTCATTGGTTTTTTCATCATTTATGCCTCAAAAATCCGTGCTGTAGAGGAAACGCTGCCCGCGGCGCTGGCAGCAGCTGTATGGTTGCCACAAGGCGAAGGCAGCGTTCGCATCCGCGGCCGGCGGATGCTCACCGTCCGGGAACACGGCACAGGACTGGCTCAGTTGAGGTGCCAGACGTTGCCATTTGTGGTTGCTGGTTCCGGTATTTTCCTGAACCGCACTTGGTGGCCAGTACCCTTCCGAGCGCTGGCCCTTCAGGGGCTGGTAGACGTGCGGCTGACCAGACCGAGTGATGATGTCCGCCACCCGCTGTGCCACCAGAGCACCCGCCTTGTCGTCATCGACCTGAGTCACAAATCCCGAACGGGGATAGACATTGCCCCACATATTCGTGGCCGCCTGACTGCCGACCTCGCGCTGACCAGGCACCAATGCTTCGGGATAGAGGGATTCCGGCATATCAGTACGCCATGCCAGGCTGTCCAGCGTGCTGAGGAAATACGGCACGAAGGGGGTCGCCGCACTGCGGCACGAATAGCCGGCAATGCTGCCGCCAATCAGAGTCGTCGCCGGATGACCAATGGCATCGGCATACTTGAAGTGAAGGTTGGTTTTACGCTGCCCGGGGGTTTTCAGCTCATTGTTGCCACCGCCGGCTGCAACGCCGCCCAGCGCGCTGGTGATATTGCTCTCGAGTCCGCCGGCGGCCTGACTGACCATCGACATCTCACGCCACGGATTGCCTCCCGGGGTGTTATACGCCGACACTACCGCCTCCGGGATGAAATGGCTAACTTTGACCGAAGTTCGGACAGTGCAGCCGCCCCAACTGCAGAACAACCAGTAGCAAATACCGCTGACGCGCCAGCTGGTGCAGGACTGCGACACCGCACTGGCAACAATCTGCGCGCTGTTAAGTGTGGCATTCGTCGCCGGCACGCCGGCCGCAGACAGCATCATGGCCACACCGGAGGATTTAAGGGTCAGCCGGAGTTGTCCGGGAGACGCCAACTGCAAGGGAGATCGTTGCATATCACTGGCCCTCCAGTGACTTCGCGCGCAACGCGGTGGCCCGGGCGATATCAGCGGTGCCATACACCACATCCCGCTCATCAAACACGACCGCGGGGACTTTTTTGACGCCCAGTTCCCAGGCGCGCACCACCGCGCGGTAAACCGTGGCCAGCTCCTGTTCATGCGCCTGCCACTGCGGTGACTGCAGTACGGCTTTCGCCTGGCGCTGCGCTTCATCCGGGTTCGACGACAGTGCACCAAAGAGCTGCGTCTGCAACTGCTCAGGACCGTCAAGATAAATCACGGTCACGGAGGCATCATTATTGGTCGGGGGATGGAGGGAATCGGTATACAGCACCGTGCCGGCAAGCACTGATGCCGGTATCAACAGAGGAAACAACGTCAGCAACGTGCTGATTTTCATGGCGTACACTCCTACGTGGATAGAATCCACACAAGGTGCTATAACGTGCTCAGAAATACAGCAAAGAAGTCTTTATTGGATTGCGATAATTTTCTTCGAAAGCCAGCTCTTTATAATCTCTATTAAAAAATCAAAAAAAATAGCAGCCCAGAACCTTTCTCTCTTCGTATGAACTCTCGCAAGACTGATATCCTCCCCTATAGAGAAAAGGTATCAGTGAACTTATCGGCATTAAGGAACCGATTTCCGGATGAGAAACTTAACGTAATAACTCACCAAACAATGAGTTCCTCCAGTAAAAACATCCCGACAAAATAATCGTGGGGCAGCACCCCAAAAATTCTTTCTTTTAATCCACGTAAAAATTAGCAACATTTGAACTTTCGTAAAAAATCCACCAACTCATCTAGGACACTCCCATCAAACGAAAAACGAGACAAGGAAACATACACATATCTATGATACCCATCTCCATAGAGATAAATCTGATAAAGAATAATTAATTACAATCAGCTTGACATCAACATATTTCTCACCACAACACTATGTGCCTGTTAGAATTTCCATCTGTCAAAATTAGAGTTTCGTACATAAACCATACTTAATTAACAATGTTTTACTTACAACCCCATTCATGCAAACCCAAGTTACTATGTTTCACTGTATCTTAAGCCTTATAAGGATATTTGCCGTCTTGCGGTATTATTGTCTCTGGAGCGATAAGGTATACAGCATGGTTTTCAATCCTATGATTTTTTTGTGATAAACAGTCAGGCCGCCAATGCATAACGCTGAGGTTCACACTTAGATGATAGCAGCAGGATAAGAAGGATACCGTGCCCCACAACTCAGAGCGTAGATATCAATAGCACGAAGCATGGCTGCAGTTCATATTCATCATGGTTTTGTAAATAATGTGTTAACATCTGGTGGTGGTTTCGGATAACAGCCTATACCGAAAAAAAATCAGTAATGATATTCAGTTATTACTTCAACCAATGAATAGATGAAGGTCAAAAATAACCATCCCCATAATAGAGTTAACTTTTATAACAATGTGAATGTGCTTAGATTTTTATCCCATCAAGGACTTCAAATGGCTTACATAGAGACAACACCCAATAATATCAACGATAGCTTTTAGATCACAACCAAATTACAAAACAATAAACAACCCATCACTATAATTTATATGCAATGATAAAAACCGCATTAAAAAATAGCTACTCCAACAAATCAATAAAAACGCAACACAAAAAATCAATATATTACCATTAAGAAATAAAAACTGGATTTGAAAATTTTTTTTGCATTTAAACTTATCATAGCTTTCAGTATAAATGTTAACTTTGCCTGAAAAACAATGCGTTGCATACTTTAATAAAAAAACGCTTAGTTTTAATAAATTTATTCTTGACTTTCATCTTTCTTGATATGAATATTTTCCTTCTATATATTTTTCGAGATTTTAATAGACTAACGTGAAACGCAAAGGAAACGTAACAGATGAAAACATTCAATATTAAGAAGGTGACCATACAAGAACCCTATTAAGAATCAATAAACAATTCTAATGCGGCCAGCAAATTTATTTAAATTAAATAGATAATAGATAGACAAAAAAAACATAATACCAAAAAAAACACAGCCACGTATTTAATTGGCAGGCAGCACTCATTATTCAGCATCAAATTTCGAAAATGCAGTGCCATCAAGATAAAAAAACCAACGTACCTTTAATTAGGTAAATTAGATTTGCTAATATTATAAACGCACTTTATTACTAGCATAGTTAAAGAGGGTTTGAGTTTCATCTAAAATTAACATGCAGCATGCCATTTACAACAATCAAATATAACCCATCTAATTATTTAAGCACTCTCTAAATATAATAACCTTTCCAGACATACATCAAACAGCATTTCAAGTTCCAAAATCAAAAAAGCTCTCTTTAATAGGCTCAGATGTCTCTTTCGGAACTCTCAACTTGTCGCATGAAGCATTTTATAAAACCATATTACTTAGTGATAATAAGACACTCCAATTATTATCTTTAATTAATAAAAAAAACCAAATTCATTTACTCCAGTTATATTTAAATAAAAATCTAATTTTTAATTTTAAAAATCACTTAATTATTGGAAATTTCACTTTATCTAGCCACATCATTAACTAATCTCTCCAATAGAATTACATCGATTTGGTTATTATAATAGTAAACACCCAGGATTTTCGAAATTTTAAAATGAATTTATCTTTACTGCATTACTCTACAATCCTAATTCTCGAGTATCCTCTTAGAAATCCAATCAGCAATAGCTGACACACTCTCTAAAGAAACATACATGATTTTTTTAAAAGTTAATTTTACGGGCAATAGTAACACTCTCGATTAGAAATGTATTCTCATAACGATACATAACATCTAAATAGTCAGAGTAAGTATATTACGTTGGAGGGGAAATAGAGAAATGCGTGCAGGCCTAAATAAACGTATGCTAAAAAACTGCTATTATATATTTCCATTCGTACAACGACTTGAATATCACAGACAAAAAATCAAATCCCACACCCACTACGCTCTACCATATACAATTATGACAAAACATAATTAGTCATCACACTTTTATATGCTTATATATGTATATATCACATCAAC
Source organism: Serratia sp. X3 (assembly GCF_014982455.1). NCBI lineage: Bacteria > Pseudomonadati > Pseudomonadota > Gammaproteobacteria > Enterobacterales > Yersiniaceae > Serratia > Serratia sp. X3. The sequence goes on from NZ_JADCNB010000010.1 coordinate 114,480, forward strand.
TCCCTAGTGTTTTATTGTTGACTTTATCGCAAAAGTTTATAACTTCATTAAATTTAAATTTCATACCACCTTTTGAACCCCTCGTAGGACTAGGCAGCTTACAGCCCTTATAATCACTTTTACTTCTAATGTAAAATATTAATTCCCCAGGCTTCAACCCTATCATTTTGGCGAAAACATCAACATCAATTAACATACACCCCAACTTATAAATTCGGCATTGATAATAAAATCAAGACTATGTAATGCGTGGCGAAAATTAATAATGAAAGACACAAAAAACATACCAATACTAACTAACAGCCACGCATGAAATTATAGAAACTGAACAAAAAAGCATAAATAACTACAGAAACGCAATGCCCCTAACAACAAATAAGCTTTACCACAAAGTTGCGCAGGAGAAGAAACTAAGCACCTTCTCAAAAGTAAAGTTAAAAGTAAGAATAAAAACCATTATCATGATAACTGTTACAGCCATGAAGAAATTAGATATGAAGATCATACTTCTTGATCTTGGAATAGTTCCCTTTCGATACATATATGTACTTATTGTTAAACTGAGAACAATAAAAAACATTGTCAAAAAAAAAGAAAACAATGTGTAACTAGTCATATATCCTCACGTTAATTAGTTTGAATAGTATCTTATAGATAATATAATCTCTTAACACTCTCAAAAAATATAGGATCAGCAAGATTACTTACTAAGAATATTGTGTTTTCTAAAAAACACTCTTTCTTTAATAACATCGCTGCCAGAACTCCATCGCAGCCAGCTGTAAAGCTCGGCATTACGCCGGAACCCCATCTTGCGCATAACGCTCATCTTGTGGTTGCTGACCGTCTTCACGCTAATATCCAGCATCCGGGCGATCTGCCTTACCCCCATCTCTCGTGCCATCCAGCGCATGATCTCCTGTTCCCGCAGCGTAAGACCTCGGTGTTGGCATACACAGTTCATGCCACAACTCGGCCAGTCCGGCCATTTGCCGCCCAACTCCAACTCAGTGCTCACCTGATGCAGCGCCGAGTCCAACGGCATATTGTGGTAGATGACGCCGGCTTCCAGCCCACAGCTATCGTCAATAACACGATGAAATCTTTTTTTCGGTTTTCGCAACGAGAAATACAGTGTTTTCCGCCCTATATTCTGCATATCAAATAAATGGCCAAAGCAACTCTTTACGCCGGGAGGAAAATAGCAGAACACCAGATCGGCTTCGTGAACCTGCCGCGCATCCACTAACAGCGTGCGCTTGCCGTAAGTGCTGAAGTGCAGCGCCAGAGCCTCTTGCCAACCGGCGCTGAAGTATCGATTCTCATCAAATAGCGCGATTTTTACCATCGTGTTCATCCCTGCCCTCCCGCCGTGTCGGCTTCCCGTTTAACCGCCTGGACGCCCTTTGCCGGCGCCTGGCTGTTGTCGATGCGCAATTCATAAACCATGGTGGCGTTGGGCGGCACCTTCGGCGGATAGCCGGTTTCACCGTAGGCCAGCGCCGGCGGCACGACCATCGTCAACGAGCCGTGGTTGTGCAGATGACTTATCGCCTCCCGGAACAGCGGCGGATACTCGGACAGCGGTTGCGACAGCACCTTGCCGCTCAGTTCCATATCCTGGATCACCGTGCCGTCGGTCAATTTCTCCTTCACGACCACATCGACCACCGCCGTTGGCGCCAGTGCGCCCTCCCCGGCATAATCCACCCGATACCAGAAGCCCATCGCCGACTGTTTTACGCCCTTTTGTTGACGGAACTGCGCCAGATAATCTTCATCACGCCGCTGCTGTTCGTTAACGCGTTTCTCACGCGCGGCCACGGCGGCGGCATCCGCCTGCGCCGTCAACGTGTTCAGTTCCTGCGGCGGCAGCTGCAAACGCCCCGACACGCTGTCGATAACCCCCGCCAACAGGCTGTCGCGATCCACCGGTACGCCCCAGCTTTGACGCTCCGTCATCAACCCCTGAATATCCCGCCCCAGCGCACTGCCCGCCGCATAGGACAAACGCTTGCGTTCATCCTTCAACTGCTCCGGCGTCATCTCCCATTGCAGCCGCTTACGCAACGCCAGCAGGTCTTCGCGCGCCTGCTGGGTCACTTTCTGCTCATCGGCCCGCTTCTGCTCGCTTTCTTCCAACGCGGCGCGCAGAGCATGCAACGCCTCCTGGTGCTCGCGTTGGCGTTGTGCAAGCGTCTGTGCCGATGCCTGCGCGGCAGACTCAAGTTCGTTGACGCGCCGTTCGGCCTGCGCCGCCGTCGCTCTGCTTTTGGCGGTTTCCTGCGTCGCCTGACGCAACAGCGCCTCGGCGCGCTGCGCGTCGGGCGAACCGCGCCAGGCGGCACCCAGCCCGGCGATCCACTGTTGAAGCGTTGACGAATCCGGCAACGCCGCGACGGGGGGGACCGCTTTCTCCGCCCGCAGCGCGGCGAGCTCCTGGCGCAGCATCGTCAGTTCCATTCGCTGGCGCGCCAGCTGTTGATCGCGCGCCAATAATTCCTGGCTCAGCGTAAACGTTTTGGCCGGTGAGGCTGGCTTATTGTTGTCCGACGGGCGCTTCGCGGGTTCACGCTTTTTTTGCCCCGACGCACGGTCGTCCGGCGCCGTTTTTTCTTCGCTCGCCGATTCGGTGTTCTGCCGTTGATACTGCTCGGCAAACTGCAGCAGCGCCGGCACGCCGTCGTCCGCTTGCGCGACGCCGGTGAACAGCAAAGCGACACAGCCCAGCAGACGCAGCCTCATTTAACCTGCTCCCCGCGATCCGCCAAGCCGGTCAACACCGCCTGATTCACCCCGGCGCACAGATAGTTGACCTTGTAGCGATACAGCGCATCCACCGTCTCCTGCGTGTCGCCGTTTACCCGGGCGCGCAGGCTGGCGTACTGCGAAGCGCCGCTCATCAGGCTGTCGAACGCCTGTTTGTAGCGCTTATACTGTTTCTCGTTGACCGTGCGCAACGCGCCCAGCTGCTGCTGGCACTGCCGCAGTTGCTCGGCCTCACGCTGCTTGCGCAACACCTCTTCTGACGGAGGTTGCACAGCCTGATTTTGGGTGTTCACGGCGGGCTTGCCCGACTTTTGGCTTTGGCAAGCGGCGGCGCTCAACGCCAACAGGCACAGCAGACTCATGCGCAGGGCGCGAGTGAGGGGTTTAATCATCATTGCGTTTTTTGTCCTTGTAGACGCTTATTCGTATTCCAACGTGAAGGTGGCCACCGCGCTGAAGGTGCCGCGGCCGATGGACTTCGTCTGGATGGCTTCCGGCTCTCCCTGCACATAGGCTTGCAGCGTGAGTGTGGTGTTGCCGGCGTTCAGGCGGAATTTATCGCTGGCGCGATTGAGCGGCAGCGCCTTGCCGCTGCTGTCCTCCAGCCCGATGCCGATCCCCGACGCCAGGCTGCCGGTATCCAGCTCCAACAGGCCGGGCAGTTTGGCGTTCTCAGTACCGGTAAACGTAATGGCCACCGTATTGCCCAGGCTGAGATCGCACTCGGTCAGGTGCAACGCGAAGGTTTGGCTGTGGGTGCGGGTGTTCAGGTA
>NZ_JADCNB010000011.1:0-92560 GCF_014982455.1 Serratia sp. X3
ATGGCTTCATGGAAGTGAAGCGGTTGGAATGAAACAGAATTTGCCTGGCGGCAATAGCGCGGTGGTCCCACCTGACCCCATGCCGAACTCAGAAGTGAAACGCCGTAGCGCCGATGGTAGTGTGGGGCCTCCCCATGCGAGAGTAGGACACTGCCAGGCATCAAATTAAGCGTGCTGATATGGCTCAGTTGGTAGAGCGCACCCTTGGTAAGGGTGAGGTCCCCAGTTCGACTCTGGGTATCAGCACCACTTTATTTAAAGTGGGTTTAGAAGTTCGGCAGAAAAAAGAATTTGCTTGGCGGCAATAGCGCGGTGGTCCCACCTGACCCCATGCCGAACTCAGAAGTGAAACGCCGTAGCGCCGATGGTAGTGTGGGGTCTCCCCATGCGAGAGTAGGACACTGCCAAGCATCAAATAAAACAACAAGCCTCATGCGAAAGCATGGGGCTTTTTGTTTTGTCTGTTATTTGGTGTTCTGCTCGAGCATGGGCATGCGAAAGGCCCGTCGGGAACGGGCCTTAACGCCGCTTGCGGCGGCCCCGCAGGGGAGAGTCTCAGGATGAGACGAATACTGTAGGACACTGCCAAGCATCAAATAAGCCACGAGGCCATCCGAAAGGATGGCCTTTTTGCTTTCAGTACCTCTCATCCTCCCTGCCAAGATCCTGACGCAGCTCGCGCAATGAAACATTTTCACCTTTCCGCTGAACGCTCGACATCGACGGAAAAAAACGCTATCTTCGGGCATCTAGAAGTCTAAACGTATAAATGGATGTGTGAGGGTTAAGCAATGCCGATTCGTGTTCCTGATGAGTTACCTGCGGTCAATTTCTTGCGCGGTGAGAATGTCTTTGTGATGACATCCTCACGGGCAAAAACACAGGAAATCAGGCCGCTGAAAGTGCTGATCCTTAATCTGATGCCAAAGAAGATCGAAACGGAAAACCAGTTTCTGCGCCTGCTTTCCAACTCGCCGCTGCAGATTGATATCCAGCTGCTGCGTATCGACAGCCGCGAATCGAAGAACACGCCGGCCGAGCATCTGAACAACTTCTACTGCGACTTCGAGGATATCCAGAACGAGAACTTCGATGGCCTGATCGTCACCGGCGCGCCGCTGGGGCTGGTCGATTTCTGCGATGTTGCCTACTGGCCGCAGATCGAACGGGTGATCGACTGGGCCAAGCATCACGTTACCTCCACGCTGTTCGTGTGCTGGGCGGTACAGGCGGCGTTGAATATTCTGTACGGCATTCCCAAGATGACGCGCGAAGTGAAGCTCTCCGGCGTTTATCCGCACCAAACGCTGCAGCAGCATGCGTTGCTGACGCGCGGCTTCGACGAAAGCTTCCTGGCGCCGCATTCACGCTATGCCGATTTCCCGACCGAGGTGATTCGCCAATATACCGACCTGGACATCCTGGCCGAATCCGAGCAGGCCGGCGCCTACCTGTTCGCCAGCAGGGATAAGCGCCTGGCGTTCGTCACCGGCCATCCGGAATACGATACAATGACGCTGGCGGGAGAGTATTGTCGCGACAACGAAGCTGGCCTCGATCCTGCCGTACCGATCAACTACTTCCCCGATGACAACCCCGCACTGACACCGAAAGCCACCTGGCGCAGCCATGGCCACCTGCTGTTTTCCAATTGGCTCAACTATTACGTCTACCAGATCACGCCTTACGATCTGCGCCATATGAATCCGACTCTCGACTGATCTTTTCTGCCTGCCGGCGGCTGAATCGAGGCCGCCGCACTGCTCATCCTCTGCACGATCCTCTTTTTACCCGTCAATTCTCCAAAAAAATCATTACCTAACAAGGTGTTAGCTCGTCTTTGCAATTCTATTGGAACCGATTTCCTTACCTGTTGACCGTGTTATTTTCCCTAACCAATTGATAATGAAGTGTTAATAAAATATTTAATAATAAAATGGAAATGGTTTTTGATTTTTATTTTTTGTTGGGTATTCTTAACGCTATCGGGATGAGATCTGACCAGTTTAGGATCGTTTCATCCGCCCTGATCCACAGTGATTTCTGATGAAAATGCGCCGGTCGCTCGGGCGCAACGATGGGAAGGAGCAAGGTCATGACGCAACAGATAGCAGGCACGGAGTTAAGGTTTACGCAGGGTTTCGCCGCAGCGGAGCGCCAGGTGTTAACGGATGAAGCGGTTGAATTCCTGGCGGACCTGGTGGCTAAATTCACGCCGCGGCGCAACGAGCTGCTGGCGGCGCGTGTCCGCTGGCAACAAAATATCGATCGCGGTGAACTGCCGGGATTTATTTCGGAAACTGCTTCCATTCGTGAAGGCAGTTGGCAGATCCGCGGCATTCCGCAAGACCTGCGTGACCGCAGGGTCGAGATCACCGGGCCGGTCGAGCGCAAGATGGTGATCAATGCGCTGAACGCCAACGTAAAAGTGTTTATGGCCGACTTCGAAGATTCGCTGGCGCCAAGCTGGGACAAAGTCATCGACGGCCAAATCAACCTGCATGATGCGGTTAACGGCACCATCTCCTACACCAATGAAGCCGGCAAAATCTACCAGCTGAAACCGAACCCGGCGGTATTGATCGCTCGCGTACGCGGTCTGCATCTGCCGGAGAAGCACGTGCTGTGGCGTGATGAGGCCATTCCCGGCGGCCTGTTCGATTTCGCGCTGTACTTCTACCACAACTATCGCCAGCTGTTGGCCAAGGGCAGCGGCCCGTATTTCTATCTGCCGAAAACCCAGTCCTGGGAGGAAGCGGCCTGGTGGAGCGATGTCTTCAGCTTTACCGAGGATCGTTTCGATCTGCCGCGCGGCACCATCAAGGCGACCGTGCTGATCGAAACTCTGCCGGCGGTGTTCCAGATGGACGAGATCCTGTATCACCTGCGCGATCACATCGTCGGCCTGAACTGCGGCCGCTGGGATTACATCTTCAGCTACATCAAAACGCTGAAGAACCACGGCGATCGCGTGCTGCCGGACCGTCAGTCGGTGACCATGGAAAAACCTTTCCTCAGCGCCTATTCGCGCCTGTTGATCAAAACCTGTCATAAGCGCGGCGCGTTCGCCATGGGCGGCATGGCGGCGTTTATCCCGAGCAAAGACGCCGAAAAAAACGCCTGGGTGCTGAACAAGGTGCGGGCGGACAAAGAGCTGGAAGCCAACAATGGCCACGACGGCACCTGGGTGGCGCACCCGGGCTTGGCGGACACGGTGATGGAGGTGTTCGGCAACGCATTGGGCGATCGACAAAACCAGCTGGACGTGCTGCGTGAGCAGGATGCGCCGATCAGCGCCGCGCAACTGCTGGAACCGTGCGACGGCGAACGCACCGAAGCGGGGATGCGCGCCAATATCCGCGTGGCGGTGCAGTACATCGAAGCCTGGATCTCCGGCAACGGCTGCGTGCCGATTTACGGTTTGATGGAAGATGCGGCGACGGCGGAGATCTCCCGTACCTCTATCTGGCAGTGGATCCACCACGAGAAGAGCCTGAACGACGGGCGCCCGGTCACCAAGGCGCTGTTCCGCCAGATGCTGCAAGAAGAGATGTTGGTGGTGCGTGAAGAAGTAGGGGAAGCGCGCTTTAACGCCGGCCGGTTCGAAGAGGCGGCGCGCCTGATGGAGCGCATCACCACGCAAGATGAATTAATCGATTTCCTGACGTTGCCCGGCTATGAGCTGCTGGCCTGAACTTTCCCAATCAACCCTACATGACTGAAAGGATAAAAATTATGTCTACCTCTCGCTCTCAACAGATCCAGCAGCTGGAACAGGAATGGAAATCGGCCCGTTGGGAAGGCATCACTCGCCCTTACAGCGCTGAAGACGTGATCAACCTGCGCGGTTCGGTCAACCCGGAATGCACCCTGGCGCAAAACGGCGCCGCCAAACTGTGGGCGTTGCTGAACGGCAAGGCGCGCAAAGGCTACGTGAACTGCCTGGGCGCGCTGACCGGCGGCCAGGCGCTGCAGCAGGCCAAAGCCGGCGTCGAGGCCATCTACCTGTCCGGCTGGCAGGTGGCGGCCGACGCCAACAGCGCGGCGGCCATGTACCCTGACCAATCGCTGTATCCGGTGGACTCGGTGCCGAAGGTGGTCGAGCGCATCAACAACACCTTCCGCCGCGCCGATCAGATCCAATGGGCGAACCAGATTGAGCCGGGCAGCAAAGGGTACACCGATTATTTCCTGCCGATCGTCGCCGATGCGGAAGCCGGCTTCGGCGGCGTATTGAACGCCTTTGAGCTGATGAAAGCGATGATTACCGCCGGGGCCGCCGGGGTGCACTTCGAAGATCAGCTAGCGGCGGTGAAGAAATGCGGCCATATGGGCGGCAAAGTGCTGGTGCCGACGCAAGAAGCGATCCAGAAACTGGTCGCCGCGCGCCTGGCGGCCGACGTGCTCGGCGTGCCGACGTTGGTGATCGCCCGTACCGACGCCGATGCGGCCGACCTGCTGACCTCTGACTGCGATCCGTATGACAGCGCCTTCGTCACCGGCGAGCGTACGGCGGAAGGCTTCTTCCGTACCCATGCCGGCGTCGAGCAGGCGATCAGCCGCGGTCTGGCTTATGCCCCTTACGCCGATATGGTGTGGTGCGAAACCTCAACGCCGGATCTGGATGCCGCCCAGCGCTTCGCCGACGCCATCCACGCCAAATACCCTGGCAAGCTGCTGGCCTACAACTGCTCGCCGTCGTTCAACTGGAAGAAGAACCTCGACGACCAGACCATCGCCCGCTTCCAGCAGGCGCTGTCGGACATGGGCTACAAGTATCAGTTCATCACGCTGGCGGGCATCCACAGCATGTGGTTCAACATGTTCGACCTGGCGCACGCCTATGCGCAGGGCGAAGGGATGAAACACTACGTCGAGAAGGTGCAGCAGGCGGAGTTCGCCGCGGTGGAGCGCGGTTACACCTTCGCGTCGCACCAGCAAGAGGTGGGCACCGGCTACTTCGACAAGGTCACCACCATCATTCAGGGCGGCGCCTCTTCGGTGACCGCGCTGACCGGTTCGACGGAAGAACAGCAGTTCTGATGCGGCAAGCTTGAAGACGTTTCACCCGGAGCCTGCATGCGCAGGCTTCTTTTTCTGGCGGGGGTAAGGATGGCGGCAAAACTGGAGTTGTTGATCGCACAGACGATCCTGCAGGGCTTCGATGCGCAGTACGGCCGCTTTCTGGAAGTGACCGCCGGCGCGCAGCAGCGCTTTGAGCAGGCGGATTGGCCGGCGGTGCAGCAGGCGATGAAAAAGCGCATCCATCTGTACGACCATCACGTCGGCCTGGTGGTGGAGCAGCTTAAATGCATCACCGGGCAGAAATACTTCGACGCCGACTTCCCCAGCCGGGTCAAAGCGGTCTATATCGATCTGCTGCCGGACTACCCGCGTTTCGAGATCGCCGAAAGCTTCTTCAACTCGGTCTACTGCCGGCTGTTCAAGCATCGCGATTTGACGCCGGACAAGCTGTTCGTCTTCAGTTCGCAGCCGGAGCGGCGCTTTCGCGACATTCCGCGTCCGCTGGCGCGCGATTTCACTCCCCATGGCGATCTGCCGGCGATGCTGCGCAGCGTATTGAGCGATCTGCCGCTGCGGTTGCCGTGGGAGGATCTGACACGCGACATTCGCTACATCACTCAGGCGCTGCAACGCGCCTTTAGCCCACAGCAACTGACGGAGGCGACCTTCCAGATCGCCAACGAGCTGTTCTATCGCAACAAGGCCGCCTGGCTGGTCGGCAAGTTGCGCCTGGCCGACGGCGTTTACCCGTTCCTGTTGCCGATCCACCACAGCGAATCGGGCGCGCTGTTTATCGACGCCTGCCTGACCGGCAAGGCCGAGGCCAGCATCGTCTTCGGTTTCGCCCGCTCTTATTTTATGGTCTACGCGCCGCTGCCGGCGGCGATGGTGGAGTGGCTGCGCGAGATCCTGCCGGGCAAGACCACCGCCGAGCTGTACATGGCGATCGGCTGCCAAAAACACGGTAAAACCGAATGCTATCGCGAATACCTGACCTTTATGGCGCAGTCGCAGGAGCAGTTCATCATCGCGCCGGGGGTGAAGGGCATGGTGATGCTGGTGTTCACCCTGCCGTCCTTCGATCGGGTGTTTAAAGTGATCAAAGACGAATTCGCCCCGCAGAAAGAGGTGACGCAGGCGCAGGTGATGGCTTGCTATCAGCTGGTGAAAGAGCACGATCGCGTCGGGCGCATGGCGGATACCCAGGAGTACGAAAATTTCGTCGTCGACAAGGCGCGCCTCAGCCCGGAACTGCTGGAAGAGCTGCGGCGCGAAGTGCCGGGCAAGCTGGAAGATCTCGGCGATCGCATCGTGATCAAACATTTGTATATGGAACGGCGCATGACGCCGCTGAACCTGTATCTGGAGCAGGCCAACGACCAGCAGATGCGCGATGCGATTGAAGAGTACGGCAACGCGATCAAGCAGTTGGCCGCCGCCAATATTTTCCCCGGCGACATGCTGTTCAAGAACTTCGGCGTGACGCGCCACGGGCGTGTGGTGTTCTACGACTACGACGAGATTTGCTACATGACCGAGGTCAACTTCCGCGATATCCCGCCGCCGCGTTATCCGGAGGACGAGCTGGCCAGCGAGCCGTGGTACAGCATCGCGCCCAACGATGTGTTCCCGGAAGAGTTCCGCCACTTCCTGTGCGGCGATCGGCGCATTCGGCAGGTGTTTGAAGAGTTGCACAGCGATCTGTTTACCGCGGAGTATTGGCGCGGGTTGCAGCAGCGCATCCGCGAGGGGCATGTGGAAGACGTGTTCGCTTATCGCAAGAAGCAGCGGTTCAGCCAGCGCAGCGGGGCGGCGCTGCCGGCCGCCACCGCTGCGATGTAAATCAGGCCTGGGCGCCCGCCACGGCGGCGCGCGCCAGTTCGGTAATGCGCGCGTAGTCGCCGCTTTCGAGCGCGTCCGCCGGCACCAGCCAGGAGCCGCCAATGCACAGCACGCTTTTCAGCGCCAGATAGCTGCGGTAATTGTCCGGCGAGATGCCGCCGGTCGGGCAGAAACGCACCTGCGGGAACGGGCCGCCGATCGCCTGCAGCGCTTTTACGCCGCCGTTGGCTTCCGCCGGGAAGAATTTAAACTCGCGTAGGCCGTAATCCATGCCCTGCATCAGTTCGGAAACGGTGCTGATGCCCGGGATCAAGGGAATGGAACCGGCGGTGGCGGCTTTGAGCAGCTCGTCGGTCAGGCCTGGGCTGATGGCGAACTGCGCACCGGCTTCGGTCACTTCCCGCAGCTGCTGCGGATTGATCACCGTACCGGCGCCGATGATCGCTTCCGGCACTTCTTGGGCGATGGCGCGAATGGCGTCCATGGCGCAGGCGGTGCGCAGCGTCACCTCCAGCACCCGCACGCCGCCGGCGACCAGCGCTTTCGCCAACGGCACCGCATGTTCCAGCTTGTTGATCACGATGACCGGCACCACCGGCCCCGCCGTCAGGATCTGCTCGGCGCTTGTTGTCCACTTGTTCATGCTGACGTTCTCCTCTGTGGCCGCCGCCAGGCGGCGATGCGGCCAGGCTATCGATTAAAATTTGATGCAGCAGGCGCCCTGCTCGGCGCCTGACAGCTGGCTGCGCAGCGCGCCGAACAGCTCGCGGCCGCAGCCGATGTGTTCCGCGCTCAGATCGGGTTGGTAAGGCGTGCGCCGCGCCAACTCGTCGGCGTCGACCAGCACCTGCAGCTCGCCGCTACGGCCGTTGACGCGGATCGGATCGCCGTCGCGCACTTTCGCCAGCAGGCCGCCGGTATAGGCTTCCGGGGTGACGTGAATGGCGGAAGGCACCTTGCCGGAGGCGCCGGACAGGCGGCCGTCGGTCACCAGCGCCACTTTGAAGCCGCGATCCATCAGCACGCCCAGCGGCGGCATCAGCTTGTGCAGCTCCGGCATGCCGTTGGCCTGCGGCCCCTGGAAGCGCACCACCACCACGCAATCGCGATCCAGCTTGCCGGCTTCGAACGCCGGCACGATGTCGTGCTGGCTGTCGAACACCACCGCCGGCGCTTCGATGATCTGGTTATCGGCGGGCACCGCCGAGGTTTTCATCACCGCGCGGCCCAGATTGCCGGCCATCACTTTGGTGCCGCCGTGATGTTCGAACGGCTGGGCCACGCTGGCGATCACGCTGGCGTCGAGCGAGCCGGCCACGCCTTCGCGCCACACCAGTTGGCCGTTATCCAGCCACGGTTCCTGGGTGTAGCGGCGCAGGCCGAAACCGGCCACGGTATGCACGTCTTCGTGCAGCAGGCCGTGTTGCAGCAGCTCGCGCACCACCAGCGGCACGCCGCCGGCGGCCTGGAATTGGTTGATGTCGGCCGGGCCGTTCGGGTAGATGCGGCACAGCAGCGGCACCGCCTCCGACAGCTCCGAGAAATCGTCCCAGGTGATGATGATGCCCGCCGCCCGCGCCATCGCCACCAGATGCATGGTCAGGTTGGTGGAGCCGCCGGTGGCCAGCAGCGAGACGATGCCGTTCACCACCACTTTCTCGTCCACCAGGCGGCCGATCGGCAGGTAGTTGCCGGCGGTATCGGTCAGTCGGGTCACCTGGCGCGCGGCGGCGTCGTTCAGCGCGTCGCGCAGCGGCGTGTCCGGATGGACGAAGGAGGCTCCCGGCAGATGCAGACCCATCACTTCCATCACCATCTGGTTGGTGTTGGCGGTGCCGTAGAAGGTGCAGGTACCGATGCCGTGATAAGAGGCCGCCTCGGCCTCCAGCAGCGCCAAACGGTCGGCCTTGCCCTCGGCGTACAGCTGGCGCACGCGCACTTTTTCCTTGTTCGGCAGGCCGCTGCTCATCGGGCCGGCCGGCACGAACAGCGCGGGCAGGTGGCCGAAGGAGAGGGCAGCCATCACCAGCCCCGGCACGATCTTGTCGCAGATGCCGAGGAACAGCGCGCCGTCGAACATATTGTGCGACAGGCCGACGGCGGCCGACATGGCGATCACGTCGCGGCTCATCAGCGACAGTTCCATGCCGTCCTGCCCTTGCGTCACGCCGTCGCACATCGCCGGCACGCCGCCGGCCACCTGGCCCACGGCGCCGACCGCCTTCAGCGCCTGCTTCAGCCGCTCTGGGTAGTGTTCGTAGGGCTGGTGGGCCGACAGCATGTCGTTGTAAGCGGTGATGATGGCGATATCGCTGCGCACCATGTTTTTCAGCGACGCCTTGTCATCGGGCTGACAGGCGGCGAAGCCGTGGGCCAGGTTGCCGCAGGCGAGCTGCGCGCGGTGGACGGTTTGGGAGCGGGCCGCCTCGATACGCGCCAGATAGGCGGCGCGGCTGGCCTGGGAACGGTCGATGATGCGCTGTGTGACACGGGACAAGGTTGGATTAATCATGCCTTCCTCACATTGCTGTTGTTATAGTCGCCGCCTGTGGCGGTGCCCCCGGGGGTGATTTGCAGCCCTGGTGTGCAAGGCCGGGGGCGATGTGGATTTAAAACATCGTGAATGCAATCATGCCGATGACGCCGCCGACGCTGCCCAGGATGGTTTCCATCACCGTCCAGGTTTTCAGCGTTTGCAGTTCGTTGGCGCCGGTGAATTTGCCGAACAGCCAGAAGCCGGCGTCGTTGACGTGGCTCAGCACGATGGAGCCGCCGGCGATGCAGATGGCCAGCGCGGCCAGTTGCCCGCCGCTGAGCCCGAGCTGACTGGTGACCGGCAGCACCAGACCGACGGTGGTCAGGCAGGCGACGGTGGCCGAGCCCTGAATCACCCGCACCATGGCGGACAGCGCGAAGGCGGCCACGGCGATCGGCAGGCCGGCGCCGATCATGGCGTCACCCAGCGCCGGCCCCACGCCGGAATCCACCAGGATCTGCTTGAACACCCCGCCGGCGCCGGTCATCAGCAGGATGATCCCGGCCGGCTGCACCGCAGCGGAGCAGATGGCCAGCGTCTGTTCGTTGCTCATGCCGCGCGGCTTCGCCAGACCGTAAATCACGATCAGGCAGGCCAGCAGGATGGCGGTGAACGGGTGGCCGATAAACTCCAGCCACTGCTGCAGTTGCGAGCCGGGGGTGACCAGCCGCGCGCCGATGGTTTTCATGCCGACCAGCACCAGCGGGCATAGCACCAGCGCCAGGCTGAAGCCGAACGACGGCAGATTGCCCTTGGTCAGCGTCGGCTCATTCTCTTCCGGTGGCATCGGCCAGTTGACGAAACGGCTGATAAAGCTGCCGTACAGCGGGCCGGCGATCAGCATGCCGATCACCGCCGCCACCAGGCCGATGGCGATCATCCAGCCGAAATCGGCCTTCATCTGCGACGCCAGCAGCATCGGCACCGGCCCCGGCAGCAGGAAGGAAGCGGCGGCGGCCACGCCGGCGAACAGCGGGATGGCCAGCTTGACGATATTGCCGTCGGTGCGGCGCGCCACGGCGAACACGATGCCGATCAGCAGCACCACCGCCACGTCGAAGAACAGCGGCAGCGCGCAGATCAGCCCGGCGATGCCGAGCGCGTAGTGCGCCTTGCTTTGTCCGAATCGTTTCAGCAATTGCGCCGCAATTTGGTCGAGCGCGCCGACCTCATGCAGGATCTTGCCGAACATCGCCCCGAGCGCCACCACGATCGCCAGGAAGCCCAGCGTGTCGCCCATGCCTTTTTGCATGGTGTCGGCGATGTGTTCCAGCGGCATGCCGGAGAAAATGCCGGCGGCGATGGACACCAGCATCAGCGCGACGAAGGCGTGCATGCGCGCCTTCATCACCAGGAATAACAGCAGTAAAACCGAGCCGACTGCGGTACCGACCAGCGTTACGGTACTCACGCGCACACGTCCTGCGGCAGGAAGCTCTGGATATGGCGCACGGTATCGGCGATCACCGCGTCCAGCGGCTGATTGATGTCGATCGCCATCACGTCGTTCTCGTCGGCGCCCGGTTGCTCCAGCGCGGCGAACTGGGTGACCAGCATCTGCGGCTTGAAGAAGTGCCCGTTGCGCGCCGCCAGGCGGGATTCGATCACCGGGAACTCGCCGTGCAGATAGATGAATGACAGGTTGCCGTTGCCGGCGCGCAGGCGGTCGCGATACTGCTTTTTCAACGCCGAGCAGACGATGATCGACACGTTGTTGGTGCGTTGCATGGCGAAGGCGGCGTCGTTGAGCGCGGCCAGCCACGGCGCGCGATCGTCGTCGTTCAACGCCTCGCCGGCGGCCATCTTCAGGATGTTGCTGCGTGGGTGCAGGAAGTCGCCGTCGAGGAAGCCGGCGGAGAGTTGGCGGGCCGCGGCGGCGGCGACGGCGGACTTGCCGCTGCCGGAAACGCCCATAACGACGTAAATGCGATTTTGATTGTTGGTCATGGCTTGGCTCCAAAACACCGGGTGACGTTACCTTCGTTCAGTTTGATTGTTACCGGTAACATGTTATCGGTAACATTGTCGAAGGAAGTTTGAGCGGTTGCAATGGGCTTTCGCCGTGAGGATCGTTAACTGTGATCGGCTTCAAGCTTTTTTCCTGTGCGCTAAACAGGATGCCGACAGCCTGTTACATGCTGACAACAGAGCATGGCAGGGGAGCAGGGGCGCACTGGGGCGCCCCTCGGATGAGCGGGATTAGCGCACGCCGCCGTAGGCCAGGCTGATCTCTTTCGCCGCGTGGATCACCAGCGCACCCAGCTCGATCACGCGATCGTCGGTGATGCGCGACACCGGGCCGGAGATGGAAATGGCGGCGAAGGCTTCGCGGTGCTCGTCGAAGATGCAGGCCGCCACGCAGCGCAGGCCGAGCGCGTGCTCTTCGTCGTCAAAGGAGAAGCCCTGTTTGCGGATCTGCGCCAGCCCCTCTTTCAGGTTGTGCGGCGTCAGGGTATGCGGCGTGTAGGTGTGCATGCCTTTCTTGTGCAGCAGTTTGGTCACCTGATCGTCCGGCAGGGTGGCGAGGAACGCTTTGCCGGCGCCGGAGGCGTGCATCGGCAGTTTGCCGCCGATCGGCGCCGACATGCGCATCAGCGCCGTACACTGCACCTGATCGATGATGATTGCCTGGTACTCGCTGGTATCCAGCACCGCCAGGTTGACCGTTTCACCCGACTCTTCCATCAGGCGGCGCAGCGTCGGATGCACCATCGCCAGCAGATTGCGGCTTTGCAGGAAGCTGCTGCCGACCACAAAGGCGTGCGAGCCGATGGTCCACAGGCCGAGATCGCCGACCTGGCGCACGAATCCCTGCTGCTGCATGGTGGTGAGCAGGCGGTGAGTGGTGGAGTTCGGCAGGCCGGCCTGCTGGGCCAGATCGGTCAGCGCCACGTTGCCCTGGGCTTCCGAAATGTATTCCAACAGTTTCAGGCCACGGGTCAACGATTGTACCTGACCGGTCGCCGCACTGGCGGCGGGGGCTGCTGCGCGGGGCTTCTTGCCGCGCTTGGCGGGAGCAGGGGTGGCCATGGGTGAGATTCCTTTTTCCGTATGATGGAATTCATTTTCGTTTTTTGTCGATGAATTGCAAGCCGCCGTCAGCTCATCGGAGGTGTTGGCGCACAACCTGAAAAACTCTCAATTGTCGCCTGGCCCTTTGTCCTTACAAGCTGTGCTAGGATGACTCGTTGGTTTTTGCGGCAGTTGAGCAACGGGCTGGATGGCAATGGAAGGGGTTACAGTGACGAATCGAGTAGAACAACTGCGCCGCCAGTTAGCGCAGCGCATTTTGGTGTTGGACGGCGGCATGGGCACCATGATCCAGAGCTACCGTCTGGATGAGCGCGATTTCCGCGGTGAGCGTTTCGCCGACTGGCGCAGCGATCTGAAAGGCAATAACGATCTGCTGGTGCTGACCAAGCCGGAAGTGATCACCGCCATTCATTACGCCTACCTCGAGGCGGGCGCCGATATCCTTGAGACCAATACCTTCAACGCCACCCCCATCGCCATGGCCGACTACCACATGGAGTCGCTGTCCGCCGAGATTAACTACCAGGCCGCCTGCCTGGCGCGCGCCTGCGCCGACGAATGGACGGCGCGCACGCCGGAAAAACCGCGCTACGTCGCCGGGGTGTTGGGGCCGACCAACCGCACCGCGTCCATCTCGCCGAACGTCAACGATCCGGCGTTCCGCAACATCTCGTTCGATGAACTGGTGGCGGCTTACCGCGAATCGACCCGCGCGCTGGTGGAGGGCGGCGTCGATCTGATCATGATCGAAACCATCTTCGACACCCTCAACGCCAAGGCCGCCGCTTTTGCGGTGGAAACCGAATTCGAAGCGCTGGGGGTGGAACTGCCGATCATGATTTCCGGCACCATCACCGACGCCTCCGGCCGCACCCTGTCCGGCCAGACCACCGAAGCGTTTTACAATTCGCTGCGCCACGTCAAGCCGCTGACCTTCGGCCTGAACTGCGCTCTGGGGCCGGATGAGCTGCGTCAGTACGTCGCCGAGCTGGCGCGCATCTCGGAGACCTACGTCACCGCGCACCCGAACGCCGGTTTGCCGAACGCCTTCGGCGAGTACGATCTGAATGCGGCCGAGATGGCGCGCCAGGTCGGGGAGTGGGCGCAGGCCGGCTTCCTCAATATCATTGGCGGTTGCTGCGGCACCACGCCGGAACATATCGCCGCGATGGCCAAGGCGGTCGAGGGCGTGCCGCCGCGCCGGCTGCCGGATATCCCGGTCGCCTGCCGCCTGGCCGGTCTGGAACCGCTGACCATCGACGCCAACACCCTGTTCGTCAACGTCGGCGAGCGCACCAACGTCACCGGTTCGGCGCGATTCAAGCGCCTGATCAAAGAAGAGAAATACAACGAGGCGCTCGACGTGGCGCGACAGCAGGTCGAAAGCGGCGCGCAGATCATCGACATCAACATGGACGAGGGGATGCTCGACGCCGAAGCGGCGATGGTGCGCTTCCTCAACCTGATCGCCGGCGAGCCGGATATCGCCCGGGTGCCGATCATGATCGACTCCTCCAAGTGGTCCGTTATCGAGAAAGGCCTGAAGTGCATTCAGGGCAAGGGTATCGTCAACTCGATCTCGATGAAGGAGGGCGAAGAGGCCTTTATCCACCACGCCCGGCTGGTGCGTCGCTATGGCGCCGCGGTGGTGGTGATGGCGTTCGACGAAGTGGGCCAGGCGGACACCCGCGAGCGCAAGTTTGAGATCTGTCGCCGCGCCTATAAAATTTTGACCGAACGCGTCGGTTTCCCGCCGGAAGACATCATTTTCGACCCGAACATCTTCGCCGTCGCCACCGGCATCGAAGAGCACAACAACTACGCCGTCGACTTTATCGAAGCCTGCGCCGACATCAAAACCCACCTGCCGCATGCGATGATCTCCGGCGGGGTGTCCAACGTGTCGTTCTCGTTCCGCGGCAACGATCCGGTGCGTGAAGCAATCCACGCGGTATTCCTGTATCACGCCATTCGCAACGGCATGGACATGGGCATCGTCAACGCCGGGCAGCTGGCGATTTACGACGATCTGCCTGGCGAGCTGCGCGAGGCGGTAGAAGACGTGATCCTCAACCGTCGCGAGGATGGCACCGAACGCCTGCTGGAACTGGCGGAAAAGTACCGCGGCAGCAAAGACGGCGAAGCGGCGGTACAGCAGGCGGAATGGCGCGGCTGGCCGGTGGAGAAGCGGCTGGAATACTCGCTGGTGAAGGGCATCACCGAGTTTATCGAGCTGGATACCGAAGAAGCGCGGCAGCAGGCCGAACGCCCGATCGAAGTGATCGAGGGGCCGCTGATGGCGGGGATGAACGTGGTCGGCGATCTGTTCGGCGAGGGCAAGATGTTCCTGCCGCAGGTGGTGAAATCCGCCCGCGTGATGAAGCAGGCGGTGGCCTACCTGGAACCGTACATCGAGGCCAGCAAGCAGCAGGGCACCTCCGCGGGGAAAATCCTGTTGGCGACGGTGAAGGGCGACGTGCACGACATCGGCAAGAACATCGTCGGCGTGGTGCTGCAGTGCAACAACTATGAAATCGTCGATCTTGGCGTGATGGTGCCGACGGAGAAAATCCTGCGCACCGCGCGCGAGGAGAATGTCGACATCATCGGCCTGTCGGGGCTGATCACGCCGTCGCTCGACGAGATGGTCAACGTGGCCAAAGAGATGGAGCGCCAGGGCTTTACGCTGCCGCTGCTGATCGGCGGCGCCACCACCTCCAAGGCGCACACCGCGGTGAAAATCGAGCAGAACTACAGCGGCCCGACCACCTACGTGCAAAACGCTTCGCGCACCGTGGGCGTGGTGTCGGCGCTGCTGTCCGCCTCCCTGCGCGACGAGTTTGTGGCGCGCACCCGCAAAGAGTATGAAACGGTGCGCATTCAACACGCGCGCAAAAAGCCGCGCACGCCGCCGGTCGATTTGCACAAGGCGCGTGCCAACGCCATGGCGCTGGACTGGGCCGACTATCAGCCGCCGGCGCCGCGGCAGCTTGGCGTGTTTCCGGTGTCGGCCGGCATCGAGACGCTGCGCCACTATATCGACTGGACGCCGTTCTTCATGACCTGGTCGCTGGCGGGCAAGTACCCGCGCATCCTCGAGGATGAGGTGGTGGGGGAAGAGGCCAAGCGCCTGTTCCATGACGCCAATCAGATGCTGGATCGGTTGACCGCCGAGCGCAGCCTCAACCCGCGCGGCGTTTACGGCCTGTTCCCGGCCAACCGCGTCGGCGACGACGTGGAGGTATACCGCGACGAACGGCGTGACGAGGTGTTGGCGGTGAGCCGCCACCTGCGGCAACAGACGGAAAAAACCGACTTCCCGAACTACTGCCTGGCGGACTTTGTGGCGCCGAAAAGCAGCGGCAAAGCCGACTACTTCGGCGCCTTCGCGGTGACCGGCGGGCTGGAGGAAGACGCGCTGGCGGCGGCGTACGACGCGCAGCATGACGATTACAACAAAATCATGGTCAAGGCGCTGGCGGATCGTTTGGCGGAGGCTTTTGCCGAATACCTGCACGAACAGGTGCGCAAGCTGCACTGGGGCTATGCCGCCGACGAGAGCCTGAGCAACGAGGAGCTGATCCGGGAAAACTATCAGGGCATCCGGCCGGCGCCGGGCTACCCGGCCTGCCCGGAGCACACCGAAAAAGCGACCATCTGGCAGCTGTTGGACGTCAACCGCCACACCGGCATGGAACTGACGGAGTCCTTCGCCATGTGGCCGGGGGCGGCGGTGTCCGGCTGGTACTTCAGCCACCCCGAGAGCAAGTACTTCGCGGTGGCGCAGATCCAGCGCGATCAGGTGGAAGACTACGCGGCGCGTAAAGGGATGAGCGTGAGCGAGGTCGAGCGCTGGCTGGCGCCAAACCTCGGCTACGACGCCGACTGACTTTCCTCTTTAAGGGCGCAGCGATGCGCCCTTGCCATTTACAGCGCTTCCACATCGATGTGCAGCGCGTCGTAACGCCAATACTCCAGGTCGCAATCGATCACCCGGTCATGTTGATCGCGATTCACCCGCGTAATGAACAGCGCCGGGCTGCCGTAGGTCACCTTCAGCATGGCGGCGGCCTGCTGCGGCAGCAGGGTGGGCAGCATGTCGAAACGTACCCGGCCGTAGTAAATGCCGTAGCGCGCGGCGTACAGCGCGGTCAGCGACTGGGTCAGATCTTCGTCCAGAATGCCGGGGAAATAGGCCGGATTGAGGTAGTGCTCGCAGTACAGCACCGCGCGCCCGTCGATGTAGCGCAGCCGGCGAATGCGATAGGCCTGCGCGCCAGGAGGCAGCGCCAGGCGGCCGGCCAGCGGCGCGTCGAGCGTGACGACCGCGCTGTCGATCGCTTCGGTATGCGCGGCGCGCCCCTGCTGCTGCGCCATGGCGTGAAAATGGCTGCGCTGCAGCGGGTTGTAGATCAAACGTGGCGGCGAGATGAACCAGCCGCGCCGCACCTGGCGGTAGATGACGCCCTGCGCCTCCAACTGGCCGAGCGCCTCCTGCAAGGTAATGCGGGTGGTGGCGAATTGCTCGCTCAGGGCGCGTTCGGAGGGCAGCTTGCCGCCCACGGCGAACTCGCCGGCGGTGATGCGGGCGTGCAGCGTTTGGCAGATGGTGGCGACGGTCGTCGGTGCTTCACTCATACAGCGGGTGTCCCGTTTCAGTGCGTTTGGCCTTCCTTAAGGTAGACCAGCGTCGCGTTTTCGCCGTTGCAATGGGTGATAAAACTGTCGCTTTTTTAAGCTGACATATAATTATCACATTCGTCCGTTAGATTGGTTTGGTCCCTGCTGGACTAGTCCAGCCATCCCCACACTACCACCTGGAGCATCAGTTATGAAACGTTTGTGCGCTTCTGTGTTAACCAGTGCCATCGTGTTATCCAGCCAGATGAGCTGGGCCGCGGATACCGATCTGGCGGCGCTGGAGCAGGCCGCGAAGAAAGAAGGCGAAGTCAACAGCGTCGGCATGCCGGACAGCTGGGCCAACTGGAAAGGCACCTGGCAAGATCTGTTGAGCAAGTACGGCCTGAAGCATGTCGATACCGACATGAGCTCCGCGCAGGAGATTGCCAAATTCGATGCGGAAAAGAACAACGCCACGGCGGACATCGGTGACGTCGGCGCGGCCTTCGGCCCGGTGGCGGTGCAGAAGGGCGTAACGCAGCCGTACAAACCGTCTACCTGGGATCAGGTGCCGGAGTGGGCGAAAGACAAAGACGGCCACTGGGCGCTGGCTTACACCGGCACCATCGCCTTCATCATCAACAAGCAGCAGGTGAAAGACATCCCGCACAGCTGGGCCGATCTGCTCAAGGGCAGCTATCAGGTCACCATCGGCGACGTCGGCACCGCGTCGCAGGCGGCCAGCGGCGTGCTGGCCGCCACCTACGCCATGGGCGGCAACGAGAAAAACCTCAAGCCGGGCCTGGAATTCTTCGGCAAGCTGGCCAAAGCCGGCCGCCTGAGCCTGAGTAACCCGGTGATCGCATCTCTGGAGAAAGGGGAAGTGCAGGTTGGCGTGGTGTGGGACTTCAATGGCCTGAACTACCGCGATCAGATCGACAAAACCCGTTTTGAAGTGCTGATCCCGTCGGACGGCTCGATCACCTCCGGCTACACCACCATCATCAACAAATACGCCAAGCACCCGAACGCCGCCAAGCTGGCGCGCGAATACATCTTCTCCGACGCCGGCCAGATCAACCTGGCGCGCGGCTATGCCCGCCCGATCCGCGCCGAACATCTGACGCTGCCGGACGACGTCAAGGCCAAGCTGCTGCCGGCCGAGCAGTACAAGAATGCGCACCCGATCGCCGATCCGGCGGCCTGGGAACAGAGCGCCAAAGCGCTGCCGCGTCTGTGGCAGGAAAACGTCATTATGTTTATGCAGCAGTGAGTTAACGCACCATGAAAACGATCCTCGTGCTGCTGGACGGCCTCAACTACCGGGTGGCGCACGACGCCATGGGGTATCTGCAGGCCGAATGCGCGGCGGGACGCGGGCGGTTGTACCTGCTGGAGAGCGAGTTGCCCTCGCTCTCCCGGCCGCTGTATGAATGCATCCTCACCGGCGTCACGCCGGTGGAGAGCGGTGTGGTGCACAACCACGTCTCGCGCCTTTCTCATCAACAAAGCGTGTTTCATTACGCGCGCGCCGCCGGGCTGACCACCGCCGCCGCCGCGTATCATTGGTTCAGCGAATTGTATAACCGTACGCCGTTCGACGCCGCGCGCGACCGCCACACCGACGCTCCCGAACTGCCGATCCAGCACGGGCATTTCTATTACGACGACGGCTATCCCGACAGCCATCTGTTCGACGACGCCGAAAGCCTGCGCCAGCGTCATCAGCCGGACTTCTTGCTGATCCATCCGATGAACATCGACGACGCCGGCCACCGCTTCGGCCTCTCTTCGCCGCAGTACCGCAACGCGGCGCGGCGCGCCGACGGCTCGCTGTCGCGCTACCTGCCCGAGTGGCTGGCGGCCGGTTATCAGGTGCTGGTCACCGCCGACCACGGCATGAACGACGATCGCAGCCACGGCGGGGTGTTGCCGGAAGAGCGCCAGGTGCCGCTGTTCGTGTTCGGCGCGGGTTTCAGCCTGGACGACGCCGATCCGCAGCAAACCGAGCTGTGCGGCACGATCTGCGATCTGCTGCAGGCGCCGCACGACAAGCCGCGCTGCCGGGCGCTGCTGGTGCAGGATGCGCGATGAACAGCAAAACCAAATGGATCGCCGCGCTGTGCCTGCTGCCGTTTATCGTGCTGTTCGGCGCGTTTCAGATCGCCCCGCTGGTGTGGATCGCGGTTCACAGCTTTTTCAGCGAGACCGGCGGCTGGGGATGGGGCAACTATGTCGATATCCTCACGTCGCCGTTCTACCTGCAGGCCTTTCAGTTCTCGCTGGAGATCTCGCTGTGGTCGAGCGTCTACGGCTTGCTGATTGCATTAGTGGGCAGTTACTCACTTCGCCAGCTCGGCCAGACCCGCTTTCATGACTTCGTGATGTCGTTCACCAACATGACCAGCAACTTCGCCGGGGTGCCGCTGGCGTTCGCCTTCGTCATTCTGCTGGGGTTGAACGGCTGCCTGACGCTGCTGCTGCGCAAATACGGTTTGATGGAGAGCTTCAACCTCTATTCGAAGAGCGGCCTGATCGTGCTGTATACCTACTTCCAGATCCCGTTGGGCGTGCTGTTGCTCTATCCGGCGTTCGATGCGCTGCGCGCCGATTGGCGCGAGTCGGCGGCGCTGCTTGGCGCCGGCCCCTGGCGCTACTGGCGGCATATCGGCCTGCCGGTGTTGGCGCCGGCGCTGATGGGCACCTTCGTCATCCTGCTGGCCAACGCGCTGGGCGCCTACGCCACGGTGTACGCGCTGACCACCGGCAACTTCAACGTGATCCCGATCCGCATCTCGGCGCTGGTGGCGGGGGACATCTCCCTCGATCCGAACCTGGCCAGCGCGTTGGCGATGCTGCTGGTGGCGATGATGGCGTTTATCACGGTGATCCACCAATGGATGCTGCGCAGGAGCTACCTCAATGCGCGCTCATAATCGGATGGAGAATGCTCATGTCGCGTGTTGAACGCCTGTACCACCGCACGGTGACCGGCCTGCTGCTGTTGATTCTGCTGCTGCCGCTGGCGGCGACGCTGGTTTACGCGCTGGCCACCCAGTGGGGCGCCACCATTTTGCCGGACGGTTTTACCCTGAAGTGGCTGACGGCGCTGTGGAGCGATTCGCGCTTTTTGCTGGCGCTGTGGCACTCGCTGCTGATCTGCTTTGGCACGTTGCTGCTGTCGGTGGTGGTGATCCTGCCGGCGATGTTTGTGATCGCTTACTACTTCCCTAGGCTTGACGCGGTGATGAACGTGCTGATCCTGCTGCCGTTCGCCGTGCCGCCGGTGGTGTCGGCGGTGGGGCTGATGCAGCTGTTCGCCGCCGATCCGCTGCCGCTGCTCGGCACCCCCTGGATTTTGGTGGGCTGCTATTTCACCATCGCGCTGCCGTTTATCTACCGCGCCATCAGCAACAACATGCAGGCGATCAACCTGCGCGATCTGATGGACGCCGCGCACCTGCTCGGCGCCAGCACTTGGCAGGCGGCGCTTTGGGTGGTGCTGCCGAACCTGCGCAAGGGCGGAACGATCGCCGTGTTGCTGTCGTTTTCGTTCCTGATCGGCGAGTTCGTGTTCGCCAACCTGCTGGTGGGCAGCCAGTATGAAACGCTGCAGGTCTATCTGTTCAATATGCGCAACGGCAGCGGGCACTTTACCAGCGCGCTGGTCATTTCCTATTTCGCCGTGGTGCTGCTCGTCACCTGGCTGGCGAACCTGCTGAATAAAAACAAGGGCTAACCCGATGGCTTATCTCAACGTCACCCGCCTGAACAAACACTATGGCCAGACCCAGGTGTTTCAGGATATCGATTTCACCGCCGAAGAGGGGGAGTTCGTCACCCTGCTGGGGCCAAGCGGCTGCGGCAAATCGACGCTGCTGCGCTGTCTGGCCGGTCTGACCCCGGTCGACAGCGGGCAAATTTTGCTGCAGGGCCAGGATCTGGTGCCGCTGGCACCGCAAAAGCGCGGCATCGGCATGGTGTTCCAAAGCTATGCGCTGTTTCCCAATATGACGGTGGAAGGCAACGTGGCCTTTGGACTGAAAATGCAGAAGCTGGCGGCCGGACAGATCGGCCAGCGGGTGCAGGAGGTGCTGGCGCTGGTGGAGCTGAGCGATTTGGCGAAGCGCTATCCGCATCAGCTGTCGGGCGGCCAGTG
Source organism: Serratia sp. X3 (assembly GCF_014982455.1). NCBI lineage: Bacteria > Pseudomonadati > Pseudomonadota > Gammaproteobacteria > Enterobacterales > Yersiniaceae > Serratia > Serratia sp. X3. Next base: position 21,216 of record NZ_JADCNB010000011.1, read on the forward strand.
TCAGCGCGTGGCGTTGGCGCGATCGCTGGTCACTCGCCCGCGTCTGCTGCTGCTCGACGAACCGCTGTCGGCGCTGGATGCGCGTATTCGCAAACACCTGCGCGAGCAGATCCGGCGCATTCAGCGCGAGCTGAACCTGACGGCGATCTTCGTCACCCACGATCAGGAAGAAGCGCTGACCCTATCGGATCGCATCGTGCTGATGAACAAGGGGCAGATCGTGCAGAGCGGCGATGCGGAAACCCTGTATACCCAGCCGGCGGATGCCTTCGCCGCCGGGTTTATCGGTAACTACAACCTGCTGAGCGCCGAACAGGCCGGCCGCTTGACCGGGCGCAGCTATGTCGGCAAGGTGGCGATCCGCCCCGAATCGATCGGCCTGTTGCCGGCCGGACAGGGGATCGGCGGGGTGATCCTGGGTCACAGTTTGCTCGGGAATGTGGTACGGTATCGGATTCAGGTTTGCGAGGTAGAATTGCTGGTTGACGTGCTCAACCGTTCGGTGGCCGACCTGCGGCCCGACGGCGCGGAAATTGGGCTACACTTGGAACCTGTTGTATTGCGGGAAGTTGCATGACTTCGCAGCGCGGCGCCGGGGCCTTCCCGCCGCCGCATTAACCCTTCTCTTCTGCGGTCTGCCGCCCGCCCGCTGTCCTGCCAGACCCACGCCCGGCAGGCGGGACCGCGCGCTGTATCCGTCATCCTTTGGCTCGCCTCTGTGCGTCGCGTGACAAACATCGGGTATCAGCCTCCTTTGGCCGGGCGTTAATGGAGCGTATCTTCCGTGCTGACCCTTCTTCACCTGCTTTCGTCCGTGGCGCTGTTGGTGTGGGGCACCCACATCGTGCGCACCGGGATCATGCGGGTTTACGGCGCCAATCTGCGGCGCGTGTTGAGCGACAGCGTTGAGAAAAAACCGCTGGCGTTCGTTTCCGGCATCGGCGTGACCGCGCTGGTGCAAAGCAGCAACGCCACCGCGCTGCTGGTGACCTCTTTCGTCGCTCAGGGGCTGGTGGGGCTGGCGCCTGCGCTGGTGATCATGCTGGGCGCCGACGTCGGCACCGCGCTGATGGCGCGCGTGCTGACCTTCGATCTTTCCTGGCTGTCGCCGCTGCTGATCCTGGTCGGCGTCTTCCTGTTCCTCAGCCGCAAACAGATGCGGATCGGCCAGATCGGGCGCGTCCTGATCGGCCTTGGGCTGATCGTGCTGGCGCTGGAGCTGATCGTCGCCGCCGCCACGCCGATCACCCAGGCGGCCGGGGTGAAAGTGCTGTTCTCGTCGCTGACCGGCGACGTGATGCTGGATGCCCTGACCGGCGCGCTGTTCGCCATCGTCAGCTATTCCAGCCTGGCGGCGGTGCTGCTGACCGCCACCCTGACCGCATCCGGCGTGATTTCGCTGAAGGTGGCGCTCTGTCTGGTGATCGGCGCCAACCTCGGCAGCGGTCTGCTGGCGATGATCAACGCCAGCGGCCAGAACGCCGCGGGGCGGCGCGTGGCGCTCGGCAGCCTGCTGTTCAAGCTGGTGGGCTGCATACTGGTGCTGCCGTTCGTCTCCTATCTGGCGGATTTGATGGCTCAACTGCCGGGCGGCAGCGAAGAGCTGGTGATCTATTTCCACGTGTTCTACAACCTGATCCGCTGCCTGGTGATGATCCCGCTGGCCGGGCCGATGGCGACGCTGTGCGAACGGCTGATCGTCGACGAAGCGGCCGACGATCCGCGCATGCGGCCGCGCCATCTGGACGCCAGCGCGCTGGACACGCCGACGCTGGCGTTGGCCAACGCGGCGCGCGAAACGCTGCGCATGGGCGACGTGGTGGAACACATGATGATCCTGCAACGTGAGGTGCTGCACGGTAAGCAGGGGGTCGATAAAGAGGTGCGGCGCCTCGACGATGACGTCGACGTGCTGTACACCGCCATCAAGCTGTATCTGGCGCAGATCCAGAAGGAAGACTTGGGCGAGGAAGACTCGCGCCGCTGGGCGGAGATCATCGAAATGGCGCTCAACCTGGAACAGGCGGGCGACATCATCGAGCGCATGGCCGGCGATGTGGGCGCCAAGTCGCACGCCGCGCGCCGCGCCTTCTCGGCGGAAGGGTTGGCGGAGCTGGACGGGCTGCACGAACGGCTGATCGGCAATCTGCGCTTGGGGCTGTCGGTGTTCCTGTCCGGCGACGTCACCAGCGCCAAGCGCCTGCGCCGTTCCAAGCACCGTTTCCGCATTCTGGATCGTCGCTACGCGCACGCGCACGTCGATCGTTTGCACCAGCAAAACGTGCAGAGCATCGAGACCAGTTCGTTGCATTTGGGATTGTTGGGGGACATGAAGCGCCTGAACTCGCTGTTCTGCGCTGTGGCCTACAACGTATTGGATCAGGATGCGAAAGACGACGATCGCGACTGGGAAGACACCCCGAGCACGCTGTAAAAAAAACGCCCCCGGTTTTAACCGGGGGCGTTGCGTTGGGGCGCGTTATTTGCCGCTGAACACCCCGGCTTTGGCGTCCGCTTGCTGAGTTGAAGCATGGCCGCTGGCGAACGGCACGTTGCCGTCGACGCTTTGCTTCGCCGCGCCGCCTAACAGCCCGCCGATCGTGGCGGCCGCATCGACGCGGCCGCCGCCCTGATAGCGCTGGCCGCTGACGTCCTGCTGGCTGACCTTGCCGCCGCCCAGTTCCACCTTGCCCTGCTGGCTGCGGATCTCGCCGCCGGTCAGTTGGGTTTGGCCGCCGACCTGCAGCGCCACGCCGTGCTTGCCGGTAATCGCCGACTGCTCGCCAACCGCGTTGTTGTTCACCACGTCGGCATTGACCTTGAGGTGCCCCTGGCGACCGGCCGGACCGGTGATGCTGTCTTTCACCGCGCCGCCGACGGTGCGTGCGCCGCGATCCCACAGTGGGCCTTGCGGTTTTTCGCCGGCCGGCGTTGCCGGCAGCGTGACTTTGCCGTCGGCCTTGCTGAAGCTGACCGCGCCGGTGGTGTCCTGCTGCGGATCGAGGCGACGCGCCACGCTGTTGTATTTGTCGGTGGTGGCGTCGGCCACTTTGTTTACCCCGGCCTCCAGTTTCTCTTTCACCTTACCGGCGTAGCGCGGCGTGCCCACCTTCGACAGCTTGGAGGTGACGCTGCTGCCCGGATCGTTGCTGTGGCTCAGGCCGGCATCCACATCCACCTTCACGCCTGTCTCAACGTCTTTGCGGCTTTCAATGCGCAGATCGCCGCCCACCTTGCCCTGGACGCTGTCGGCATCGACGCGCGCGCCGGCGAGACGGGTGTCCTTGCCGCTGTTGATCGCCACGTCGCCTGCGGTGATGCCGGCGTTGGCGTGGGTGGTTTTATCCTGCTGTTCCACGCCGACCTTCAGACCGGCCCCCAGCGTATGGGTGTCTTTGCCGGTGTTCGGATCGATCTTGCCGCCGGCGTCCTTGTTGAATGTTTGGCCGCCTCTGGCGTTGGCTTTGATGCCCAGATTCCAGTTGTCTTTATGCTGCTCGTTTTTGGCGGACTCTAGCAGGATGCCGCCGTTTTTCGCCTCGATCGCGGCGCTGCCGCCGCTGACTTTGGCCCCCTGCAGATGCAGCGCGTCATCGCCTTTGCCGTTGGCGGACAGGGTGACCTTGCCGTCTGAGGCGATAGTGGCGCCCTGGCGCTCGGTCGCGGACTCATTGACCTTGGCGATGTCAAAGGCGCCGCCGGCGGAGAGGCTGCCGCCGGTTTTTTCCTTGCTGTCGCTGCTGCCGGCGCCCAGATCGATATTGCCGGACAGCTTGCTTTCCTTACGCGTTTGGGTCGATTCCGCCGCCTGCAGCGCGACCTTGTTGCCCGCGTTCAGGCTGACGTCGCCCTGGCTCTTGACGTTGGTGCCCTGCAGAGTCAGATCGCGGCCCGCCTTCAGCTCCACGCCCTGGCCGCTGACGTTGCCGACCTGCGCCGTGCTGCTGCTGCTTTCACCGTTGTTGGTGCCGCCGCCGAAACCGGCGCCGAAGTTTTTGCTGTCGGCGGTGAAACCGCCTTTGGCGGACGCTTTGACATTAAAGCCGCTGTGGTTCTCGCTCTGTTTGTCGCTGGCCTGATCGAAGCGGATATCGCCACCGGCATTGACGGCGGTTTTACCGCTGCCGCCGTTCAGCGCGGTACCTTGATAGACCGCGTCTTTTTTCACGTTGACGTTGATGCCGTTGGCCGCGTCGATCGAGCCGGTCACCGCCTGGCTGGCGCTGCTGTTGCTGCGCTGGGTGCCGCCTTCGCCCTTGGCGTCCACGGTCAGATCGCTGCCGGTGGTGGTGTAGACGCGCACGCCGGCGCTGCCGCGGGTGTCGCGGCTCTGCTCGTCCTGACGGTTTGCTGCGGCTTCGCTGCGGTGGCTATCCGCCGTCAGGTTGACCGCGCCTTTGCTCGCCTGGTACTGCGTGCCCTGATCGCGCACTTCGCCTTTGGCATTGATGTCGATGCTGCCGGCTTTCACCGAGCTGACCACTGCCTGCGAGCTGCTGCTGTGTTTTTCGCTGCTGCCGCCCTGTGCGCCGATATCCAGGCCGACGTTAGGCGCGCCGATGCCGCCGATATCATTGATGACGCCGGTGGCGTCCAGCTTGGTCGCTTTGCCGACCGCACGCTCGACCGGACGCGTGACGGCGCTGTAATCGACGTTGGCGCCGATGTTCACGCCGACGTCGGTCTTGTGGGTGGTGCTGCTGTTGCTGTTGGTGGCCGCCAGGTGATCGACGCCGGTGGCGTTCTCTCGATAGGCGCCGCCGACGCTGTGCTGCGCGCCTTGCTGGGTCAGCTTGTCGCGGGCGTTGACAGTCAGGTTGCCTTTGACGTCGCTGCCGGAGGTGACGGCCTTGCTGCTTTGCGTCTGGGTTTTGCTGTTCTCGTAGCCAGCCTCAACGCCGCTGCCGAGTTTGTCGATGCCGCCGGTGTAATAGAAACCGCCGCCGATCTTGGTTTGCTCGGTGTTTGAGGTCGTTTTGTCGTCGGCCGCCAGGAACGAAACCTTGTTGCCGCTGACGCTGGCGTCGCCTTTGTCGGCCACCAATTGAGAACCGCTGAAGGTCACGTCCTTCTCCGCCTTGAGCTTCACGCTGCCGCCGCTGAGGCCTGAGGCGCTGTTCTCGGTGCGGGTGGTTTTCTCGCTGTCGCTGGTGTGCTCGATGCGCAAACCGGCGCGGTATTGCTTGTCGCCGGCTTCTTTGGCGTAGCCGTTAACGGTGAGCGCGGTCTTCTGCTCGTCGATGTTCTGCTGCTGCTCGGCGGCCTTGACGTTGATGTTGCCAGCCTTCGACTCGACGCTCAGCTCACCGCCGCTGGCGACCTGGCTGCCGATCACGTCAGCATCCTTGCGGCTGACCAGCGTCAGGTTGGTGTCGGACTTCAGCTCGCTGGCGGTGCTGCTCTGGTAGCTGTTGTCGGCCTTGTGCGAGCTGCTGGTGATGTTGAACACGGTGCCGGTGCGCGCGTCGATTTTGTCCACGGTGGTGCTCAGCGCGTTGTCGATGCGCAGGCCGCCGTGGGTGGCGGTGACTTCGCCGCCTTTCTGGCCGCGCGCCTTGCTGCCGGTAATAGTGACGCCCTGCTGGCCGTTCAGGCGCAGGGTGCCGCCGCTGGTCAATTCGGAAGCGTGGCTGACTTCGCGGCGATTACTGTTGTTTTTGTTGTCGCCGCCGCCGATGCCGCCCCAGGAGGTTTTGTCATCGCGCACCGCTTTGGCGTTGGCGGTTTTCTGCACCCCGATCTGGATCTGGTTGTCTGCGTCGATCGTCAGATCGCGCTGGGCGTGGACCTTCGCGCCCTGAGTCGAGACATTGCGACCGCCTTTCAACGTCAGTTCGCCCTGGCTGCGCAGTTCGCTGGCCTTCAGGCTCTCGCTTTCGTCGCTGCTGCTCCATCTGCCGGTGCGCAGGCTGGAGGTGTGGTTGCGCTGGTAGCCGCGCTCGCTGGATTTATCCTTCTCCACCAGCCCGGCAAGGTGTACGTCGCGCGCCGCTTTGACGCTCAGCGCGCGGTCGGCGCTGACGTTGGCGCCCAGCAGCGTCACGTCTTCCTGGGTGCTGATGAGTTTGGCGCTACCGCTGGCGGCGACGGTGCTACCTGCCTGCTGCAGCTGTTCGCGCTCGCGGGTGACGTCGTATTGCCAGGAGTAGAACCAGCGATCGTCGGTATGGCCTTGCGTCTGCTTCAACTGCTGGCCGTCGAGCGTGAGTTTGCCGCCCTGCAGCGTGACGTCTTCGCCGCGGATATCGGTGGCGGTGAGATGCGCGTGGTTATCCGCCACCAGGCTGATGTTTTTGCCTTTCAGCTCGGTGCGGGTCAGCTTCTGGCTGCTGCTGCGATCGTTGACGTAGATGCCGCCACGGTAATTTTGATAGTTATCGCCGCCGTTTTTGTTGCTGCTGGCGTCGTCGACGCGGCTTTCGCTGCGGATATCATAGGCTTTCACCTTGAGCTCGTCGCCGGCGGTCAGCTTGCCGGCCAGCTTCACGCCGCTGCCCTGCGCGGTGTTGATGATGTTGATGCGCCCGGCCTGCATGCTGCCGAGGTAGTAGCTGTCCAGCGCGGTCGGCATCTGTTGGCTGGCCTGCACCGTGCCGTCGCGCGCCACGCGGTTAAGGCCGCTGATGGCGTTGATCGTCGCCGAGGTCACTTTACCATTCGAATGTTTGAAATCTTGCACGATCACTTCGCCGCGGCTGTCGATCTTCGGCGCGATCAGATCCAGTACGCCGCCGGCGTTCAGGGTGCCATTGAGGCTCAGGGTGTTGCGGTTACCGAAGGTGCTGTAACCCTGCAGCACGCCGTTTTCCACCAGCGGGTTGCCGACCACCAGTGAGGAATGGCTGGTATTGATGAACCCGCAGCCCTGACAGCTGATGCCGTTCGGGTTGGCCAGCACGTAGTCGGCAGCCATGCCGAAGATCTCTTGCTGGCCATGCAGTAGCGACGGATTGCGGCCGATCACTTCATTGAGGATCACGCTGGCTTCGCGTCCGCCCAGATTGGGGTTGGCGCCCAGTTGGCCGGCCAACTGCGACAGCCCCGCCTCGCGGGAGTTGTTCAGCACCGCGCCGGGCTGGTTGACGTTGAAGTCCTGATATTGGTTGTGCGACAGCCCGTTGCCGTTCGGCGCGACGATATCGACCACCTGCGCGCCGGTGGCTGCGGTGGAGACGCCGGGGCCGTTGGCGCCGTTGGCCGCGACGATCTCTGCGGCGTAGGCGCCGGCGGAAGCGGCGAGAATTATCGCCAGCGCGGCGGCCAGTTTGCCTGCCGCCGAAAGTCTGAAGTTATTATTTTTCATCCATGTCTCTCCGTATATTGCCGTGGGATCCTGCAAAACTGCTGATTAAAAGGTGTAAGAAAAGCGCGCCAGCACCTGAACGGGATCTTCAGGCGTGGCGTGGTTCGACAAAATCCAGCCGCGGCTGACCTCCAGATCGACCAGCGCCTGCCGGTAGCGTAACGTGGCACCGCTGCTCACCCCGGCGCTGCTGCGCCAGCCCGAGTTGTCCTGACGCGGCAGAATGCGGCCAACGTCGGCGCCAAGGCGCGGCGTCAGCGTGGCGGCGCCTAAATTGAAGCTGCGCGACAGCGTGTTCTGCAGATACCAGCCGTTGTCGCCGGACTGGGTGCTGCGGCTGAAGCCGCGCACGGCGCTGCGATCGGTAAGGCTAAGCCACTCCACGCCGGGCAGCGGGTCGCGGCTGTATTGGCCGTAGAACAGGTTGTTGAGCTGATAGGTGGCATCACCCAGCTTGAGGCGCTGGCTCAGGTTGGCGAACAGCTTGCCCTTGGTGAACTGGCTGTCGAGGTGCACCGAACTCGGGTGGCGATCGGCGCCCAGCCAGGGCAGGCCCTGCTCGACGCTGAGGTTGGCGCTGAACACGCCATGGGGCAGAATTTGCAGATGGCTGGCGCTCAGCTCGGCCAGGGTCAGCGTTGGGCTGCTGACCTCAAGACGCACGCTTTCGAAGTAGTTGTCGATGCGCTTGTAGGTCAACTGGCCGCTCAGGCTGTCTATCTGATCGTGGTCGCGATAAAACACGTAGTCGCTGCGCAGCCCGTACTGTTGGGTCTGACCGTGCAGTTTGACCACGTTGTGCGGCAGCTGCTGGTGGTTCTCATAGGACGAGAAGCTGGCGAACCCGCTGAAGGTGAACGCGCCGTACGGCAGCGAATAGAGCAGGGTGTAGGCGCGATTGTAGCGGTGAGCCGGGTTTTCCAGCGTGCTGTTGGCGTTCAGGCTGACGAAGTCCGACAGGCCGAACGGGCTGTCCAGCGTGGCGGTGGCGCGCGCCAGCCACTGGCCGGTGCTTTTCTGGCCGTAATTATCCGTGCCGGCGGTAATCAGCCAGGGCTTGGCGTGCTGATTGCGCAAACGAATGACCGAACCGCCAACCTGGCGGCCGGGTAATATATCCAGCTTGGTGGTATTCGATTGCAAACGGTTGGCCTGATCCAATCCTTGATCGAGTTCGGTTAATTTCAGCGGCTTGCCTTCCAGCCCAGGAAATAATAATCGGCTGTTGACCCAGCGATCGCCGCCTTCTATTTTCTCGATAAATCCTTCGGTCACGCTTAGCCCCAATTCCCCCTGCGAATTAGGGCGAACAATTTGCACGCGTGCGGTGATATAGCCTTTTTGCACATAAAGGCGCGTTAATTCGCGGGTCAGGCGATTGATATCGTTGCTGCTGATGCAGTTTTCCGGCAGCGCGCTCAGGGCCGACAAATCGGCCGGCGAGAGCAGAGTAATGCCTTGCAGGTAAACGCCGGCGATCGGCAGGCACTGCGCGGATTGCGGCAGGGCGGGCGCGGCCGGTTCCGGTTCCGCCAGCAGGCGCTGTTGCTTCAGTTGCTGATAGCGGCGCTGTTCAATCAGCTGGTTGACTTCACGCGTGCTGTCTTGCAGCGCGCGGCGTGATTCCCCCATCGACATATCCCGCATCATGTGGGAATCCGGCAGGGTTTCAGCGGAAAGGGCCGTGCTGACCAGCAGCATCAAGGCGGTGATTTTTTTTATCATTGTAATCCATTATGAGAGGCTGCCGGGGCAGCCAGCCCAATCCATGAGGTTAACCACGGGCGACCGACGGCCGGCCCGAAATAATGAGCGACATGCACATTGCGAGGTATCTCGATTTGCCGCAGCAAATAAGACGGTGGGTATAGATCTAAATAATAATTAGGCTGCTTCTATTTTGGCGGGCAACCCTGGTGACTTAATTAATTAAAAAAAGTGGAGCATCTCTCCCCCTTGCCAACATTATCGGCATGGATAGGAAGAATCTGAATTTTTATTTTTCACGGATGATAGAGGATGGGGGGGATTATGACAATCCGACCAGTGGGAAATACGAAATTTCGCAGAGAAGAACGGGGACGCAAATGTTTGCGTCCCCGCAGGCGGCTTATTTTTTCTTGATGGGGCGTCCGGACCAATAACCCGCCAGCAGCGAGCCGGAGAGATTGTGCCAGACCGAGAACAGCGCGCCCGGCAGCGCGGCCAGCGGCGAGAAGTAGATTTTGCCCAGCGTGGCCGCCAGCCCGGAGTTCTGCATGCCGACTTCAATCGCCAGCGTGCGGCAGGTGGATTCGTCGAAGCCGAACAGCTTGCCGCCCCAGTAGCCGCTCAACAGACCGATGCCGTTGTGCAGGATCACCGCGACGATCACCACCAGGCCGACCGAGGCGATGTGGCTTTGGCTACCCGCCACCACCGCGCTGATGATCGCCAGGATGCACACCATCGACAGCGCCGGCAGCAGCGGCTCAATGCGCTTCACCGTTTTGGTCAGGGTATGGTGGACGATCAGACCCAGGCCGATCGGGATCACCACGATCTGCAGGATGCTGAGCAGCATGCCCATGATATCGACGCTGATTTCGGCGTCGACGTACAGGCGGGTCAGCAGCGGCGTGGCGAACACCCCCACCAGCGTCGAGACCGCCGAGATGGTCACCGACAGCGCCACGTCTCCTTTGGCCAGGTAGATCATCACGTTGGACGCGGTGCCGCTGGCCACGCTGCCCACCAGCACCATGCCGGCGGACAGATCCGGCGGCATGCGGAACAGCATCGCCAGGATCCAGGCCGCCAGCGGCATGATCAGATAATGCAGGAAGATGCCTGCCGCCACCGGGCCGGGGCGCGCCAGCACGCGTTTGAAGTCGTCGAGCCGCAGCGTGACGCCCATGGCGAACATGATCAGCATCAGCAGCGGGCTGACGTAGGGGCCGATGCCGGTAAAGGTGCTCGGCGTGTAATAGGCGGCGACGGACAGCAGTATCGCCCACAGGGGGAATAAGCGCGTGAGTAGTGCCAGCATGCAGGTTTTCCTTAGCCAGATTGAGAACGGTGGATGTGGTTGTGTTTTTATTGCGGGTTCAACAAGCTGAACCTCTGCCGGTTTTGAACGGATTTTTTTAGACGCAGGGGCGCAGCATGCTGCGCCCGCAATCAGGGATAATGACTTATTCGAACAGATTGTGGTGCAGGGTGCGCACCACCTGCTCGGCTTCTTCGCCCGGCACCAGGAAGCACAGGTTATAGCTGCTGGCGCCGTAGCAGATCAGGCGGATGTTGAACGGATCGAGCACGCCGAACACCTCTTTGCCCACGCCGCAGGCCCGCGACAGCTGGTTGCCGATGATCGCCACCAGCGCCAGGTTTTCTTCCACTTCCACCCGGCACAGCGACGACAGCTCGGTCAACAGCGAGGTGGTCAGCAGGCTGCCGCCGACGGAGGTGGCGCCGGTGGTGTCCATGGTCAGGGCGATGCTGACTTCCGAAGTGGTGATCAGATCGACGGAGATATTGTGGCGCGCCAGAATGTTGAACACCTCGGCCAGGAAGCCGCGCGCGTGCAGCATGTTCAGGCTGTGCAGCGTCAGCAGCGTTTGCTTGCGGCGCAGCGCCAGCGCGCGGAACAGCGGCGGGTTCTCGGTGGTGTTGCACACCAGCGTGCCGCCGGCCGCCGGATCCTTGCTGGAGCCGACGAACACCGGAATGTCGCTGCGCACTGCCGGCAGCAGGGTGGCCGGATGCAGCACTTTGGCGCCGAAGGTGGCCATTTCCGCCGCCTCTTCGAAACCGATTTTATCGATGCGCTTGGCTGCCGGCACCACGCGCGGATCGGTGGTGTAGATGCCCGGCACGTCGGTCCAGATATCCACCCGGCCGACGCCGAGCGCTTCGCCGAGCAGCGCGGCGGTATAGTCGCTGCCGCCGCGGCCGAGCGTGGTGGTGCGGCCTTTCGGTTCGCTGCCGATAAAGCCCTGGGTGACCACCAACGCTTCCTGCAGACGCGGCTGCAACTGCGCCTGCGCCAGTTCGCTGAGCGCGGCGCTGTCCGGCACGGCGCGGCCGAAGTGATCGTCGGTGCGCATCACTTTACGCACGTCGAACCATTCGGCCTGCACGTTGCGGGCGCGCAGGATTTCAACGAACAGCAGGGTGGACATCAGTTCCCCATGGCTGACCAGCTCGTCGGTCAACGCCGTCGAGGTGGCCAGCGACGCGGCCTCCGACAGCATGGCGATGTTTTCCAGCAGGCGGTCTATCTCGTCGCGGATCACCGCAGGCGCCGCGAGGCGATCGAGGATGGCGTATTGGATGCGACGAATTTCATCAAGCTGGTAGTTGCGCTTGTCGGCCTCGCAACCTTCGGCCAGGGCGACCAACAGGTTGGTGACGCCCGCCGAGGCGGACAACACCACCAGGCGGACCTGCGGGTTGGCCAGCACGACGTCGGCGCTGCGGTTCATGGCTTCAAAGTCGGCGACGCTGGTGCCGCCGAACTTGGCTACCACGGTGGAATTCTGGGGTACTGCTTGGTTCATGTAGAAACCTCGTGTCAGGGATGCCCGTTTGGGGGCACTGTAATTCCATAGCCTTGGCACAAGGGGAGAGCGGTAAACAGGGGGCAGGCGTAGAGGTCAGGCTACGATACACCCAGAAGCGCCCCACCTTGTCGATCGCCCTGCGGGCGATCCCCTGGTGACAACCCAGGGGATTCAGCCCCTGTAGTCGATACGATAATGGCCGGCCATTACCCTACCTCGGCGTCGCTCCCCCTCGGGTGCCGTCAACGGAGAAACGGCTCCTCTGACACTCTACCTGGGCGACGCGCCTCTTCTGGCTTGCGCACCGGGTGCGCAAGTAGGCTGTTAGGAATAGCCGGTTATCGTCATTCTGTCAACGTACAGACGGTGAGGGATTTTCATCTTGCACCAGCGCGATAAGCGTACAGGGCATCGCAGGCGTGGAACCGGCGCCAATCGGTTGCAGAGAACCGTCTTCCTTTTGGCTGAATAACGGAATAACGCCCTGATGTTTCTCCAAATACTCCAGCCAACCGAAATTTTCGTTCAATTTGGTCGCTTTGATGGTGGCCCCCCTGGCGAGCAGGCTGCTCAGACGGCCGTAGGTGGCTTCCTGATTAAATAAAATTTCGTGCCGGCGGAAACGCGAACTTTCCGCGCTGGCGCCGCGCCCTTTCAACGGCGCCCCCGAGCGAATGGCGAACACGTGATCCTCGCCGAAGAGGTGGCCGAAGTGATAGACGGCCAGCGCGTTTTGGTGACGATTGGGCGACAGCGCCAGCACCTGGGCGATATTGCTCAGGTCAAGATAGTTCTCGGCGTGTTCGGAGTAGGCGTGGCCATAGTAGGCCGGAATGCCGTCCATGCGCGCCTGACGGTAGTATTCCCAGCTGCTGTCGGTGACGATCACCGGCACGTTCAGCTTGATCAGCGCCTGCGCCAGCATGCGCGCTACGCTGTTGGCGCCGACGATCAGCACGCCGCGCGGTTTCTGCTGCTGCACCCGCAGCCAGCGCGCCATCATGCCGCTGGTCAGGCTTTGCAACACCACGGTGCCGATGATGATGGCGAACACCACGGTCACCAGCCGGTCGGCGCCCTGATAGCCACTGCGCTGCAGCGTCAGCGCGAACAGCGAGCTGACCGCCGCGGCGACGATGCCGCGCGGGGCGATCCAGCACAGCAGCAGCCGATCGCGCCAGTGCAGGGAAGAGCGCCAGGTCGACACAGCGATGCACAGCGGCCGGGCGATGAACTGCACCGCCAGCAGCAGCAGGAGCAGCGGCCAGCCCATGTTCCACAGCGCCTGGATGTCGAGCCGCGCCGCCAGAATGATGAACAGCGCCGAGATCAGGATCGCCGACAGCTCCTCTTTGAACGCCAGAATATCGCTGGTGTCCACGTCGCGCATGTTGGCCAGCCAGATGCCCATCACCGTGACGGTCAGCAAACCGGATTCGTCGGCGATGGCGTTGGAAACGCCGAAGGCGGTCAGCATGATCGCCAGCACCGCCAGGTTCTGCAGGTAGCGCGGCAGCCAGACGCGGCGCAGCGCCAGGCCGAGCAGGTAGCCGAACAGCGCGCCGGCGATCAGCCCGACGGCGGCGGTCACGCCCAGCGTCCAAAACAGGTGGGTATAGGATTCTGCATTCTGCTTCAGCACGATGAACTCGAACACCAGCAGGGTGAAGATGGCGCCGACCGGATCGATGACGATCCCTTCCCAGCGCAGCACCTGGTTGATATTGGCGTTCGGCCGCACCACGCGCATCAGCGGGGCGATCACCGTCGGCCCGGTCACCACCGTCACCGCGCCGATCAACGCCGCCAGCTCCGGCGGGAAATCCAGCAGCCACCAGCTGGCGAGGCTGATGACCAGAAAGGTGACCAGCATGCCGACGGTGACCAGGTTGCGCACCACGCCGCCGAGGCCGCGTATCTCCTCGAAACGCAGTGTCAGCGCCCCCTCGAACAGGATGATCGCCACCGACAGCGACACCAGCGGAAACAGCAGATCGCCGAACAGCAGATCCGGCTGCACCAGATGCACCGTCGGGCCGAGCACGATGCCGAACAGCAACAGCGGCAAAATGGCCGGCAGGCGCAGCAACCAGGCCAGCCACTGCGCAAGCAGCGACGCCAGGCCGATAAGCACCAACATGAGTGGGGCGGATAATTCCATAAGCGAGATCCCTTTCAAATGACGAAATAAGCGACGATGACACAGCCTGATGACAATTCTGCAACCCCGATAACAGGCCGTTAGCCAAAAGTATAGAGTGAAAGCTGAAACGAGGCGGCAATGCGTTGACAGTTAGCGCCTATCGCAAGAAAAGCGATCATAATCACAGTCGAACAGGCTACAATCGGACAAACGCGTCATTTTTATTCTCAAGCCTAAGAGTGTTGCTATGAAAAATATCAATCCTAGTCAAACCGCTGCTTGGCAAGCCCTGCAGCAACATTATGCACAGATGAAAGACGTACGGATCGCCGACCTGTTCGCCCAGGACAGCGATCGTTTCTCCAGGTTCTCCGCGACCTTCAACGATCAAATGTTGGTGGACTATTCCAAGAACCGCATCACGCAGGAAACCCTGGAGAAGCTGCAGGCGTTGGCGAAAGAAACCGATCTGCAAAGCGCCATCAAATCGATGTTCGCCGGTGAGAAGATCAACCGCACCGAAGATCGCGCGGTGCTGCACATTGCCCTGCGCAATCGCAGCAACAGCCCGATCCTGGTCGACGGCAAAGACGTGATGCCGGAAGTGAACGCGGTGCTGGCCAAGATCAAACAGTTCTGCGCGCGCGTCATCGGCGGCGAGTGGAAAGGCTACACCGGCAAGCCGATCACCGACGTGGTGAACATCGGCATCGGCGGTTCGGATCTCGGCCCTTACATGGTGACCGAAGCGCTGCGTCCTTATAAAAACCACCTGAACATGCACTTCGTCTCCAACGTTGATGGCACCCACATCGCCGAAACGCTGCAGCCGCTGAACCCGGAAACCACGCTGTTCCTGGTGGCGTCCAAAACCTTCACCACTCAGGAAACCATGACCAACGCCCACAGCGCGCGCGACTGGTTCCTGAGCAGCGCCGCCGATCAACAGCACGTGGCCAAGCACTTCGCTGCGTTGTCCACCAACGGCAAAGCGGTGGCCGAGTTCGGCATCGATACCGACAACATGTTCGAATTCTGGGACTGGGTCGGCGGCCGTTACTCCCTGTGGTCGGCGATCGGTCTGTCGATCGCGTTGTCCATCGGTTACGACAACTTCGAGCAGCTGCTGAGCGGCGCGCACGCCATGGATAAGCACTTCGCCGAAACGCCGGCGGAGAAAAACCTGCCGGTGCTGCTGGCGCTGATCGGTATTTGGTACAACAACTTCTTCGGTGCCGAAACCGAAGCCATTCTGCCGTACGATCAGTACATGCACCGTTTTGCCGCTTACTTCCAGCAGGGCAACATGGAATCTAACGGCAAGTACGTCGATCGCAACGGCAATCCGGTGGATTACCAGACCGGCCCGATCATCTGGGGCGAGCCGGGCACCAACGGCCAGCATGCGTTCTACCAGCTGATCCACCAGGGCACCAAGCTGGTGCCGTGCGATTTCATCGCGCCGGCCATCAGCCATAACCCGCTGGGCGATCACCACGCCAAATTGCTGTCCAACTTCTTCGCCCAGACCGAAGCGCTGGCGTTCGGCAAGTCGCTGGAGACGGTGGAAGCCGAGTTCGCGGCGCAGGGTAAAACCCCTGAGCAGGTCAAACACGTGGCGCCGTTCAAAGTGTTTGAAGGCAACCGTCCGACCAACTCGATCCTGCTGCGTGAAATCACCCCGTTCAGTCTGGGCAGCCTGATTGCGCTGTATGAGCACAAGATCTTCACCCAGGGCGCAATCCTGAACATCTTCACCTTCGATCAGTGGGGCGTGGAGTTGGGCAAACAGCTGGCCAACCGCATCCTGCCGGAACTGGCGGGCAGCGAGAAAATCAGCAGCCACGACAGCTCAACCAATGCGCTGATCAACCGCTTCAAGGAATGGCGCTAATTGCCTGAACTGAAGCCAATAAAAAACCCGCCGCGGCGGGTTTTTTTACGTCTGCGAAAAGTTACAGGTTGATCGGCACTTCGAAGCTGACGCCCGCACCCACGTCATCGGCGGTGCTGTGATCGCTGTCGGTGTACCACAGGCTGGTGTCGAACTTAACCTGTGACGGGAAGGTGTAACCCCAGCCGAGCTGAATGCCCTTCAGCGTATCGGAACGCGGGAACGCCCGGTTGATGGTTTGGTTGTTCGGATTCACCTTGGCGTATACCAAGCGGGTGCTCCAACGCTGGCTGTCGTCCAGCACCAGCTCGACACGACCGGACAACATCTGGCCGTCGCCGCCCATGGCGTGGCCCAGCGGGTAACCTTGCTGGTAGTAACCGCCCCGATAGACGTAGTGGTTGTACATCACGTTGTTGGCGTTGCCGTTAGAACGGGTATCAGAACCTTCGATATGCCAGTTGATGGTGGTCGGGCCCCATTCCGGATGGCCTTCAAGCCCCAACATATAGGCATTATGCGAAGGCAACATGCCGGCTTCATCTTCGCCGGTGATTTGGCCATAAAGGCTGACCGGCATGCCGACTAGCGGCTGCAATTTGAGTTTGAAGTCAAAGCCGCCCAACTGGTTGCCCGGATCGTTTTTCGGATCGCCGGTATTGTCGTTGCCGGTTACGCCATCCCAGAAGGAACGCCAGGAGTGCGGACGGCCATCACCGCCCCACATCATGACGCGTGAAGCGCCCAGCTCCAGGAAGTCGGTCGGCATCATGGTCAGGCGACCGCCGAACAGTTTGGTATCCGGCACGGCAGCGTACTGCGACAGCTGGCCGGCGGACAACTGGTATTGCCAGCGGCCGATCCACGACAGCCACGGCGTTTCAAACGGCGATTGGTCGGCGCGCTGCAGCATAAAGCCGGCGACCGGGCGCGCGGCGTCGGAGCGGATCAGGCTGCCGTCGTAACCCGGGCCCCACCACTGGGAGACCTCGCCGAAGGAGAGCCATTGGTTCCAGATTTTCACCGCGCCGTAGGAGCCGTTCATATTGAATTTGGAGCCGTCGCTGACGCGCTGGTCGCCTTCCACCGAGCCCTGCAGACGCACGTCCCAGAACTCGCCGTTGGCGCCGGCGCCGATGGTCAGGCGATCGTCGGCGTACTCGTTTTGGCCGAAGCCCTGCGGGGTGCCGGGTTTATCGGTCGAGGCATAACCGCTGACGCGGATGTTGGCTTTCAGGGCGTCAACGCGGCGTTGCACGCGGTCGATGACGTTTTTCTCGGTATTGGTGACCGGTTTGGCCTGCGCAATAACGGAACTGATCTCTTCCTGACTCAGTGGCCAGGTGGACAGGCTGACGTTGATGACGCCGCGGTCAGACAACCAGGCGAGATCGTTACGCAGATCGTTGTCAGGGGCTACCAGGCCGGCGGCGTGGCCGGATAATGCACAGGTAAACAGGCCCGCAGCGACCAGTCCGTTAAGTTTAGCGCGCATAAAGAATTCCCTTGTTAATTCGAGGTTATTGGTTTTATGTAAAGATCTCTGTGACCCATGATAGTTGACATTTCGATTTGCTACAAATCTATAAGCCAGAAACATCTTATTATAACTTTATGAATTAAATGAGGTTTAAAGTGCTTTCGCGAAGGGCGTAATTTTTAGGACAATGCCTATATTGGCAAGCTTGAATCATATAAGCGGTATTCAGAGAGAGGTTTTATGGCAAAAACGTCGCGTTCGATAATGATAGCGAAAGGGCTGCAGCGAGTGCTGAACGTGGGCCTTCTGCTGCTGGCGGCAATTCTGGTGGTGTTTCTGGTCAAGGAAACCATCCATCTGGCGAAGGTGTTATTTATCAACAGCGAAGAGTCGTCCTCTTACCTGTTGATTGAAGGCATCGTGATTTATTTTCTGTACTTTGAATTTATCGCCTTGATCGTCAAGTATTTTGAGTCGGGTTATCATTTCCCGCTGCGCTATTTTATTTATATCGGCATTACCGCGATTATTCGTTTGATTATCGTGGATCACAAAAATCCCATCGACACCCTGATCTACGCGGCGGCGATATTGGTGCTGGTGGTGACGCTCTATCTGGCCAACACCGATCGGCTGAAACGGGAGTAGCGATAAAAATGGCGGCCAAAGGCCGCCAAAGACACAGGATATAATTACCCGTCGTCTTTCAAGCGACAGCGTTGTTGACTGCACTCGCTAACCCCAGATACTTACTGAAGTAAGCGCCTGGGCTTAGCGAGCTGGTCGCCTAGCTGTAACTTGAAAAAAGATAAGGAAAAACATCAAACGCACTGCAGTGGCACAAATTACCCCTTCACGCCGCCGGCCGTCAGGCCGCCCACCAACCAGCGCTGCGCCAGCAGGAACACGGCGGTAATCGGTATCGCCGACAGCACCGCGGCGGCGGCGAAATCGCCCCACAGGTAGTTCTGCGGATTGAGATATTGCTGCATGCCCACCGCCAGCGTGTAGCTGTTTACATCGCGCAGCAGCAGCGACGCCACCGGCACCTCGGTGATGGCGGCGATAAACGACAGAATGAACACCACCGCCAGAATCGGCACCGACAGCGGCAACAGCACCAGACGGAACGCCTGCCACGGCGTGGCGCCATCCAGCGCCGCCGCCTCTTCCAGCGAATTGTCGATGGTTTCGAAATAGCCCTTGATGGTCCAGACATGCAGCGCGATGCCGCCCATATAGGCGAAGATCACGCCGCCGTGGGTGTTGAGGCCGATAAACGGAATGTACTGGCCCAGGCGATCGAACAAGGCGTACAGCGCCACCAGCGACAGCACCGCTGGAAACATCTGGAAGATCAGCATGCTTTTCAGCAGCGTGCTCTTGCCGCGAAAACGCATGCGGGCGAAGGCGTAGGCGCAGGTGGTGGACAGCGTCACGATGCCGATGGCGGTGATCGCCGCGATCTTGATGGAGTTCCACAGCCACAGCAGCACCGGGAACGGCGGCGGCGTCACGCTGCCGTCGGCGTGGGTGACGCTGAAGCCGAGCGCCAGCCGCCAGTGATCCCAGGAGAGGGTTTCCGGTATCAGGCTGCCGGTGGCGAAGTTGCCGGCGCGCAGCGAGATGGCCACCACCATCAGCAGCGGGAACATGATCAGGGCGATAAAGCACAGCATCAAAATGTGGGTGATCCACAGGCGCAGGCGCTGGGATTTGGGTTGAACCATGGCCATCGTTATTCTCCCTAATCGAAGTTCATCTTGCTGGCTTTCAAATTCAGGATCGCCAGCGCGCCCACCAACAGGAAGATCAGCGTGGCGATGGCGGCCGCCAGCCCGAAGTCTTGCCCGCCGCCGCCTTCGAAGGCGATGCGGTAGGTGTAGCTGACCAGCAGATCGGTATAGCCGGCCGGCGTGGTGGTGCCGATCATGTCCGGGCCGCCGTTGGTCAGCAGCTGGATCAGCACGAAGTTGTTAAAGTTGAAGGCGAAGCTGGCGATCATCAGCGGCGTCAGCGGCTTGATCAGCAGCGGGAAGGTGATGCGGAAGAAGTTTTGCCACGGGTTGGCGCCGTCCATCGCCGAGGCCTCGTACAGATCGTCCGGGATGGCCTTCAGCAGCCCCATGCACAGGATCATCATGTACGGGTAGCCGAGCCAGGTGTTGACGATCAGGATCATGCTCTTGGCGGTGAGCGGATCGCTGAACCAGGCCGGTTTGATGCCGAACAGGTGGCTGAGCATCATGTTGATCTCGCCGAAGCTCTGGTTGAACAAGCCTTTGAAGATCAGGATCGAGATGAACGACGGTACCGCATAGGGCAGGATCAGCAGCACGCGGTAGATCGCCTTGCCTTTCAGCGCCTCCCACTGCACCACGCAGGCCAGCACCATGCCGACCGCCACGGTGAGGATCACCGTCATCACCGAGAACACGATGGTCCAGATGAAGATCGACACGAACGGTTTTTTGATGCCCTCGTCCTGCAGCACCCGCAGGAAGTTTTTCCAGCCGGTGGTGACGGTATAGCCTGGGCTCAGGGTTTCCTGCGCCCAGCCGCCGTCGGCGTTGATCGCCTGATAGAAGCCGATGTCGCCGTTCGGCCGGTAGCGCACCTGAGTCTGGTTATTGGTCAGCGTGCTGCCGTCTTGGTCCAACGCATACAGCGGGCGGGTGCCGGAGAACTGGCGCAGGGAGCTCATGCGCAATTCATCGCCGTCCGGCAGCTGCGCCACCAGTTGGCTCAGCGCCTGCCGGTTCTGGGTGATCACCCGCAGCGTGGCGGGTTCGCCCTGCGGCGCAGCGCTCTGGGCCGTCAATTTCAGGGGAGGCGGCGGCGTCGCGTCGAGGCGGAAAGGCTCGGAAATCAGCGGCTGTTCACTGTCCGGCGAGGTCAGCTGCAGGCGCCACCGCTGGTTTTCCGCCGGGTAGAGGCCGAAGGTGAAGGTTTTGCCGCTTTGGAACTGACGCTGCATCAATACCGATTGCGCGCGCTCAAACGTCAGCTGGTTGGTGCTGCTGTAGTTGGTAAAGGCGATGGCAATGGTGCAGATCAGCGGGAACAGGACGAACAATCCCATGCCGGCGACGCCGGGATACACATAGCGCCAGGCGTAGGCGCGGCGGTTGGCGAAGACGTAAAGCCCGGCGCTGACCAGGATCAGCGTCAGGATGGCGAACAGGTATTCACCCTGTGCATACATCAACACAATCAGGTAGCAGGTCACCAGGCTGAACAGGCCGACCACCAGCCATTTCAGCGCGTCGCTTTGCCACCACTTCGATTTTTTACGCGCAGGCGTCCCGGCGTGAGCGAATTGCATAGGGCGTTCCTTTCTGTGAAGCAACGGCGGGGCGACACGGCGCCCCGCACAACGACATTACTTGGTGATACGGGTCTGCACATCGTCCAACGCGGCTTTCACCGTTTGGCGGCCGCTGACGGCATTGAGCACCGCGCTGCGTTCGGCGTACCAGAAAGCGCTCATCTGCGGAATGTTCGGCATGATCTCCCCGTTTTGCGAGTTCTGCATGGTGGCGGCGATCTTCGGATCTTTGGCCAGCGTTTCCTGGTAGGACTTCAGCGCCACCGCGCCCAGCGGTTTGTCTTTGTTGACGTCCGCCAGCCCTTCGTTGGTCAGCAGATAGTTCTCGAGGAACTCGGTCGCCAGCTCTTTATTCGGGCTGGCGGCGTTGATACCGGCGGTCAGCACGCCGACGAACGGTTTGGACGGTTTGCCTTTGAAGGTCGGCAGCAGCGTTACGCCGTAGTTGATTTTGCTCTGCTCGATGTTGTTCCAGGCCCACGGGCCGTTGATGGTCATCGCGGTCTGGCCTTTGTTGAACGCGGCTTCGGCGATCGAGTAATCGGTATCGGCGTTGATGTGTTTGTTTTTCACCAGATCGACGATGAACTGCAGGCCGGCCTGCGAACCGGCGTTGACGACGCCGACATCCTTGATGTTGTATTTGCCGTTCTCATACTTGAAGGCATAACCGCCGTCGGCGGCGATGATAGGCCAGGTGAAGTAGGGTTCCTGCAGGTTCCACATGATGGCGCTCTTGCCGCTGGCGCGCAGCTGTTTGTCCAGCGCCGGGATCTCTTCCCAGGTCTTCGGCGGCTGTTTGACCAGGTCTTTATTGTAAATCAGCGACAGCGCTTCGACGGCGATCGGGTAGCCGATCAGCTTGCCGTCATAGCGTACGGCGTCCCAGGTGAACGGGAACAGCTTGTCCTGGAAGGCTTTGGACGGGTGGACTTCGGCCAGCAGGCCGGACTGCGCATAGCCGCCGAAGCGATCGTGGGCCCAGAGGATGATGTCCGGGCCGTCGCCGGTGGCGGCCACCTGCGGGTATTTCTCTTCCAGCTTGTCGGGATGCTCGACGGTGACTTTGATGCCGGTGTCTTTTTCGAATTTCTTGCCGACTTCGGCCAGGCCGTTATAGCCTTTGTCGCCGTTGATCCAGATAACCAGTTTGCCTTCCTCTATCTTGGCGAAGGCGGAAGAAGAGAGCACCAGGGTGGCCAGTGCCGAGAGCGCCAGCGTACGGGCGAGGGTAATGCTGCGAGTCATAATCCAGTCCTTCTTTTGTGGGCACATAAATCAAGGAGAGACGTTTCGCGATCATAGTGGGTCACAACGCGACATATTCTCATCCTCCCCCCCTCTACGCCCCTGAGATGAGGAGTGTGATCCAGTTAACGTTGCGCTCTATTCTGTGGCGTCAGGCACAAAATAGGGGGGCGATTTTTGCCGGCTTGATCACAGATTTGCCTTAAGCGCGGAACTTCTCATCGCCGCGGTCGTTCTCTCATCCTCCCGTCTCCTCCCCCATGAAAAATCCTGTTACGGATGATTACCCTTTCCGGCGACTCCCGCACTATCGGCCCATCGATTTTTAACGCCACGCGCAGCAGGGATACCGGATTTATGTCGTCAATGCCTATCGCCACTCAGCCCACCCTGTACCGGATCCATCCGGCCAGTTTCCGTGACGGAAACGGGGACGGCGTGGGCGACGCGCACGGCATGCTGGCGGCGCTGCCGTACCTGAAAGCGCTGTCGATCGACGGCCTGTTGCTGCCGCAGAGGCTGGCGTCGGAGGCCGAAACGGCGGTGACGGGCGAAGGGCTGACGCTGTGGTA
This sequence comes from Serratia sp. X3, assembly GCF_014982455.1. Lineage (NCBI taxonomy): Bacteria > Pseudomonadati > Pseudomonadota > Gammaproteobacteria > Enterobacterales > Yersiniaceae > Serratia > Serratia sp. X3. The sequence goes on from NZ_JADCNB010000011.1 coordinate 43,728, forward strand.
CGCCGACGAAGCCCATCGCGTTCGTCATGCCGCCGACGTGCAGCGGTTCGCCCACGGCGCGCTGGCGCTCGACGTGATGCCGTTCAGCGCGGAAAAGCTGGTGGCGGTGCTGCACGCCCGCCGCGCCACGTTGGCGGACAGCCTGTGGAGCACCGGCGACGCCGATCAGCCTCGGGTGGTCAGCCGCTGGGGGCAGGGCGACCTGCGTTCCGCCGCCGCCTTTTTGACGCTGCTGGCGATGTTGCCGGCGCCGATCTGCCTGTACCAGGGCGAGGAGCTGGGGCTGCCGCACGCCGCCGGCCTACAGGATCCGCGCGGCGCGCAAACGCCGATGCCGTGGCATGAAGCGCCTGAACAGGTCACCGCCGGCGAAGTCAGCTGGTATCAGCAGGTGGCGATCGAACACCGCGCGTTGGCCATCAGTCGCCAACAGCACGACAGCCACTCCACCTTGCGTTACTGCCAGACGCTGCTGGCCCTGCGCCGTTCGCCGCTTTTCCAGCGCGGCGAGCTGAGCGCGGTCAGCCAGCGCGATGGCGTGGTGCGCTTACTTATTACCCATCAGGATCAATGCCTTGAAGCGCTGATAAACCTGCAGCCTTATACTCAGGCGGCCGCGCCGTCTGAGGCGACCTTGCCGTTGGCATGGCAGCACGGCGCGCAGCAAGAGGGTCATCAATGGGTTTTGGCGGGCTTTGCCTCCGCCATTTTCACACGACATGTTAACTGCGAAAGCAGGGGAGTAACGCATGGCTAGCGTGACACTGCGCAGCGTTTATAAGGCCTTCGGTGAGGCCGTGATTTCCAAAGACGTCAATCTGACCATCGAAGACGGCGAGTTTGTGGTGTTTGTCGGGCCGTCGGGCTGCGGCAAATCGACGCTGCTGCGCATGATCGCCGGGCTGGAGGACATCACCTCCGGCGACCTGCTGATCGGCGAGAAACGCATGAATGAAGTGCCGCCTTCCGAGCGCGGCATCGGCATGGTGTTCCAGTCTTACGCGCTGTATCCGCACCTGTCGGTGGCGGACAACATGTCGTTCGGCCTGAAGCTGGCCGGCGCCAGGAAAGCGGAAATCAATCAACGGGTGAACCAGGTTTCCGAGGTGCTGCAGTTGGCGCACCTGCTCGATCGGCGGCCGAAGGCGCTGTCCGGCGGGCAGCGTCAGCGCGTGGCGATCGGCCGCACGCTGGTGGCCGAGCCGGACGTGTTCCTGCTCGACGAGCCGCTGTCCAACCTCGACGCCGCGCTGCGGGTGCAGATGCGCATCGAGATCTCCCGCCTGCACAAGCGCCTGCAGCGCACCATGATTTACGTCACTCACGATCAGGTCGAAGCGATGACGCTGGCCGACAAGATCGTGGTGCTCGACGCCGGGCGCGTGGCGCAGGTCGGCAAGCCGTTGGAACTGTATCACTATCCGGCCAACCGCTTCGTCGCCGGGTTTATCGGCTCACCGAAGATGAACTTCCTGCCGGTCAAGGTCACTGCGGCGGAGCCGCGACAGGTGCAGGTCGAACTGCCCAACCGTCAGCTTGTCTGGCTGCCGGTGGAAGGCGCGGGCGTCCAACCCGGCGCCAACCTGTCACTGGGCATTCGCCCCGAACATCTGCTGCCCGGCGAAGCCTCTGAAGTGCGGCTTACCGGCGACGTACAGGTGGTGGAGCAGCTCGGCAACGAGACGCAAATCCACATCCAAATCCCGGCCATCCGTCAAAACCTGGTGTACCGCCAGAATGACGTGGTGCTGGTAGAAGAAGGTGCCACATTCGCCATCGGCCTGCCGCCTCACCGCTGCCACCTGTTCCGTGAAGACGGTACGGCATGTAAACGGCTGCACCAGGAGCCGGGCGTTTAAAGCATCAAAGTCGGTATAACAGGAGAATAATGATGACTACTCTGCGCAAACTTCCTCTGGCACTGGCTGTCGCCGCCGGTGTTCTGACCACCCAGGCCATGGCCGTCGATTTTAAAGGCTACGCCCGTTCCGGCATCGGCTGGACCGGCAGCGGCGGTGAGCAACAGTGCTTCAAGGCCACCGGCGCCGCGAGCAAATACCGTCTCGGCAACGAATGCGAAACCTACGCCGAACTGAAACTCGGGCAGGAAGTGTGGAAAGAAGGCGACAAGAGCTTCTATTTCGACACCAACCTGGCCTATTCGGTCTCGCAGCGTTCCGACTGGGAAGACGTGACGCCGGGCTTCCGCGAAGTCAACGTGCAGGGTAAAAACCTGATCGATTGGCTGCCAGGCTCCACGCTGTGGGCCGGTAAGCGCTTCTATCAGCGTCATGACGTTCACATGATCGACTTCTACTACTGGGATATCTCCGGCCCGGGCGCCGGTCTGGAAAACATCGATCTGGGCTTCGGCAAGCTGTCCGCCGCCGTGACCCGCAACTCGGAATCTGGCGGCTCTTACGGCTACCTGGATAACGAATGGAAACAGCGTCCGACCGTCAACGATACCTTCGACGTGCGCCTGGCCGGGCTGGAGCTGAACCCGGGCGGCACCCTGGAGCTGGGCGTGGACTACGGCCGCGCCAATGCGCAGGACCACTACCGCCTGGCCGACGGCGCCAGCAAAGACGGTTGGATGTTCACCGCCGAACACACGCAAAGCATCCTGAACGGTTACAACAAATTCGTGCTGCAGTACGCCACCGACTCGATGACCTCGCAGAACAACGGCCGCAACGAAGGCGCCACCATCGATAACAACGGCAAGATGATCCGCGTGTTGGATCACGGCGCCATCGACTTCAACGATCAGTGGGCGCTGATGTACGTCGCCATGTTCCAGGACATCGACCGCGACAACAACAACGGCACCACCTGGTACACCGTGGGCGTGCGTCCGATGTACAAATGGACGCCGATCATGAGCACCCTGCTGGAAGCCGGCTACGACAACGTCAAATCTCAGCGCACCGGCGATCGCAACGGCCAGTACAAAGTGACCCTGGCGCAGCAGTGGCAGGCGGGCAACAGCATCTGGTCGCGTCCGGCCATCCGCCTGTTCGCCACCTACGCCAAGTGGGATGAGAAATGGGGTTACGCCACCAGTGACGATACCGGGTATAACGCCGGCACCGCTTACAACGACACCAGCATGCATACCTTCAGCCGCGGCAAGGATGACGAAGTCACCTTCGGCGCCCAGATGGAAATTTGGTGGTAACGACAGGACGGGGAGGGCCGCCGGCTCTCCCCCAACCGCATTCGCCGCGACCCGATCTCTTGCCTGATCCGCCGCGGTGCTGAAAGAGGATATAACGATGAAAAAGAATCTGCTGTCACTCTGCCTGTCGCTGGCGCTGACCGTCGGCGCGCCTTTGGCGGCCAACGCCGATACGCCGGCCAACGTTTCCGTCGCCCCGGCCATCAGCGCCGCCACGTTGCAAAGCCTGCCGTGGCAGCCGCTGCAACCGCCGGTGTCGCAAGAAGTGAAGCTCGACGCCGTTAGCCCGCAGCTCAATCAGGGCGACATTCAGGGGGCGATCGCCGCCTATACGCTGCCGGCCGATCGCGGTTCGCTGGAAGTGACGCTGAGCAGCCTCGCCAAGAACAATTCGCTGTACGCGCCGAGCGTGCTGGTGCTGGACGAGCATCTGCGCCCGGCGGCGTATTACCCGAGCAGCTATTTTCCTTACCAGCCACCGGGAGCGATGTCCTCCGATCGCCTCGAAGGCACGCTGAAACTGACGCCGGCGCTCGGTCAAAAACAGATTTACCTGCTGGTGTACACCACCCGTCAGGATTTGGCGAAAACCACGCAGCTGACTAACCCGGCCAAGGCCTACGCGCAGGGCGTGGGCAACGCGGTGCCGGATATCCCGGATCCGATCGCCGGCCACGCGACGACCGGCACGCTGAAGCTCAAGGTGACCGCGGAACAGGGCACCGGCAACGTGATGATCGGCATGCTGCAGCCTGCGCCGACCGTGGCGCCGGTGGTGGTGGGATCAAGCGCACCGGCCGCCGTGTCGGCGCCTGCACCGACGCCGGAGAAACCGGCGGAGCCTATGCTCAACGACACCGAAAGCTACTTCAATAACGGCATCAAGCAGGCGGTGAAGGCGGGCGATATCGACAAGGCGCTGAAGCTGATGAATGAGGCCGAGAAGTTGGGCTCGACCACTGCGCGTAAAACGTTTATCAGCAGCGTTAAAGGCAAGGGGTAACACCCGGCGCTGCCGATGCTGGCTCGATGATTGGTGCGCTTTGGCGCACCTTTTTTCATCCGCGGGCCAGCGTTGCGCCGATCAACGCCAGCAGACGGGCGTTGTCGACCTGCTGCATGATGCGCACCGGCTTGCCCTGCGGCGGCGGCATGCCGACCGTCAGGCGCAGGCTGTCCGGCCGCCAGCGGCGTGAGCTGCCGCGCGTCAACGCCCCTTCCAGCGCCACATCCACATGGAACATGTCGGTGGTGACCAGCTGCGGTTCCAGCAGCCAGGCGATCACCAGCGCATCATGGATCCAGCAGCCCGGCAGGCGCCGCGTATGGCGCGAATAATCGATCCATGGCTGCGTGGTGGCGCGCAAATAGCGGCACAGCGGCGTGTCCGGCTGCGTCAGGACGGCCAGATCCGCCTGGGTCAGCATGGTCTGGGTGGTGACGTCCAGCGGCGCCAGCGTGATATTGGCGCCGCTGTTCAGCACCAGCCGCGCCGCTTCCGGATCCAAACCAAAATTGGTGTCCTTGATGTACCCTTCGACGTTGAACACGCCGCCCATGATCACGATCTCTTTCACCGCCTGCGCCATCTGCGGGTACAGCTGCATGGCGTGCGCCACGTTGGTCAGCGGGCCGATCGCCGCCAGCGTTACCTCGCCGGGATGCCGGCAGATCAGTTCGCCGATGGCGATGGCGGCGTCCGGTGCGGGCGCGTTGGCGAGCGAGGGCGCGGGCAAGTCGCGCCACAGCGCTGCCAGCTTGGGATCGGCGATCGGCCTGTCCAGATGCGCGCGCCATGGTTCCGGCGGCTCGCTCAGGGCGCGCGCCGCGCCGAGGGCGACCGGCACCTGGTAGCCGCTTTGCGCCAGCAGCTCGCTGGCGACGGCGAAGCCCACTTCGCGCGGGGTGTTGCCGGCCACGATGCTGATCAGTTCCAGCTGCAGCTGCGGTTTGGCCGCCAGCGCCAGGGCCAGCGCCAGGCCGTCGTCGACGTTGGCGCCGGGAACGCCGTTGCCGGGATCGCAATCAATGATCAAACGCATAGAAGGTGTCCTGAAAAACCGCTAACAGCCGCACGAGCGGCGGATGCGCAGTTGAAAAGCGAATTCATGCAGCTCGGCGGACGCGGCGCCGGCGGCCAGCATGGCGATGGCCCGCTTGGCCATGGCGTCGATCGGCTGCTCGACCGCGCTGAGCGGCGGCACGCTGAATTCGGATTGCTGCGTGCCGTTAAAACAGATCAGCGCCAGATCGTCCGGCGCGCGCAACCCATGCTCCGCCAGCGCCGACAGGCAGCCGAGCGCCTGCTGCTCGTTGGAGGTGAAAACGGCGCGCGGGCGCGGGCCTTGCACCATGCGCTGGGTGGCCTGGTAGCCGCCCTGGCGGGTGTAAGGCGCCTCGAAAATCCACTCGTCGCGCGGCGCAATGCCCGCCTCCAGCAGCGCATCGCGCCAGCCGTTCAGGCGATCCTGCGCGTTGAGCATGGTTAGCGGACCGATAAAAATGCCGATGTCGCGATAGCCGTGCTGCAGCAGATGGCGGGTCGCCTGGCAGGCGGCGTCGCGCTCGTCGACGCGGATGGCGCAGACGCCAGCCTGGCTGTCGATAGTGTCTATCATCACGCAGGGCGTGCCGGAGGCGCGGATCAGCTCGAACCACGGATGGCGATCGACGCTGGTGTACAGCAGGCCGTCGACCTGGCGACGCAGCAGGTTATTGATCAGCTCATACTCGCGCTGCCGGTCATCGCCGGCGTCGCCCAGCAGCAGCACGCGGCCGCGGCTGAAAGCCTCCTGCTGCAGCGCCCGCGCCAGCGTGGCGAAGAACGGGTTGGAAATATCCGGCACCACCAGCCCGTAGGTTTGCGTGCTGCCGGAGGCCAACGCCCGCGCGATGTCGTTCGGCCGGTAGCCGGTCTGCTCGATAGCCGCCAGCACGCGCAGCCGGGTGGCTTCCGCCACCGGGCGCGGGCCGTTGTTGATCACATAGCTGACCACGGCGACGGAGGTGCCCGCTACGCGGGCCACGTCGGCGCGGGTAACGCGTCGCGCGGAGTGATTATCCAAATTGAGGTCCTGTTCGCCTTCTCGCTACGCGGCATCCTGCGGCAGGTTGAGATCGCGGCCGCGGGTTTCGGGAGCAAAGAAGGTGGTGATTAAGCCGATGGCCGCCATTACAACAAAATAGCAGGCGACAGGCCACCAGTGACCGAAACCGGACAGCAGCGCGGTGGCGATCAGCGGCGCGGTGCCGCCCGAGAGGATCGAACCGAGCTCTTTGGCGAACGCCATCTTGGAGTAGCGATTCTTCACGCCGAACAGTTCGACGCCGTAGGCCGCCTGAACGCCGAAGATCCCCAGCGACGCGATGCACATGCCGACCACGATCACCGAGATGACGATAGCCGGTTCACGGCTGTCGAGCAGCCAGAACGCCGGGAAGGCGTACAGCACCAGCAGCAGGCAGAACCACCGGTAGGTGATGCGGCGGCCGAAACGATCGGACAGCCAGCCGGCCAGCGGGATCACCAGAAAACCGCACAGCGAGGCGATCAACACCGCCAGCGCCGGCACCGATTTATCGACCATCAGCACCTTGGCGACATAGCCGACGATAAAGCCCTGGCACAGGTAGGAAGGGCCGTTTTCGCCGATGCGCAGGCCGAGCATCACCCAGAACGCCTTAGTGCGCTGCAGGTAGCTGCGCGTATCCGGCGCGGCCTGGGCGGCGTCCAGCATGCGCTGGTGGTTTTGCTGCAGCTCGCGTTCGAACACCGGCGTTTCCCGCACGTGGCGGCGCAGGTACAGCGCCACCCCGGCGATCAGAATGCTGGCGAGGAACGGAATGCGCCAGCCCCAGCTCATCAGGTCTTCCTTGTCCAGCTGCAGCACCAGCAGCCATACCAGCGACGCCAGCAGGGTGCCGCTGTTGGAGCCGATGGCGATGATCGACGCCACCAGCCCGCGCCGCTTGGCTGGCGCGTATTCCGCCAGCATCACCGCGCCGCCGGACAGCTCAGCACCGGCGCCGAACCCCTGCGCGAAGCGCAGGATCACCAGGCAGGCGGGCGCCCAGACGCCGATTTGCGCATAGGACGGGATCAGGCCTATCAGCGTGGTGGAGAGACCCATCAGCGCCACGGTGGTGATCAGCACCACGCGGCGGCCTTTGCGGTCGCCGATCCAGCCGAACACCAGCGCGCCGATCGGCCGCGCGACGAAGCCGACGGAGTAGGTGGCGAAACTGGCCAGCAACGCCACCAGCGGCGTGGCTTCCGGGAAAAACACGTCGCCGAACACCATGCCGGCCGCCAGGCCGTACAGCGCGAAGTCGACGTATTCCATGGCGGTGCCGAGCCAACAGGAGAAGGTGGCGCGCCAAAATTGGCTGCGCCCCTCTTTGGTCGCCAGGCGTTCATCGGCCGCCAACGCGGCGTCGGCGGTCTGTGAAGGGGCAAGCGTTGTTTCGCTCATGGCAGTGCTATCCTCTTTTGTTCTGCGCCTGGAGGGGCGCGGTTAAAGATGGTTTCCCTGGTGCCGGCAACAAAGGTGTGCCGACAAATCATGTCGGACGCATGGCGATTCAACGCTGCCGTATCAGGGTATCTACGCGCGTAGATAACACAACGCGAGGAAGCTGAAACTTTGCGGGCGATCACAGAATCGTCAGCGCGCCGGGAAATGAAGATAGAGAATGCGGATGGCAAAAAGATGACAGAACCCCGGTTTTTCCGGCCGATAGGCCTGCCGTTTTCGCCACGAATCAGCCTGCCGCTTTCGCATTTCTGCGCTACAATGGGGGCCTGTTAACAGTTTGTATCGTCTGGCGCGCCGTACCGGCTGCGGTTCAGGCGAGGAGTAAAGCAATGTCTGGCATCAGGGATTCCATCCTGCCGCCGCTGGAGTGGTTATCCGAACAGGATCCTCCGGCGCCCGCCGCCGTCAGCGACTGGCTGATGGAGTTAGGCTCCATGACCCGCCGATTTGAACGCCATTGCGCCCAGGTGCGCGTTGAACCGCAGCGCGAATGCTTCGTCACGCGCGAGGCGCTGGGCGACGAGGCGAACCACCTGCCCGACAGCCCGCGCTACTGGCTGCGCGAAGTGGTGCTGCTGGGCGACGACCAGCCCTGGCTGCTGGGGCGCACGGTGATCCCGGAACATACGCTGACCGGCCCCGATCAGGCGTTGGTGGATTTGGGGACGCTGCCACTCGGGCGCTATCTGTTCAGCAGCGGCGATCTGACCCGCGACTATATCCATATCGGCCGGCAGGACGCGCTGTGGGCGCGTCGTTCACGGCTGCGGCTGGCGGGCAAGCCGCTGCTGCTGACCGAACTGTTTTTACCGGCTTCGCCGCTGTATTCAGCGGTTCCCGCATAAGAGAGGAGAGCAGACGTTGGAGGGAAGCGTGACTCAAAGTAAATGGCGGGCTTACAGCCATTTGATGCGCATTGATAAACCGATCGGCACGCTGTTGCTGTTGTGGCCGACGCTGTGGGCGCTGTGGTTGGCCGGGAAAGGCGTGCCACCGCTGTCGATTCTGGTGGTGTTCGTGCTCGGCGTGTTCCTGATGCGCGCCGCCGGCTGCGTGGTGAATGACTACGCCGATCGCGCGGTGGACGGCTACGTAAAGCGCACTGCCGGGCGGCCGATGCCGAGCGGCCGGGTGAGCGCGAAAGAGGCCAAGGTGCTGTTCGTGGTGCTGGTGCTGATCTCGTTCTGCCTGGTGTTGACGCTGAATGCGATGACCATCTGGCTGTCGCTGGCGGCGCTGGCGCTGGCCTGGGTGTATCCGTTTATGAAGCGGGTGACCAACCTGCCGCAGTTCGTGCTGGGCGCCGCGTTCGGCTGGGGCATTCCGATGGGCTATGCGGCGGTCAGCGAATCGCTGCCGCTCAGCTGCTGGCTGCTGCTGCTGGCGAACATCTGCTGGACGGTGGCCTATGACACGCTGTATGCGATGGTCGATCGCGATGACGACCTCAAGATCGGCATCAAGTCCACCGCTATCCTGTTCGGGCGTTATGACAAGCTGATCGTCGGGCTGTTGCAGTTCGCGACGCTGTTGCTGTTGGTGTGGGTCGGTTATCTGGCGCAGCTCGGCGGCGCGTTTTACTGGTCGCTGTTGCTGGCGGGCGCGCTGTTCATTCACCAGCAGAAGCAGATCGCCGGGCGCGAGCGCGAGGCCTGTTTCAAGGCCTTCCTGCAGAACAATTATGTTGGGCTAGTGGTGTTTATCGGCATCGCGCTCAGCTATCTGCCGGCGTAACGGTTTCCTGCAGCAAGAAAAAGGCACCCCAAGGGGTGCCTTTTGTGTTTTCGCGCCGGGCGAAATCACTCGTCTTTCTCTTCTTGCGCATCGGTTTGCGGCAGAGCGTTGGTCTCTTCCGGCATGTTGACGCTTTCGATGGTCAGCTTGATTTCCGGCGTGATCAGATCGCTCAGCATGTTGTACACCTCGAGGGTGTGCTCGCGGATCGCATCGCCGCTGTCGTTGATGTAGCCTTCTTCGCGCAGCGTCGCCACCAGGGTGGAGAACACCGCCTTGTCGAAGAACTCCGGCGCGTTGATGCCGTGCAGCACCGACAGACGCTGCGCCATGATGCGGCTCTCTTTCTCCAGCGCGCCGCGGTTGATGCTCGGGTTGGCGCTGAGGATCGACATGGTGATGGCGTAGCGTTGCAGGGTTTCGCGCACCCCGGCGGCCAGCAGCTGCAGCGGGCGAATGCGCGCCGGGTTCAGCACCAGCTCGTCGCCTTTGTCGCAGATCAGCTGTTGACGGATCAGCTCGTCGATCATCGGCCGCAGCACGTCCGGCAGTTGCTCCTTGTCGTTATGCAGGAACAGCTCGGCTTTCAGCATCGGGTAAATCATGCCAATCTGGCGCAGCAGTTCTGCGCGCGATACCCGGCGATGATGCATCACGATGCTGGCGATCAGCGACGGCAACACCAGCAGGTGGTGGATGTTGTTGCGGTAATAGGTCATCAGCACCGCCTGCTCGCGCGGCAGAATGATGATGTCGCCGATGTTGTCCTTTTCCACCTCGAACTTGTTCATGTTCAGCGCGTGATCCAGCAGCTCGTCCGGCGTCTGCGACGGTACGGTGACGTCATGCGCGTAAGGCGCGTTGCGCATCAGCTGCAGGTAGCACTCGAGCTGCTCGAGCAATTGTTCGCGGGTCAGCGAACGCTGGCGCGAGGCCAGCAGCGCGGTGGAACACAGGTTCATGGCGTTGGCCGCGGCGGCATTGTTGATGCGCACCATGATCTGGCCGGCGAGATCGTTGACCGTCGGCGTCAGCCAGCTTGGGCGCTGAGCTTCGATCGGATCGATCGACTCGCGCCACTGCGGCACGTGCTGGTTGAGGTAAGCGGTCAACGGCAGCGGTTCGCCGAAGTTGACGTAACCCTGGCCCAGATTGCGCAGTTTGCGCAGGCCGCGCAGCATCTGCAGCAGGCTCTCTTTTTCCTTGGTGGCGCCGCGCAGCTCTTTGGCGTAGGTGCCCACTTCCATCACATGCTCGTAGCCGATGTAGATCGGCACCAGCGTGATCGGACGGGCGCCGCCGCGCAGCATCGCCTGGATGGTCATCGACAGGGTGCCGGTTTTCGGTTCCAGCAGACGCCCGGTGCGGGAACGACCGCCTTCCACGAAGTATTCCACCGAGTAACCGCGGGTGAACAGCTCGCCGAGGTATTCGCGGAACACCGTCGAGTAAAGCTTGTTGCCCTTGAAGGTGCGGCGGATGAAGAACGCGCCCAGGCGACGGAAGATCGGGCCAGCCGGCCAGAAGTTGAGGTTGATGCCCGCGGCGATGTGCGGCGGCACCAGGCCCTGGTGATACAGCACGTAGGACAGCAGCAGATAGTCCATGTGGCTGCGGTGGCAGGGTACGTAGACAATCTCGTGGCCGTCCTGCGCGAGCTGGCGCACGCGCTCGGCGTTGGTGACGTTGATGCCCTGATACAACCGGTTCCAGGTCCAGCTCAGCACGCGATCGGAAAGACGCACGGTTTCGTAGGAGAAGTCGGCGGCGATCTCTTCCATCAACGCGATGGCGTTCTGCTGGGCCTTCTCGTGCGAGATCTTCTTGCTGCGCGCTTCGTCCTCGACCGCTTTTTCGATCGCTTTGGACGCCAACAGCTTGTTGAACAGGTCCTGACGGGCCGGCAGGCTTGGGCCTACAGCGGCCAGGCGCTGACGCGAGAAGTGCATGCGCGCCACGCGCGCCAGTTTCTGCGCGATGGTTTTATCCGTGCCGTGTTCGGTAGCCATGCGGCGCAGCGAAACGGTGTTGGAGAAGCGCACGAAGCTGTCGCGGCCGAGCCACAGCACGGCGAAGAATTTTTGCACGCCGTTCAACAGACGCAGGTGCGGCGTGCCGTGGCCTTCGCGGCCCGGCGAGCGGCCGAACATGACCGAAACCGGCAGCATCTGAATGTCGAGATCCGGATTGCTGCGATGCAGATCCAGGTAATCGTGGAACAGCTTTACCGACTCTTCTTTCGGGGTGTAGTAGCGGAACACGCGCGGGCCGTCGTGAATGAACACGTAGCTCGGCAGCACGGTGCCGTCGATCTCCAGCGCGTTGAGCGGATCGGGCAGATCCTGCGCCAGGCACTGGGTGCGCAGCGTCAGCAAATCCGCCTTGGAATTGTAAGGTAAAACATACAAAATCGGCCGTGAGGGATCCAACCCTAGCTCGGTAACCGGATCTGAAGGGATGACCTTACTTCTTACCAACAATTTAAGTGGTAAATTCAATATTTTATAATAAATTTTACGCCAACCTGACATAACAACGTGAAGCCTCTTGTTAGCAATGCGCCGCAAGCATACCAGAAACCGGGTAGCAGATCTGTGGTGTTCGAAAACCGAGAGCCGTCAGCGCGGACTGTTCTAGACTCTTTTTATTATGACCGACCTCTGAGAAAGGCACGAAAACATGGCAAACCAAGCAACCGGATTGACCCGCATCATCAAGGCCGCCGGCTATTCTTATAAAGGGCTTTCGGCCGCCTGGCAACACGAGGCGGCGTTCCGCCAGGAACTGGTGGTGACCCTCCTGGCTATCATACTGGCTGTCTGGCTGGACGTGGGTGCGATAGCGCGCATTTTATTGATCGGATCGGTGGCGCTGGTGATGATCGTCGAGATCCTGAACAGCGCGATCGAGGCGGTGGTGGATCGCATCGGCAGCGAACACCATGAGCTGTCCGGGCGGGCCAAGGACATGGGATCGGCGGCGGTGTCGCTGGCGATCGTACTCGCCCTGTTCGTTTGGGGCACGGTCTTGTGGCAGCATTTTGGCTGACGCAAAGCGCCTACTGACTGATTTTTATTTATTCTTCGGTTCCCAATCCGCGCTTACCTGTATATACTCACAGCAAGACTGTATAAACAAACAGGGGGCGGAATGAAAGCACTAACTACCAGACAGCAAGAGGTCTACGATCTGATTCGCGATCATATTTCGCAAACGGGCATGCCGCCGACGCGTGCCGAGATCGCGATGCGTCTGGGGTTCCGTTCGCCTAACGCCGCCGAAGAGCACCTGAAGGCGCTGGCACGCAAAGGCGTGATCGAAATCGTCTCCGGCGCGTCGCGCGGTATCCGCCTGCTGATGGAAGAAGAAGAAGGGCTGCCGCTGATCGGCCGCGTCGCCGCCGGCGAGCCGCTGCTGGCGCAGCAGCACATCGAAGGGCACTACCAGGTGGATCCATCCCTGTTCAAACCGAGCGCCGATTTCCTGTTGCGGGTGAACGGCATGTCGATGCGCGACATCGGCATTCTGGACGGCGATCTGCTGGCGGTGCACAAAACGCAAGACGTGCGCAACGGCCAGGTCGTGGTCGCGCGCATCGAAGACGAAGTGACGGTCAAACGCTTGAAAAAGCACGGCAACGTGGTTGAACTGCTGCCGGAGAACAACGAATTCCAACCGATCGTGGTCGATCTGCGCCAGCAGAATTTCACGATCGAAGGGCTGGCGGTCGGCGTGATCCGCAACGGCGACTGGATTTAATCGCCGCGCCATCACCGCCGCTCCCTGTATCAATCGCCCCTGTTTTGGGGCGTTTTTGTTTCTGACTTCGCCCTTCGTCACTCTGTCACAGGAACATCCCATCATGCGCCTGATTTCCGCCTTCACCAGCGACACCGATAAAGCCCTGTGGCGCCTCGCCCTGCCGATGATTTTCTCCAATATCACCGTGCCGCTGCTGGGGCTGGTGGATACCGCGGTGATCGGCCACCTCGACAGCCCGATCTATTTGGGAGGCGTGGCGATCGGCGCGGTGGCGACCAGCTTCCTGTTCATGCTGCTGCTGTTCCTGCGCATGAGCACCACCGGCCTCGCGGCGCAGGCGCTGGGAGCGAAGAACCCGCAGGCGCTGGCGCGCGCCTTTATGCAACCGCTACTGCTGGCGTTGTTGGCCGGGGGGGCGATCGTCCTGTTGCGCTACCCGCTTATTGAACTGGCGCTGCGGATCGTCGGCGGCGATGGTGAGGTGCTGGAGCAGGCGCGGCGTTTTCTTGAGATCCGCTGGTTGAGCGCGCCGGCGGCGCTGGCCAACCTGGTGCTGCTGGGCTGGCTGCTCGGCGTGCAGTACGTGCGTGCGCCGGTGATCCTGCTGATCGTCGGCAACCTGCTGAACATCGTGCTGGATATTTGGCTGGTGATGGGCCTGGGTTGGAACGTGCGAGGGGCGGCGGCGGCCACCGCCATCGCCGAATATGCCACGCTATTGCTCGGCCTGTGGCTGGCGTGGCGGGTGATGCGTCTGCGCGGTATTACCCTGGCGATGCTGCGTCAGGCCTGGCGTGGCGATCTGCGTCGCCTGCTGGCGCTCAATCGCGACATCATGTTGCGTTCATTGCTGCTGCAGCTGTGCTTTGCGTCGCTGACCATTTTCGGCGCTCGCCTGGGGAGCGATGTGGTGGCGGTTAACGCGGTGTTGATGAACCTGCTGACGTTTACCGCCTATGCGCTCGACGGCTTCGCTTATGCGGTGGAGGCCCATTCCGGCCACGCCTACGGCGCCCGGGACGGCAGCCAGCTGCGTAAGGTGTGGCACGCGGCCTGCAGGCAGGCGGGGCTGGTCGCGTTGGCTTTCGGCCTGGCGTATGCCGTTACCGGCCAGCAGATCGTGGCGGCGTTGACCTCCCTACCGGAGCTGCGCGCGTTGGCCGCCCACTATTTACCGTGGCAGGTCATTTTGCCGCTGGTCGGGGTGTGGTGTTATTTGCTGGATGGCATGTTTATCGGCGCCACGCGCGGCGCTGAGATGCGTAACAGCATGGCGGTGGCCGCGGCAGGGTACGGTCTGACGCTGTTCAGTGTGCCGTTGCTTGGCAACCACGGGCTCTGGCTGGCGCTGGCGGTGTTTCTGACGTTGCGTGGCGTGGCATTGGGCTGGATTTGGCACCGCCACCAGGTGCGCGGCAGCTGGTTTACTGCACATTAAACCGGACGTTTTGTTGGGTTAATGGTTAGTTTTTCTTATGATTTTGGTCATGTTTGCTTACATGTTTTCAGCCTTGGTCTGTTCGCGTTAGTTCGTTGTTTGTTAGCGTTTTTTGTTTTTATCTTGTTTGTTAATGGTTTTTTATTCTGTGTTTTGGCTTTTTTATTTCCATGTTTAACTAGAATGAATCATGTGGCTGGTAAATGAATGGGAGCGGTGCTTCTTAAGGTGAAGGAAGCATCAACCAGAAAAATTTCTGGTTAACCCCGGCCGGCAACAGGGATCACTGATTCACCACAGGTTAACGGAGAGACTATGAATAAAGATCAAGCCGACGGTAACTGGAAGCAGCTGAAAGGCAAAGTGAAAGAGAAATGGGGCAAGCTGACCGATGACGATCTGACGGTCATCGAAGGGAAACGCGAACAGCTGGTCGGCAAAATTCAGGAGCGCTACGGTTACCAGAAAGAGGCGGCCGAAAAAGAGGTGAAAGCCTGGGAAGATCACACCAAACACCGCTGGTAACACGCAGGGCCGCCACTGACGGCGGCCGGCAACAGCGCAGGCCGGCGTCGCTCCATCCTCTGGCGCCCCGGCCGCAGGTACAGGGAAGTACCTGACTTCGTCTTACTTCTTCTTGATGGCGATGCTGTGATCGTGTTCGGCGCAGTCATGCTTGCTGTCACAAGCTTCAACTTCAACGCAACCGGCGCACAGACCGTGCGCTTCCACCACGCTGTGCCGCAGTGCAAATCCGGCTTCCTGCGCGAGCTTCCGCAGCGTTTCCTCCACGCCTTCGGTGGTGCGTTCGGTCACCTGGCCGCAGCGGTCGCAGATAAACAGCGCGGACGTATGCATCGGCTGTTCGAAATGGTGGCACAGCACGTAGCTGTTGGCCGACTCCACTCTATGGATAAACCCTTGCTCCAGCAGAAAATCCAGCGCGCGGTATACCGTCGGCGGCTTGGCCTGCGGTTCGGCGACGCGCAGCAGATCGAGCAGGTCATATGCGCTGATTGCACCGGGTTGCTGAGTCATCAGACGCAGCACTTCCAGCCGTTGCGGCGTCAATCGCACATTGCGTTGCTGGCAGAGGCGTTCAGCCTGCGCCAGCAGCTTTTCCTGGGTGGTTGAGTTCATCGCAAATATCCCGGTACGTAAAAAAGCCGATTTTACCATGATTACGGCGAATCGCCGAGGGTTGCCCCCTTTTCCCCTGAGGATAGCGCAGGGAAAGGCGCGCCGATCGCGCTAAAAGAGAGATGCGTCACAACTTTTCCCCGCCGTCGGGCGGCAAATCAACATTGCCGATTTTAGCGCTGGAGAGCGGGGGACGAGCGCGGTATAACGCCTTTCACCCGCGTGATGAGCAGGAGCCCTGTGTGATGACGGAAAGAGAGAAGCTGTTAAGCGGCCTGGAGTACAACAGCCGCGATGAAGAACTGATCGCCCTGTACCATCAGGCGAGGGCGTTGATCAAAAGCCTGGGGGCGCTGGACTCGCATCAGGCGGACGAGAAAAACCGTCTGCTCGGTGAGCTGTTCGGCGCCTGGGGGGAGGCGAGCTGGATTGAAACGCCATTCTGGTGCGACTACGGGCAGCATGTCCGCATCGGTAAAAACTGTTTTATCAACGTCAACGCGGTGTTCCTCGACTGCAATACCATCACCATCGGCGACAACACGCTGATCGGCCCCAACGTGCAAATCTATACGCCGAGCCACCCGCTGAAGGCCACAGAGCGGTTCACCGGCGATCCGGATTTCCCTTTCCGCACCTCGGCGCAGCCGGTGTCCATCGGCAACAACGTCTGGATCGGCGGCAACGTAGTGATCCTGCCGGGAGTGACCATTGGCGACGGCACGACCATCGGCGCGGGCAGCATCGTCACCGGCGACATCCCGGCCAACGTGCTGGCGCTGGGGCAGCCATGCCGGGTTATCCGCTCGTTGGAATAGGGCGTTATCGACGAGCAGGAGGCAAGGGGGCGGGATGGCTCTCTTTGCGGTGCGGGCTGTCGTTTGCCAACGGGCGGTCATCGGCCAATGCCAGACGTGCGGCCGCCAAACGGCTCATGACGGTGCCGATCGGCACCGCCAGCACGTTCGCGGCCTCCCGGTAAGACAGCCCTTCGACATACACCAGAAACAGCGCGTTGCGCTGGGCCGTCGGCAGCCGGCTGACGCGCCGCATCACTTCATGGATCCAGACCGGCCGTTCGCCGTTGTCCGCATCGCCCAGCTCTTCCGCCGCCATGCAGCCTTGCCCCTGGCGAAGATGTTGGGCGCGAACTTCATTGAGCCAAATGGAGTGCAAGATGGAAAACAGCCAGCGATCCAGGTGTGAACCGGGGGTGAATTGCGCGGCGCGCTCCAGCGCACGCAGGCAGGTGGCCTGCACCAGATCGTCGGCGACATCCCGCCGGTGCGAAAGCACCAGCGCATAGCGCCACAGGCGGGAGAGATAGTGGCCGAGTTCATCGCGTATCGCATCGCCGCTGATAGTCACCTCCGCAGGCGCGTCGGATCAAGATTCCGGGTGGTGGTCGATGGCCGCCGCCAAATCGCGGTACTCCTCGCACCCGCTGCCGCACAGCGACTGGATCACCTGCAGCTGTTGGCGAGCCAGATCGGGCCGGCCTTTCAGCATATAGGCTTCCCCCAGATACTCGCGCACTTTGGGGTATTTCGGATCGAGGGCTACTGATTTTAAATAATAGCCGATCCCTTCATCGGTGCGGCCAAGTTTGCGCGTGGCGTAGCCGCGATAGTTCAGCGCAACGGCGGTGTTGGGATTTTTCAACGTATTGAGCATATCGAGCGCTTCCTGATAGCGGCCGCTTTTCGCCAGTGCATAGGCGTAGTTAGTGCGGTCGGCGTCGTCGACCTTGCCGCTTTTATCTACCATGCAGGTCTGAGTTTTGCTGTCGTAGACCTGGCCTTTCGGACAGGTTGGCGGGGTTTGGCCGCTGCCGTCGCCGCCCATCGCCAGCGCTGCGCCGGACAACAGCAGGCTGCCGGCAATGGCCGATGCCAGCAGGCGTTTAATGAAGCTGTTCATGGTTATGTCCTCAAGGCAGAGGCGCCGTGCGCGCCCGTAATGAGATAACACCTGAACGAGCGGATTTATTCGCCTTGTCTCCGCTTATTTTTGCCGGCGGCAAGCGGGTTTTCCCAACGGCGCCGATTGTCGTTATAATAGCCGTTTGCGGCCGCGCGCCGTTCGTTGAACCCAGACAGACTCAGGTAGCCAGTAACTCAGCATGACGAAAGACAACCACGCCCCAACCTACGCCGCCAATCGTTTCTCCATCGCGCCGATGCTCGACTGGACCGATCGTCATTGCCGTTACTTCCACCGCCTGCTGACCAAGGAAACGCTGCTGTACACCGAGATGGTGACCACCGGCGCGATCATCCACGGCAAGGGTGACTATCTGGCCTACAGCGAAGAAGAGCATCCGGTGGCGCTGCAGCTGGGCGGCAGCGATCCGGCCGCGCTGGCGCATTGCGCCAAGCTGGCGGAGCAGCGCGGTTACGATGAGATTAACCTCAACGTCGGCTGCCCGTCCGATCGGGTGCAAAACGGCATGTTCGGCGCCTGTCTGATGGGCCAGGCGGCGCTGGTCGCCGATTGCATCAAGGCGATGCGCGACGTGGTGTCGATCCCGGTGACGGTGAAGACCCGCATCGGCATCGACGATCAGGACAGCTACGCCTTCCTGTGTGACTTTATCGAGACCGTTGCCGGGCGCGGCGAGTGCGACATGTTCACCATCCACGCGCGCAAGGCCTGGCTCTCCGGCCTCAGCCCGAAAGAAAACCGTGAAGTGCCGCCGCTGGACTATCCACGCGTCTATCAGCTGAAGCGGGATTTCCCGACGTTGACCATCGCCATTAACGGCGGGGTGAAAACGCTGGAAGAGGCGCGGCAGCACCTGCAGCACTTGGACGGCGTGATGATGGGGCGCGAGGCGTATCAGAATCCGGGTATCCTGGCGCGGGTCGACAGCGAACTGTTCGGCGCGCAGACCGCGGTGCCGGACAGCGTGGCGATCGTCGAAGCGCTGTATCCGTATATCGAGCGCGAGCTGTCTAACGGCACCTATCTTGGCCACATTACTCGCCATATTCTCGGTCTGTTCCAGGGCGTGCCGGGCGCGCGCCAGTGGCGTCGCCATCTGAGCGAGAACGCCCATAAGCCGGGCGCCGATGCGCGGGTGGTGGAGCAGGCGCTGGCGTTGGTGCGTCAGCCGCGCGTCGAAATGGCGTAATCCACAAAAAATTTGACCAACAGTTAGTCTTTTTCGCCAGGCGTTCGGTACGTTACCGGATGCCTGTCCTCTGTTTTCAATGGGTTAGCCCATACGCCGTTCTGGCACGCTTCTTGTAATCCACTCTGCAGATACGTTGTATTGCAAAGGAGCAATCATGTTGGAAATCTTCTTTCTCATTGGTTTTGTGGTGATGCTGATGGTGACCGGCATCTCGCTGCTGGGGATTTTCGCTGCGCTGTTGGTGGCGGCGGCATTCATGCTGTTGGGCGGGCTGTTCGCAGTGGTCATTAAGCTGCTGCCGTGGCTGATTTTGGCGGTGGTTGGGGTATGGATTTACCGTTCAATGCAGAAACCCCAGATCCGGCGTTACTGATTTTTTGCTGAATAATCAGACAGTCACACTGAAACTTGCACAATTTCCCGCACCGCGAATGCGGCAGCGATCACAGCTTGGCAGTTTTCCCCGGCGATGTGGCACATAAAGCGTGTTTTTTGCCGGACGGGGCTGTTAGGATGTTGGTCGATGCAGTGATGCGACCGATTTCATCACCGTGAGAGACACCTAAAATTCGTGTTGCTAAAGCAACCCCTGTCTCTGGCGGACTCTGCTCTACCCCTACAAAACGCAGTAACAGAAAGGGCTCCGCAAGGAGCCCTTTTCTTTGGCCGCGATCAGGGGATCAGCAGGCTGGAACCGCTGGTGCTGCGGCTTTCCAGCACCTGGTGCGCACGCTGGGCGTCGGCCAGCGCGAATTTCTGCTCGTCTCTCACCTCCACCCGAATGGCGCCGCTGCCGATCAGCGAGAACAGCTCGTTGCTGGCGTACTGCAGCTCGGCGCGGTTGGTGATGTAGCCGTTGAGGGAAGGGCGGGTGACGTACAGCGAGCCCTTCTGATTCAGCAGCGCCAGATCGACGCCGGTCACCGGGCCGGACGCGTTGCCGAAGCTGACCATCAGGCCGCGCCGCTTCAGGCTGTTGAGCGAGGCCTGCCAGGTGCTTTGCCCCACCGAATCGTACACCACGCCGACCTTCTCGCCGTGCGTCAGCTCGGCCACCCGCTGGGCGATATCCTCTTTATGGTAGTTGATGGTGGCCCAGGCGCCGGCCTGCTTCGCCAGCGCCGCCTTCTCGTCGGAGCCGACGCTGCCGATCAGGCGCGCGCCCAGCGCTTTGGCCCACTGACAGGCGATCAGCCCGACGCCGCCGGCGGCGGCATGGAACAAAAATACTTCACCCGGCTGCACTTCGTGGGTCTGGCGCAGCAGATAGTGCACCGTCAGCCCTTTCAGGAAAGAAGCGGCGCCTTGCTCAAAGCTCAGGTTGTGCGGCAGCAGCGCCACTTTCTCTTCCGGCACGTTGTGGATCTCGCTGTAGGCGCCGAGCGACGACTGCGCATACACCACCCGGTCGCCCGGTTTGATCGCGCTGATCCCGGCGCCGACCTTGACCACCACGCCGGCCGCTTCGGTGCCGAGGCCGCTCGGCAGGCTGGCCGGCGCGTACAGCCCGCTGCGCACATAGGTGTCGATGTAGTTGATGCCGATCGCCTTGTTCTCGATCTGCACTTCACCGGCAGCCGGATCGAGCGGTGTAAAATCAACGTATTGCAAGACTTCCGGTCCGCCGACGGCGGAGAATTGAATGCGCTTGGCCATTGGGTTACCTCGTTGGAGTGTCTGATTTCACCCTATTCTTTTTAGTATCGGAGATCCAGTTCGCCCGTGCGGGGTTCAATACCTTTTTTGCATCGGTTATGACGCAAAAATCACGTATACTCTCGCGTCAGGATCCTTCATTCGCAACCGGATAAAGACTACGTTTCATGGCAGGAAAAAAACCAACCAACAAAACAAACGCGGACGAAACCAGAGAGCGTTCCAGAGATCGTCAGATGGAAGGGCTGAAGATGCCGCCGCACTCGCTGGAGGCCGAGCAGTCGGTGTTGGGCGGTTTGATGCTGGATAACGAGCGTTGGGACAACGTGGCGGAACGCGTGGTCGCCAACGACTTCTTCAGCCGCCCGCATCGCCTGATCTTTACCGAGATGCAGCGTCTGCTGGAGATGAGCAAGCCTATCGACCTCATCACCCTGTCCGAATCACTCGAACAGAAGGGCGAACTGGACTCGGTGGGGGGCTTCGCCTACCTGGCCGAGCTGTCGAAAAACACCCCGAGCGCCGCCAACATCGGCGCCTACGCCGACATCGTACGCGAGCGCGCGGTGGTGCGCGAAATGATCTCGGTGGCTAACGAAATCGCCGACGCCGGCTACGATCCGCAGGGGCGCAGCAGCGAAGACCTGCTCGATCTGGCGGAATCCCGCGTATTCCAAATCGCCGAGAACCGCGCCAGCAAAGACGAGGGCCCGAAGGGCATCGAACGCATCCTGGAAGACACCGTCTCGCGCATTGAACAGCTGTATCAGCAGCCGCATGACGGCGTGACCGGGGTAGATACCGGCTATCAGGACCTCAACAAGAAAACCGCGGGCATGCAAAAGTCCGATCTGATCATCGTCGCCGCCCGTCCATCGATGGGGAAAACCACCTTCGCCATGAACCTGTGCGAGAACGCCGCGATGACCCAGGAAAAACCGGTGCTGATCTTCAGCCTGGAGATGCCCGGCGAGCAGATCATGATGCGTATGCTGGCGTCGCTGTCGCGCGTGGATCAGACGCGCATCCGTACCGGCCAGCTTGACGACGAGGACTGGGCGCGCATTTCCAGCACCATGGGCATCCTGCTGGAGAAGCGCAACATGTACATCGACGACTCCTCCGGCCTGACGCCGACCGAAGTGCGCTCGCGCGCGCGGCGCATTTTCCGCGAGCACGACGGGCTTAGCCTGATCATGATCGACTACCTGCAGCTGATGCGCGTGCCGGCCCTGTCCGACAACCGTACGCTGGAGATCGCCGAGATTTCGCGCTCGCTGAAGGCGCTGGCGAAAGAGCTGCAGGTGCCGGTGGTGGCGCTGTCGCAGCTGAACCGAAGCCTGGAGCAGCGCGCCGACAAACGCCCGGTCAACTCCGACCTGCGTGAATCCGGCTCCATCGAGCAGGACGCCGACCTGATTATGTTCATCTATCGTGATGAGGTGTATCACGAGAACAGCGATCTGAAAGGGATCGCGGAAATTATTATCGGTAAGCAGCGTAACGGCCCCATCGGCACCGTGCGCCTTACCTTTAACGGCCAGTGGTCGCGTTTCGACAACTACGCGGGGCCACAATACGATGACGAATAATCAGCTAAGGAACTGAAATGAAAGCGGCAACCGCTGTAATCGACCGCCGCGCTCTGCGACATAATCTGCAACAGGTGCGCCGCCAGGCGCCGCAAAGCCGCCTGATTGCCGTTGTGAAAGCAAACGCTTATGGACATGGCCTGCTGGAAACAGCACACACCCTGCAAGATGCCGACTGCTACGGCGTGGCGCGCATCGGCGAGGCGCTGATGCTGCGCTCCGGCGGCATCGTCAAGCCGATCCTGTTGCTGGAAGGCTTCTTCAGCGCCGAAGACCTGCCGGTGCTGGTGGCGAACAACATCGAAACCGCGGTGCACAGCATCGAGCAGCTCGAAGCGCTGGAGCAGGCCGAGCTGGCGCGCCCGGTGCCGGTGTGGATGAAGCTCGATACCGGCATGCATCGGCTGGGGGTGCGCCCCGAACAGGCGGAGGCGTTTTATCAGCGCCTGTGCGCCTGCCGCAACGTGGCGCAGCCGGTCAATATCATGAGCCACTTCAGCCGCGCCGACGAGCCGGGATCCGACGCCACGCTGAAACAGATCGCCTGCTTTGAGCAGTTCGCGCGCGGTAAACCGGGCCAGCGCTCGGTCGCCGCTTCCGGCGGCACGCTGCTGTGGCCGGACGCCCACAACGAGTGGGTACGCCCCGGCATCATTCTGTACGGCGTGTCGCCGTTGGATAGCGGCAGCGGCGCCGAGCATGGTCTGCAGCCGGCGATGACGCTGAAATCCAGTCTGATCGCGGTGCGCGAGCACAAGGCCGGCGAAGCGGTGGGCTATGGCGGCACCTGGGTAAGTCCGCGCGATACTCGCCTTGGCGTGGTGGCGATGGGGTACGGCGACGGCTACCCGCGCAGCGCGCCGACCGGCACGCCGATCCTGATCAACGGCCGCGAAGTGCCGATCGTCGGCCGGGTGTCGATGGACATGATTTCGGTCGATCTCGGGCCGGCCGCCGCCGATAAAGTAGGGGATGAAGCGGTGCTGTGGGGGCCGGCGTTGCCGGTCGAGCGCATCGCCGCCTGTACCGGCATCAGCGCTTATGAACTGATCACCAAGCTCACGCAGCGCGTGGCGATGGAATACATCGGCGACTGATACGCCGCAGGGGCCGACGCGCGTCGGCCCCGTTCTTCAACGCGTTACTTCTTTACCGCCAACCACTTGTCGATAATTTTCTGATACTCGCCGGTCGCCTTGGCCAGGTGCAGCCACTGATCCACATACAGTTTCCAGCTCAGATCGTCGCGCGGCAGCATGTAAGCCTTTTCGCCGTACTGCATCGGTTTGGTCGGATTCACCGCGCACAGCTTCGGATAGCGCTTCTGCTGGTACAGCGCCTCGGAGGCGTCGGTGATCATCACGTCCGCCTTGCGATCCACCAGCTGCTGGAAAATACTCATGTTGTCGTGCGTCAGCGTCAGCTTGGCTTTTGGCAGATAGGCGTGCACGAAGGCTTCGTTGGTGCCGCCCGCCGGTTCCAGCAGACGCACCGACGGTTTGTTGATCTGTTCTATCGTGCGGTATTTCTTCACGTCGGTGCAGCGCACCAGCGGAATTTTGCCGTCGGTATCCAGCTTGTCGGCGAAGAACACCTGTTTTTGGCGCTCCAGCGTGACAGAGATGCCGCCCATGGCGATGTCGCACTTGCCGGAGGCGAAGTCCGGCGTCAGGGTTTTCCAGCTGGTTTTCACCCACTTCACCTTGGCGCCGAGGCTCTTCGCCAGCGATTCCGCCATGTCGATATCGATGCCTTCATAGCTGCCATCTTCCTTGAGGAAAGTGTAGGGCTTGTAGTCGCCGGTGGTGCAGACCTCCAGGGTCTTTTGCTGCAGCACTTTGTCCAGGTGGGATTGCGCGCCGGCGCTGCCGGCGGCGAGCAGCAGCGCGAGAGGGAGTAACTTTTTCATCTGGCGTCCTTTTTATACATTCGTGGTTTTATGCGTTACTTCGCCGTTAATTGTCGTTTGCCTGCATGAGTTAGCCGTTTTTTATGCCGCTTACCGGCGAAAACGCCGGGCGTTGCTGCTGTACGCGATTTAAGCGCCAGGGTGTGACGTCGGCAACGGTAAAAAAACTGGTAGGCTGTAACGTCAACATTTATTAACACAGTTTACAGGTGGCTATGTACAACATTGACGATTTTGATATGAAAATCCTGACGCTGTTACAGGCCAACGGCCGTTTGACCAATCAGGAGCTGAGCGAACTGGTGGGGCTTTCCGCTTCCCAGTGTTCACGGCGGCGCATCAGCCTGGAGCAGGCGCAGCTGATCCGCGGCTACCACGCGCGGCTGGCGCCGGAGGCGGTCGGCCTGGGGCTGGTGGGGCTGATTGAAGTCAGCCTGATCACGCACGCTCAGGAGCAGATCGACAGCTTTCATCAAATGCTGGAGGACGTGGACGCGATCCTGGACGCTTACAAGACCACCGGCGACGCCGATTACCTGCTGAAAGTGGCGGTGGCGGACCTGCCGGCGCTGAGCGAGTTCATCAGCCAGACGCTGTCGCCGCACAAAAGCGTGGCGCATATCAAAACGGCGGTAGTGCTCAATCGCATCAAGGAAAACGGTTTGTTGCCGGTGACGCGAGAAAGCTGAAACCGAATACGCTTTTCCGTCTATATTAGGAACGTAACGCTGTGCCCAAACCACAATAAATAAACCAGGAGAAAAAAACGTGTTCCAGAACGTTGACGCCTATGCCGGCGATCCCATTCTGTCACTGATGGAAAAATTCAAACAAGACCCGCGCGCGCACAAGGTGAACCTGAGCATTGGCCTGTACTACGATGCGCAGGGCGTTATTCCGCAGATGCGTGCGGTCGCCGCGGCGCAAGCGCAGTTGAACAGCGTCGAGCACGGCGCCTCGGTATACCTGCCGATGGAAGGGCTGCAATCCTACCGCACCGCCATCCAGCATTTGCTGTTCGGCGAGCAGCACCCGATGCTGCAGCAGGGGCGCATCGCCACCATTCAGACCGTCGGCGGTTCCGGCGCGCTGAAAGTGGGCGCCGACTTCCTGAAAAGCTACTTCCCGAATTCGCAGGTGTGGGTCAGCGATCCCACCTGGGAAAACCACGTCGCCATCTTCAGCGGCGCCGGTTTCAAGGTGAATACCTATCCGTATTTTGACGGCGAAAGCCTGGGCGTGAAGTTCGACGCCATGCTGGCTGCGCTGAAACAGTTGCCGAAGCACAGCATCGCGCTGCTGCATCCGTGCTGTCACAACCCGACCGGCTCAGACCTGACCCCCGCCCAGTGGGACGAAGTGATCAAGGTGATCGCCGATCGTGAGATCATTCCGTTCCTCGACATCGCCTATCAGGGCTTCGGCGGCGGTATGGAGCAGGACGTCTACGCCATTCGCGCCATTGCGGCGGCCGGCTTGCCGAGCCTGGTGAGCAACTCGTTCTCGAAGATCTTCTCGCTGTACGGCGAGCGAGTCGGCGGCCTGTCGGTGGTGTGCGAAAGCGAAGAAGCGGCCGGGCGCGTGCTGGGCCAGCTGAAGGCGACCGTGCGCCGCAACTACTCGAGCCCGCCGAACTTCGGCGCGCAGCTGGTGGCCAAAGTGCTGAACGACGCTGAGCTGAAAACCCAGTGGCTGAATGAAGTGGAAAGCATGCGCACCCGCATTCTCGAAATGCGCCACGCGTTGGTGGACACCCTGAAGAGCGCGCTGCCGCAGCGCAACTTCGATTACCTGCTGGCGCAGCGCGGCATGTTCAGCTACACCGGCTTCAGCGCGGCGCAGGTCGATCGCCTGCGCGAAGAGTTCGGCGTCTACCTGATCCACAGCGGCCGCATGTGCGTGGCCGGCCTGAACCACGACAACGTGCGTCAGGTGGCCGAGGCGTTTGCCGCGGTGCAGTAACGCCTGTTAGTCTGAACGGACGTTCATCGGGAGCGATAGCGATATCGCTCCTTTTTTATTGCCGGCGCGCCGCCGAAGTTGCCGCAAACCGGAGAGAGAATATACTGATTGAGGGGCGCTCACTCATGTGGCATCAGCAAACGCTAATCCTCAGCGCAAAAGCGCGTGGCTTTCATCTGGTTACCGACGAGATAGTCAACCAGTTAACCCACTTACACCGCCTGCAAACCGGCCTGCTGCATCTGTTGCTGCAGCATACCTCGGCCTCGCTGACGCTCAACGAGAACTGCGATCCCACGGTGCGAGCCGATATGGAGCAGCATTTCCTGCGTCAGGTGCCGGAAAACGCCCCCTATCAGCATGATTACGAAGGGCCGGACGACATGCCGGCGCACATCAAATCCTCGCTGCTGGGCGCTTCCTTGACGCTGCCCGTCAGGCACGGGCGGCTGATGTTGGGCACATGGCAGGGCATCTGGCTGGGGGAGCACCGCATCCACGGCGGAGCACGCCGTATTGTGGCCACATTACAGGGGGAATAACCCAATGAATAACAGCGCATTGCTGGAGTACTGCATGGCGAAGCCGGGCGCGGAGCAAAGCGACCAGAACCAGTGGCAGGCCAGCCAGATCAAGGTGGGCGACGTGATGTTCGCCATGGTGTGCGAAGTGGAAGGGCGGCCGGCGCTGGCGGTCAAGTCCAGCCCGGAGCTGGCGGAAAGCCTGCGCGAACACCACCCTGAGATCGTCGCCTGCAATGGCCTGAACAAGGCGCACTGGAATACGGTGTTTCTCGACGGCAACCTGCCGAACTCGCAGTTTTATACGTTGATCGACAGCTCCTATCAGCTGGTGGTGGAAGGCCTGCCCGAACACGTGCGCCAGGAACTGCGCGCCTGATTGCCGGGCGGCGGCGCCGCCCGTTTTCTCCTGCTTTCTCGCGTTAAACCGTGATCGGGGCTTTAAATTGGGAACGTTCCCTTTTTATTGCCGGGCTAAAGCGGCTACGCTTGGGCATTCAAGAAACGCGGATGAAGGAGGCCGACATGGCCATGAGCGAAGAAAAGCGCAAGATGATCGCCGGGGAACTGTACGACGCCGGCGATGAACTGCTGCGCAGCGAGCGTCGGCGCGCGCGCCAGATAACGCATCGCTACAACCACTCATCGCCGGAAGAGGGCGAGCTGCGCAAACAGTGGCTGGACGAGCTGCTGGGCGGCTATCAAGGCGGCGCCATCGAGCCGACGTTCCGCTGCGACTATGGCTATAACATCTATCTCGGCAAGAACTTCTACGCCAATTTCGACTGCGTGATCCTCGACGTGTGCGAGGTGCACATCGGCGACAACTGCCTGCTGGCGCCGGGCGTGCATATCTACACCGCCACCCATCCGCTGGACGCCGAGACGCGCGCCGGCGGCGCGGAGTTCGGCAAGCCGGTCAAGATTGGCGACAACGTGTGGATCGGCGGGCGCGCGGTGATCAATCCGGGCGTGACCATCGGCGATAATGCGGTCGTGGCCTCCGGCGCGGTGGTCACCAAAGACGTGCCGGCCAACTGCGTGGTGGGCGGCAACCCGGCGCGCGTGCTGAAAACACTGTAAGCCCGTCGGGCGGATTAAAACATGCTGCCATGGCGCTCGAAGCCGTGCATCTCGATGTCTTTGAGCGCCTTGAAGCGTTTGACCATCACCGCATGGTCTGACAGCAGATTGCTGATGCGAACAAACAGCTCCTTGTTCTCTTCTTCGCACTGCTCCAGCCAGGCCTGCGGATTCACGCCGTGCTGCATCCAGGGGCCGACGGCCAGCAGCCGCACTGTGTTGGCGTAGTTCGGGCACACCGCGAGCGCCACGCGATCGGCGGAATACTCCTGCGCGCGAGTGGTCGCCAGGCCGGGCAACACCAGCGACTGCGGCACGACGCCGATCGCCAGACGCCACAGCGACACGTGCCGCAGCTTGTGATGGGCCAATTCATGGGCCAGCACGAACTCCACGATCTCCGGCGCGGTGGGCATCAGCATGGCGATTTCAGCATGGATCACCACGTAGCGCTGGCGGCGGTTGCACTCCAGCGCGAAGGCGTTGACCACGCCGTTGCCGTTGGTCAGATAAAGCTTGGGCAGCGTCTTGAGTTCCAGCCGACGGCCGATATCCTGATACAGCGCGAACAGTTCCGGAAATTGCGCCGGCCCGATGCGCAAGGCGTTGGATTTCGCCTGTGCGGCGAGATAGAAACGGTAAATATAGAAAGCGATCGGGATCAGCGGTAATAACGCGAGCAGGCTGAGGGTATCCAATGTTTCCTTGGCGTCGTCTCCCAACCCAAGTGCAGTTCCATCTGTATTTACCACGACGGCGGCGATGCCAAATAAAAAACCGAATAAGGTAATTATCGCCGATAGCCAGATCATGGGCATTTCCCAGCGGTGGCGAAATGCGGTGAAATTACGACATTCCGTCGCATGATGTTGACACATAAAATATCCTTAATAAGGGAGAGCCACGCCTGACATTGTCAGGTAAATAATGAATTTTTAATTATCCATCCGTTTACCTAACACTCAGCTAAACTGTAGTTCGTTTTTTAATCATGGCATTTATCCCTTCCTGCACAGACTTAGGCAAAAAACGTCAGAAGCTGTAGCTGGCGCTGGTGAAGGCCATGCCTGAGGTGGTTTTCTCAACGATGGGGCTGTCGGCCGCGTCGCCCAGCAGGCGCGTTACGCCGACGCCGGCCTGGAAGGCCACGTTCGGTCGCCATTGGTAGTTGAGCGCGGCGGTGAGCGTCGCGTCCTTGAAGCCGCTGCCCGGCCGATACGTGCTGAAGGCGCTGTGCTGCGCCTGCTGCGACGTCACGCCGAAATAGCCGCGCTGATAGCCGCTGTTGGCCCAGGTGGTGGAGAGATTGCCGATAAGCGTCAGCTGTTCGCTGAGCGGATATTGCCCGGTCAGTCCGCTTTCCACATAGGCGGTGTGGCCCAGTTCTTCCCCGCCGTAGCTGCGTTTGCGCGTCGCCTGCATCCCTTTGACATAGGCGCGGAGGGGGGCGAGTTGGTAGCTCAGCTCAGCGCCGGCTTCCAGCGCGCCGCCCAGTTTGCCCATGCCTTTGAGCCGGGTGTTGCGCCCGCGCAAGGTTTTGATTTCCTCGTCACGGCCGGCGTCATAGTTGAGCAATAACGCGATGCCGACGGGCCCGGCGATGGGGAATTGCCAGCGCGCCCCTTCGCTGCCCGCGCTGAATTCTCCCCAGCTGGCGTTTTGATAGCCGGCATTCACCTGATACAGCGGTTCAATGCTGTAAAAAGACGAGCCTTCATAGGCGGGAGCGACGGCGAGGCCGCCGGCGAGCGTTAAAGACGCTTCGCCGTCCTGCGCCTGACCGGCGAGAGGAAAAAGAAAGAGCAGGGCGGCGGCAGAGGTACCCAGTTTATTATCCACGTTAAACACCTTTATATCATCCCATTGAATAAACGGCCCGCAGGCCCGCGTTTAAATGACGGCTTATTGATAAACGCCATGTTTATATTGATTAATCGGCAGACGACGGCGAGCCATTGGCGTTATTTCACCGCAATAGTGAAACGCATGGGGAATAAACAAAAGCCAAACAAATGGCATGATGGGGCGAGTTTATTATTGGCTGGGTTCAAAGCGCCTGTTTTTAAAGGAATGATGCAGAGAAGAGTATTTAATGTTTCTCGCAGAAGGATAGGTTGATTGCTCAACGAGGCGGAATAGGGCGCCTCGTTGAGCGTATCATCCGCCGTTATTTTTCCAACAGCGGTTTCAGGAAGCGCGCGGTGTGCGATTTTTCACACTCGGCGACCGTTTCCGGCGTGCCGGCGACCAGGATCTCGCCGCCGCCGCTGCCGCCTTCCGGCCCCAGATCGACGATCCAGTCGGCGGTTTTGATCACGTCCAGGTTATGCTCGATGACCACGATGGTATTGCCCTGATCGCGCAGCTGATGCAGCACCGCCAACAGCTGTTGGATATCGGCGAAGTGCAGACCGGTGGTCGGCTCGTCGAGAATATACAGCGTCTGGCCGGTGCCGCGTTTCGACAGCTCGCGCGCCAGCTTGACGCGCTGCGCCTCACCGCCGGAGAGCGTGGTGGCCGACTGGCCGAGGCGGATGTAGGACAGGCCGACATCCATCAGGGTTTGCAGCTTGCGCGCCAGCGCCGGCACCGCGTCGAAGAAATCGCGCGCTTCTTCGATGGTCATCTCCAGCACTTCGTGGATGCTCTTGCCTTTGTACTTCACTTCCAGCGTTTCGCGGTTATAGCGTTTGCCTTTGCACTGGTCGCACGGGACGTAGATGTCCGGCAGGAAGTGCATCTCGACCTTGATCACCCCGTCGCCCTGGCAGGCTTCACAGCGCCCGCCCTTGACGTTGAAGCTGAAGCGGCCCGGCGTATAGCCGCGGCTGCGCGACTCCGGCACGCCGGCGAACAGCTCGCGCACCGGGGTGAAGATGCCGGTGTAAGTGGCCGGGTTGGAGCGCGGCGTGCGGCCGATCGGGCTCTGATCGATATCGATCACCTTGTCGAAATGTTCCAGGCCGGTCACTTCGCGGAATGGCGCAGGCTCGGCGATGGTGGCGCCGTTAAGCTGGCGCTGGGCGATCGGGAACAGCGTATCGTTGATCAGCGTCGACTTGCCGGAGCCGGACACGCCGGTGATGCAGGTAAACAGACCGACCGGCAGCGTCAGCGTCACGTCCTTCAGGTTGTTGCCGCGCGCGCCGCTCAGCTTCAGCACCTTGGTCGGATCGGCCTGCACGCGCTGCGCGGGGATGGCGATCTCGCGCTTGCCGCTGAGGAACTGGCCGGTCAGCGATTCCGGCTGCGCCATGATGTCGTCGACGGTGCCTTCCGCCACCACCTGGCCGCCGTGTACACCTGCGCCGGGGCCGATGTCGATCACGTGGTCGGCGGCGCGGATGGCGTCTTCGTCATGCTCCACCACAATCACCGTGTTGCCGAGGTTGCGCAGGTGGATCAGCGTTTCCAGCAGGCGCTCGTTGTCGCGCTGGTGCAGGCCGATCGACGGCTCATCCAGCACGTACATAACGCCCACCAAACCGGCGCCGATCTGGCTGGCCAAGCGGATACGCTGCGCTTCGCCGCCGGAGAGCGTTTCCGCCGAACGGGACAGCGACAGGTAGTTCAGGCCGACGTTCACCAGGAACTTCAGGCGATCGCCGATCTCTTTCAGCACTTTTTCGGCGATCTTGGCGCGCTGGCCGCTGAGCTTCATGTTCTGGAAGAAGGTCATCGCGTGGCCGATGCTCAGATCGGAGATCTCCGGCAGCGTAGTGTCTTCGACGAACACGTTGCGCGCTTCTTCGCGCAGGCGGGTGCCGTGGCATGAGGCGCAAGGGCGGTTGCTGATGAACTTCGCCAGCTCTTCGCGCACCGCGCTGGATTCGGTCTCTTTATAGCGGCGCTCCATGTTGTGCAGCACGCCTTCGAACGGGTGGCGGCGCACGGTGGTGTCACCGCGATCGTTGATGTATTTGAATTCGATCGACTCTTTGCCGGAGCCGCTCAGCACCGCTTTCTGCACGTTGGCGCTCAGGGTGTTGAACGGGGCTTCGACGTCGAACTCATAGTGCTCCGCCAGCGAGCGCAGCATCTGGAAGTAATAGAAGTTGCGGCGATCCCAGCCGCGGATCGCGCCGCCGGCCAGCGACAGCTCGGGGTTTTGCACCACGCGATCCGGATCGAAGAACTGTTGCACGCCCAGGCCGTCGCAGGTCGGGCAGGCGCCGGCCGGGTTGTTGAAGGAAAACAGGCGCGGTTCCAGTTCGCGCATGCTGTAGCCGCAGATCGGGCAGGCGAAGTTGGCGGAGAACAGCAGCTCGTCCGCTTTTTCGTCGTCCATGTCCGCCACCACCGCGGTGCCGCCCGAGAGCTCCAGCGCGGTTTCGAACGATTCGGCCAGGCGCTGCGCCATGTCGTCGCGCACCTTGAAACGGTCGACCACCACTTCGATGGTGTGTTTTTTCTGCAGCTCCAGCTTCGGCGGATCGGACAGATCGCACACTTCACCGTCGATGCGCGCGCGGATATAGCCCTGAGCGGCCAGGTTTTCCAGCGTTTTGGTGTGTTCGCCCTTGCGATCTTTCACCACCGGCGCCAGCAGCATCAGGCGCTTGCCTTCCGGCTGACTCAGCACGTTGTCGACCATCTGGCTGACGGTTTGCGCCGCCAGCGGCACATGGTGATCCGGGCAGCGCGGCTCGCCGACGCGGGCGAACAGCAGGCGCAGGTAGTCGTGGATCTCGGTGATGGTGCCGACCGTGGATCGCGGGTTGTGCGAGGTGGATTTCTGTTCGATGGAGATCGCCGGCGACAGACCTTCAATATGGTCGACGTCCGGTTTTTCCATCAGCGACAGGAACTGGCGCGCATAGGCGGAGAGTGATTCGACATAGCGCCGCTGCCCTTCGGCATACAGCGTATCGAAAGCCAGCGATGACTTGCCGGAACCGGACAGGCCGGTGACGACGATCAGTTTGTCACGCGGGATGATCAGGTTGATGTTTTTCAGATTATGGGTTCGAGCACCACGAACTTCGATATTGTCCATTTACACTTCCCGTCTTGATGATACACCGCGCCTGTCGCGATTTTTGCGGGGGGTTTTGTGATGGATCTCGCAAAAAACCGGCACAGCCAGGTCGAAACGCATAATTATGACACAAAAAAACCTGAATGGATATCCAGTATGCGAATGCAATAAGGTCGATTGGAAAGACAATTCTGGAATGCAATTCGCACTTATCAACACGGGTGTGGTTTCGTACTCAGCGTGGTAAACTGACGCG
Organism: Serratia sp. X3; assembly: GCF_014982455.1. Classification (NCBI taxonomy): domain Bacteria; kingdom Pseudomonadati; phylum Pseudomonadota; class Gammaproteobacteria; order Enterobacterales; family Yersiniaceae; genus Serratia; species Serratia sp. X3. Next base: position 76,611 of record NZ_JADCNB010000011.1, read on the forward strand.
TTTATACTGTGTAGAAATCAATCATCGGGAGAAGTGCTCATGGCCAGCAGAGGCGTAAACAAAGTAATTCTGGTCGGGAATCTGGGTCAGGATCCAGAAGTCCGTTACATGCCGAACGGCGGCGCAGTGGCCAACATTACCCTGGCGACCTCCGAAAGCTGGCGTGACAAAGCGACCGGCGAACAGAAAGAGAAGACCGAGTGGCACCGCGTCGTGCTGTTCGGCAAACTGGCTGAAGTGGCGGGCGAATACCTGCGCAAAGGCTCTCAGGTTTACATCGAAGGCTCCCTGCAGACCCGTAAATGGCAGGATCAGAGCGGCCAGGATCGCTACACCACCGAGATCGTGGTTAACGTCGGCGGCACCATGCAGATGCTGGGCGGCCGTCAGGGCGGCGGCGCACCGGCCGGTCAATCTGCCGGCGGCCAGGGCGGTTGGGGCCAGCCTCAGCAGCCACAGGGCGGCAACCAGTTCAGCGGCGGCCAGCAACAGTCTCGTCCGGCGCAGAACAGCGCTCCGGCGGCCAGCAACGAACCGCCAATGGATTTCGACGACGATATTCCGTTCTGATCTCCGGCCGTTTGCAGCCAATAAAAAAGCCCCGCAAGGGGCTTTTTGCATTTTAGGGACGGTTACGCCGAGAAGCCGCCGTCGATGCTCAGGCTGGCGCCGGTGATATAACCCGCCTGCGGGCCGGCCAGGTAAGCGACAAAACCGGCGATCTCTTCATCTTTGCCGTAGCGGCCGATCGCCATCAGCTGCTTGAGCTGATCGGCGAACTCGCCGGCGTCCGGGTTCATCTCGGTGTCCACCGGGCCGGGCTGCACGTTGTTGACGGTGATGCCGCGCGGGCCAAGATCGCGCGCCATGCCTTTGGTCAGGCCGACCAGCGCCGATTTGCTCATCGCATACACCGCCGCGCCGCCGAACGGCACGCGCTCGGCGTTGGTGCTGCCGATGTGGATGATGCGCCCGCCGTCGTTCATGTGGCGCGCCGCCTCTTGGCTGGCGACGAATACGCTGCGCACGTTAACCGCCAGCATGCGATCCAGATCGTCCAGCGCCAGCGCTTCGGTGCTGCCTAATGTAAACACCCCGGCGTTGTTCACCAGAATATCCAGGTTGCCAAAGTGGCTCACTGCCTGGCGAATCGCCTGCTGCAGCGCCGCCGCATCGGCGCTGTCGGCCTTGATGGCGAGGGCTTTGCCGCCGGCGGCGGTAACAGCGTTCGCCACCGCTTCTGCGCGATCGGCCGAGGCGGCGTAGGTAAAGGCTACGGCGGCGCCTTCGTTCGCCAACCGTTTCACGATGGCGGCGCCGATGCCGCGGGAACCGCCCTGAACGAATGCGACTTTGCCTTGCAGAGGGAGTGCTGTGGCCATGTTATTTCTCCAAAGTGGTGAGGGTATTGCGCTGTCATTCAGTATGGGTGAAATGAATGGCGATCACTGTCCACAAAGAGCTCTGGCCGCCTGAAACGAGAAAAGCCCCTTGCGGGGCTTCTTTCTTCCGTCGATTGGCTGTCCGACGATCAGTTGAAGATTTCTGCGGTGCCGTACAGTTTGTTTTGGCCGCCGGCGGCGACGATGCGGTAGGAACTGGCGCCCGACGCGGCGGCTTTGCTGGCCAGTTCGCTTTCCAGCGCGCTCAGGTTAGCGGCGCCGCTCACGGTGACTACGCCGATCTTCTGCGCGTCGGCAGCTGGCTGGCTGGTTGGCAGGTCAGCGGCGAAGGTAGCGAAAGAAGCGGTAGCCAGCAGTGCAGCGGTAGCAAAAATTTTGACGTTTTTCATGATGTGTTCCTCAGAGTATTTATTAGGTGAGAGCGCGTTGTCTCTCGATGTGTTAAATAGTAGTGCACCGGGTGTGAATAAAAAATCGGAGAGTTTTGAGTATCTCCGTCAAATAAATTGACTGTTTTCGGCCGTTGGCGTGCGGCAAAAATTGCCACTACCCTTTACAGACGATCCTTAACCGGAGAAGCGTCATGACGGTAAACGCGTTTATCGGCAGCTGGGCGTTGGTGTCGTCGGCGTTCAAAAACCAGAACGGCGAGCTGAATTACCCGCTGGGTGAGCAGGTATTGGGGCGCATCCACTATGAGGCCAACGGCACGATGGCGGCGCAGCTATACAGCGCCGTGCGGCCGCGTTTCGTCGCCGACGATTTGGCGCAGGGATCCGAGCGGGAGATCCATGCCGCCTTCATCAATATGATTTGCTATTTCGGCCGTTATCAGGTGGAAGAAAGCGAGCAACGGGTGGTGCATCAGGTTGAAGGCTGCTCGTTCCCCAATTGGATAGGCAGCCGTCAGGTGCGCTTTTACGCCTTTAACGCCGATCGGCTGACGTTGCGCACGGTGCCGCTGCAGCTCGGCAACGGCGTGCAGATCGGCGAACTGGTGTGGCAGCGGACAGGAGCGTTATCATGATCATTGTTCATCATCTCAATCACTCGCGGTCGCAGCGCATTCTGTGGTTTTTGGAAGAGCTGGGCGTGCCCTATCAGGTACAACGCTACGAGCGCGATCCGCACACTCTGCTGGCGCCGCCGGCGCTGAAAAAGATCCACCCGCTGGGCAAATCGCCGGTGATCGTCGATGGCGATCTGACGCTGGCGGAATCCGGCGCCATTATCGAATACTTGCAGGAAGCCTACGACGCACAGGGCATGTTTATGCCGACGGACTTCCACGCGCGCCAGCAATACCGCTACTGGTTGCACTACGCCGAGGGATCGCTGATGCCGCTGTTGGTGATGAAGCTGGTGTTCAGCCGTCTCGGCCAGCCGCCGATCCCCTGGCTGCTGCGGCCGGTGGCGGGCGCGATCGGCAAGGGCGTACAGCGCGAATACCTCGACAAACAGATCGCGCCGCACTGCGAGTATCTCGAACAGCACCTGAACAAGGGCAGCTGGTTCGTCGGCAACGATTTCAGCGCGGCGGACATACAGATGAGCTTCCCGCTCGAGGCGATGGCGGCGCGCGGCGCGTTGGACAATTGCCCGAAACTGCGCGGCTTCCTGCAGCGCATCCACGCCCGGCCCGCCTACCAGCGGGCGCTGGAACAGGGCGGCCCTTACGACCTGCTGAGTTAGGCGGATGGGCTATACTCGATGGGGTCATTCTTCATCGGAGGTAGCCCATGGCTACGCAAATCTTCGTCAATCTGCCCGTACGCGATCTGCCCGCCTCAATGGCGTTTTTCACCCAGCTCGGCTTCAGCTTCAACCCGCAATTTACCGACGATACCGCCGCTTGCATGGTGGTCAGCGACACGATTTACGTGATGCTGCTGACCCACGACAAATTCAGGATGTTTACCCCGAACCCGATCGGCGACGCCAAACAGGCCACCGAAGTGTTGGTGTGCCTGTCGCAACCCAGCCGGGCGGCGGTGGACGAACTGGTGCGCAAGGCGATCGCCGGCGGCGGCAATACCTATCATCCGCCGCGAGACTATGGCGTGATGTACGGCCACGGATTTCAGGACCTGGACGGCCATATCTGGGAATTGATGTATATGGATCCCGCGGCGGTGCAGGCGCAATAAGCTCGCCGTGAAGCAGGTCGGCAGGGGCGCCGGATCGCCCCTTCTTTTCGCGCACAAGCCCTTCCCGGCGATTTCTGCATAAATTGCCGCGATCTTTAGTTGATTAGACGCTAGGGAAGGCAGGATAATCGTTTGCCTTGAATAAACCACCATAAATCACCCGTACCGCGCGCTGCGAGTTAAACGTTTGCCTTGGTGCGCATCGCCGTTGGCGGTGCGACGGAAGGGCAAGGAAGCGGAACGTGACGTAAACGATTACGTGGCGATCAGGCGCGGGCGAGATTACAGGCCTGCTGCGACGGGCCGATTCATGAAACACAGGGGAAGTAACCTATGTCGAACTCTCAAGCGAACCACGCCGCAAAACCAACCGGCGGGCTTGATGGCTATTTTAAAATTTCCGCGCGCGGCAGCAGCGTGCGTCAGGAGGTGGTGGCGGGGCTGACCACCTTCCTGGCGATGGTGTACTCGGTGATCGTGGTGCCGAGCATGCTGGGCAAAGCGGGCTTCCCGCCGGCGGCGGTGTTCGTTTCCACCTGTCTGGTGGCCGGTCTGGGCTCGCTGCTGATGGGGCTGTGGGCTAACCTGCCGATGGCCATCGGCTGTGCGATCTCGTTGACCGCCTTTACCGCTTTCAGCCTGGTGCTCGGCCAACACATCAGCATTCCGGTGGCGCTGGGCGCGGTGTTCCTGATGGGCGTGCTGTTTACCGTCATCTCGGTCACCGGCATCCGCGCCTGGATCCTGCGCAACCTGCCGATGGGCGTGGCGCACGGCACCGGCATCGGCATCGGGCTGTTCCTGCTGCTGATCGCCGCCAACGGCGTCGGCCTGGTGGTGAAGAACCCGCTGGATGGCTTGCCGGTGGCGCTCGGCGCGTTCACCTCCTTCCCTGTGGTGATGACGCTGGTCGGCCTGGCGGTGATCTTCGGCCTGGAGAAACTGCGCGTGCCCGGCGGCATTCTGCTGGTGATCATCGCCATTTCCATCATCGGCCTGATCTTCGACCCGGCGGTGAAATATCAGGGGCTGTTCGCCATGCCGAGCCTGGCGGACGCTGACGGCAAATCGTTGATCTTCAGCCTGGATATCATGGGCGCATTGCAGCCGGTGGTGTTGCCGAGCGTGCTGGCGCTGGTGATGACCGCGGTGTTCGACGCCACCGGCACCATCCGCGCGGTAGCCGGGCAGGCCAACCTGCTGGATAAAGACGGCCAGATCATCAACGGCGGCAAGGCGCTGACCTCGGATTCCCTGAGCAGCATCTTCTCCGGGTTGGTGGGCGCCGCGCCCGCCGCGGTCTATATCGAGTCCGCCGCCGGCACCGCCGCGGGCGGCAAGACCGGCCTGACCGCCACCGTGGTCGGCGTTCTGTTCCTGCTGATCCTGTTCCTGTCGCCGCTGGCTTATCTGGTGCCGGTCTACGCCACCGCGCCGGCGCTGATGTACGTCGGCCTGCTGATGCTGAGCAACGTCACCAAGCTGGACTTCAACGACTTCGTCGACGCGATGGCCGGCCTGCTGTGCGCCGTGTTCATCGTGCTGACCTGCAACATCGTCACCGGCATCATGCTGGGCTTCAGCTCGCTGGTCATCGGCCGCATCTTCTCCGGCGAATGGCGCAAGCTGAACATCGGCACCGTGCTGATCGCCGTGGCGCTGGTGGCGTTCTACGCCGGCGGCTGGGCGATTTAAGCCTCTTGGATTTCCCTCGCCCATCGGGCGGGGGAGCCTGTGACGGCAATTCCCTTCTTAAGATAAGTCTTCTTCTGCTCTGCACCGCGTTTTGAAAGGCACAACAAGCTTTAACGGCTGTAAAAAAAGTGATCTACTATCGGGACCAACGCAGGCCCTGAGCCGATGTCGTCTGAATCGTAGAGTCTAAGGAAAGCATGGAAATCTTTTTTACAATCCTCATTTTGATCCTGGTGGTCTCCCTGTCCGGGGTGGTGACGCGCATGTTGCCGTTCCAGGTGCCGCTGCCGCTGATGCAAATCGCCATCGGGGCCCTGTTGGCCTGGCCGCATTTCGGGCTGCACGTCGATTTTGATCCCGAACTGTTCCTGGTGCTGTTCATCCCGCCGTTGCTGTTCGCCGACGGCTGGAAAACGCCGACGCGCGAGTTCCTGCATCACGGGCGTGAAATTCTCGGCCTGGCGCTGGTGCTGGTGCTGATCACCGTGGTCGGCGTCGGTTATCTGATCTACGCCATGGTGCCGGGCATTCCGCTGGTGGCGGCCTTCGCGCTGGCGGCGGTGCTGTCGCCGACCGATGCCGTGGCGCTGTCCGGCATCGTCGGCAAAGGGCGGATTCCCAAGCCGATCATGGGCGTGCTCGAGGGCGAGGCGCTGATGAATGACGCGTCCGGCCTGGTGTCGCTCAAGTTCGCCATCGCGGTGGCGATGGGCACGATGGTGTTCACCGTGGGCGGCGCGACCCTTGAATTCCTCAAAGTGGCGATCGGCGGCCTGTTGGCCGGCGTGGCGGTCACCTGGACTTACAGTAAATCGCTGCGGGTGATGAGCCGCTGGAGCGGCGACGATCCGGCGACCCAGATCGTGTTCCTGCTGCTGCTGCCGTTCGCGTCCTACCTGATCGCCGAACATATCGGCGTTTCCGGCATCCTGGCGGCGGTGGCGGCGGGGATGACCATCAGCCAATCCGGCGTGATCCGCAACGCGCCGCTGGCGATGCGCCTGCGCGCCAACAGCGTGTGGGCGATGCTGGAATTCGTGTTCAACGGCATGGTGTTCATCATGCTGGGCCTGCAGCTGCCGGGCATTCTTGAAACCTCCATCCTGCAGGCGGAACTGGATCCGACCATCCAGACCTGGTATCTGTTCGCCGACGTGGCCACCATCTACGCCGCGCTGCTGGTGCTGCGTTTCACCTGGCTGTGGGTGATGAAGAAGGCCAGCAACCGCTTTATGAAAAAGCGTCCGCTGCAGTTCGGCGATTACAGCACGCGTGAGCTGTGGGTGGCGTCGTTCGCCGGGGTGCGCGGGGCGATTACCCTGGCCGGCGTGCTGTCGATACCGCTGTTGCTGAGCGACGGCACCGCCTTCCCGGCGCGCTATCAGCTGGTGTTTATCGCCGCCGGGGTGATCCTGCTGTCGTTGATTGTCGGCGTGCTGGCGTTGCCGCTGCTGTTGCGCGGCGTGCAGGTGACCGACAAGAGCGCCAGCAAGCAGGAAGAGCGCATGGCGATCGCCATGGCGGCCGAGGTGGCGATCGAGAGCGTGAATAAAATGGAAGAGCGCCTGGTCGCCGATACCGAAGAGAACCTCGATCCGCAGGTGTTGAAAGAGGTCAGCTCGCGGGTGACGGGCATGCTGCGGCGGCGTATCGCGTCGAAAGACGATATCGAGAATGCGCTGGCGATGGAGAACCTCGAGCGGCGTTTCCGCCTGACGGCGCTGCGCGCCGAGCGCGGCGAGCTGTACCACCTGCGCGCCACGCAGAAAATCAGCAACGAGACGCTGCAAAAACTGCTGCACGATCTCGATTTGCTCGAAGCGCTGCTGATCGAGCGCGAAGGGTAAACGCAGAGGGAGGAATAAACGTTTTTCCTCGTTATCCCCATCCTGAAGGGCCGCCTGTGCGGCCCTTGTTTTTTGGCTACTTGAGCGGCGGCCAGTAGTCGCGGCAGCAGGCGATCCAAGCCTGCGCGCTGTGCGACAAATAGCTGCCCTGGCGCCAGATCAGGCCGATTTTCCATTCCATCCGCGGTTCCAGCGGCAGCCAAACCAGGTTTTCCTTGTCCAGCCAGCGGCAAACCGGCTCCGGCAGCATGGCGATGCCCACGCCGGCCTGCACCATCGAAGCGAGGAAGTCCCATTGGCCGCTGCGCACCGCGATTTGCGGTTCAAAACCGGCCAGGCGAAACGCCTTCATCAGCATCTTGTACAGCGCAAAGTCTTCGTTATAAATCAGGATCGGGCTGTCGGCCAATTCGGCGATATTGATGCTGGTGCGGTTGAGCCACTGCGGCGTGCGCGGCGCCACCACGCACATCGGGTGGCCCAGCAGCGGCAGAAAGGTCAGCGGCTGCTCCGAATCGAAGGGCAGCACCGTCATCGCCAGATCCAGTTCGCCGGACATCACTGCCTGTTCGACCGACAGCCCGCCCAGCTCGGAAATCTTCAATTCGATGCCGGGGTAGGTCTGGCGAAAGCGGCGGATCAGATCGGCGATTTGCCTGCCGACCATCGGCGGAATGCCCAGCCGCAACACGCCCTTTTTCACCGAGCTGATGTCTTCCAGCTCCGCCTCCAACTGGCGGAATTCGTCGAGGATCGTCAGGCCGCGCTGATACACCGCCTGGCCGCTGTCGGTCAGGCGCAGCTTGCGGCCTTCGCGGATCAGCAGCGTGCATTCCAGCTCCTCCTCCAGATGCCGCAGCATTTTGCTGATGGTGGGCTGGGTGACGAACAGTTTTTCCGCCGCGCGGGTGAAGCTTTGCTGGCGCACCACTTCAACGAAGTAGCGCAGGGTGCGGACATCCACGTTAGGGTTCTCCTTGGGGACGCTACCGGCGGGAAACTATTCCCGGACGGCATGATGTCGATAATTTTAATTCATTTCAGGCGTGGTTTCCCGGCTGCGTATACTGTAGGCCGTCAATTATTGTTTGAGGTCATCTTTCATGTCTCTGGCGTTACGCCGCGTTGCCCCCTCCCTGCTGACCCGTTTGCAGGTGCCGATTCAGGTGGCGTTGTATGCAGCGCTGTTCCTGATCGCCGATCGCCTGGTGCAACAATTCCACCTGCCGCTCCCCGCCAATATCGTCGGCATGCTGATGCTGTTGGCGCTGATCCTGCTGCGCATTCTGCCGCTGAGCTGGGTCAAGGCCGGTTCCCGCTGGCTGCTGGCGGAAATGCTGCTGTTTTTCGTGCCGGCGGTGGTGGCGGTGGTCAACTATGCCCAGCTGCTGATGGTCGAGGGCTGGAAGATCTTTCTGGTGATCGCGGTCAGCACCATGCTCACGTTGGGCGCCACCGGGCTGGTGGTGGACAGGGTATATCGGCTGGAGATTTGGCTGCAGCGGCGGAAGCAGCGCCATGAATGATTTCATCCTTAGCCTGGCCTGTTTTCTGGCGACGCTGGCGCTGTACTTCGCCAACAAGAAACTCTATCGCCGCCGCCGCACGTTGCTGCTGATGCCGCTGGTGCTGACGCCGATGATTCTGGTGTTGCTGCTGGTGGTCACCCATATCTCCTATCAGGACTACATCGGTGAAACCCACTGGCTGCTGTGGCTGTTGGGGCCGGCGACCATCGCCTTCGCGGTGCCGGTGTACGAGAACCTGCATATCATCCGTCGCCACTGGCTGTCGCTGACCGCCGGGGTAACGACGGCGGTGCTGGTGGCGGTGTACAGCTCGGTGTGGCTGGCGCGCCTGTTGACGCTGCCGGAAGAGGTGCAGCGCAGCCTGGCGGTGCGGTCGATCACTACGCCGTTCGCGCTGGAGGCCGCCAAACAGATGGGCGGGCAGCCGGATCTGGTGGCGCTGTTCGTGGTGATCACCGGGGTGTTCGGCATGGCGGTGGGGGATATTTTGTTTTTGCGGCTGGCGGTGCGCAGCCGTCTGGCGAAGGGCGCCGGATTTGGCGCCTCGTCGCATGGCGCCGGCACCGCCCGCGCCTATGAGCTGGGGCCGCAGGAGGGCGTGGTGTCGAGTTTGGTGATGATGCTGGCCGGCATCATCACGGTCGTGGCCGCGCCATTGATCGGCCGGCTGATGTGGTAAGACCTCTTGGGGCGGGCTCTGCCGCCCCATTGACATTGTCTGCGGTTGGGAACGGTGCCGTTGATTTGCGCACGAAAAAACGCAAAATTTTTTCAGCATAATTTTTCCCATTGTTATAACAAAAAGCGATAGAGCCGCTGCCGATAAAACCGGGCATAAATTTCGATGACAATGAATTAATTAAATTATTAATTATTTTTTTTCAAACAATAAAGTATAACTTATTGATATGGAGAGGCTCTTATCGTAAGAATTGCTGCATATTAACCTCGATAAATAATACAAAAAAATATTAATTATTATCCAATTATATCAGGTTAATACAAGTTCAATACCCTCGTCATCCCTGAGTAATATCGGGGAAATAAAATGGTCATTTATTCCCTTTCGCACGTTTCGCCAAAAAAAATATCCTCTCCTATACTTCACAGCTCAGCAAATTGAGGCGCAGGGGGGACCTCTGGATTAGCCATTCTATCCTTTCTTAGTTGGGGGAGACCCAGCTTTTCTACGGTTTTTTTATTCTGACTTGAACTGTTGGGCGGCCAGCCTTTGCCTAAATCCTGACGGTCTATTTCATTAACGTAATGAAAACGTGCTAGAGAATATTATGAACAAACAAACTGATGTGAAGAGTGGGGAATTCCGTGCAGGGGCTCAGGCCGCAACGGAGAAAGTTGAGCTGCATGAAATAACAACCGCCCAGCGTGAACTCTGGCTGGGGGAAAACATCTCCAAAGATTTGTCATTCAATATCTGGGGCTACGGACAGGTCGACGGGCCGCTCAACGTTAAGCTACTGCGGCAAGCCATCGACGCCATCGTCGAAGAAACGCCGGCTCTGCAAGCGCATTTTGTGGAAAAAGACGGTGAGCTTTATCAATACCGCGCGCCACGTACACATGAGCCGCTGTTCACGCTCGATCTCAGCAAGGAGCCCGATCCTCTGCAGGCGGCCAGACGCTGGATGGTGGCGGATTCGGCGCTGCCGCGCCGCGCTACGGGAGAAGAACCTTTTAGTTTTTATGTCATTACGCTCGCGCCGCAGCGCTACATCCTCTATCGCCGTTTCCACCATATGATCACCGACGGCCGCAGTGCCGAGGAAGTGATGCGGCGCATCGCGGCTTACTATAACGCGCTGGCGTCCGGCGGCGTCATCCCTGAATTCGCCAACTGCAATTTCTCTCTGCTTTATGAAAACGATATCAAATACCGCGACTCCTCTCGCTTTTCTTCCGATCAGGCTTTTTGGCGGGAATATACTGCCGCTGCGCCGCAGAGTTTGTCGCGTAGAGCCATATTGACCCCGGACGCCGCGATGAACCGCAACACGCAGCTGCTGGAAAAAGAGGCATTGGATCAGCTGCAGCAACAAGCTGACAATATCGGCGTACACCGTGCGCATATATTGGCCGCCGCCGTAGCATTATGTTTCTACAGCTTAACCGGCAGCGAATATCTTAATTTCAGCATGCCGGTGACCGGGACAAGGGAACGAAACAGTATTGGTATGACCTCTAACGTTGTCCCTTTGATTATTAAGGTTGAACCTCAGCTAAGCCTGGCTGAATTTATCCAGAAAGTGGCGGCTGAAATAGCGAAAGTGGTTCGCCATCAATTATATCGTGGGGAGGATATTCGGCGTGATAATGGCGCAACGGATTCCGCCTGGTTTGGCCCTTCAATTAACATCGTTTCTTTCGACCATGGCGATCCTTTCTGGGGATGCCGCACCCGTTGGTATTACGGTGGCAATATTCCGTCCGGCGATCTACAGATTATGCTGTATGAAGACCAGCAGTCGAATGAACTGGATGTCACTTTTTCTGACGCCGCCTATGCAAATTCATTAGACGATCTGGATGTTTTGCAGCGTCGTTTCCAGTTCATTTTACGCGCGCTGAACGCTTCAACGACGGGAACGATCGAGGCGTTGGATCGGCAAGTGGCGACGTTGGCGGATGCCGGGGCCGGCGGCAGCTTTTACGCCAACCGGCGGCAACCGCCTGCCGGCGGCATCATCCGTTGGGATCGCCCGGCTCAGGCGCTGCAGCGCCTGGTGAGCTCGCTGAGCCATGGCGCGGGATGCGCGGCGAAGATACTGTTGGCGGAGCGTGTGCTGGGCGTGACGACGCTGCTGGCGGTGAGCGATGAACGCCAGGCCGAACCCGGCACCCTGCTGCGCATCGAGACCGACGGCTGGGAGATCGCCGCGCATCCCGGCGTGGTGCGCGTCGGGCCGTTCTTGCGCGCCGACGGCTCGATTCAGCCGGGTGATGCGCTGGCGCAGGCCTGCGGCCTGTCTGTCGGCTCGGTCTTGCCGACGCTTAGCGATGCCGAAGCTTCGCTGTTAGGCGCGGCCTATGGCGCCAGCGCCGACAGCGCCGCTTTCTGGCAACCGCGTCTGACACGCTTTTATCCGGCGCCGTTCCCGCCAGGGCCTGACCGCCGGGCGGACCTTCCCGCACGCTGGCAGGCCACGGCCTGGCAGCGCCTGGAAAAGATTGCCGGCGAGCAGGTGCTGGCGGCAGCAACCCTCTATCTGGCGCGCATGTGTAATGAAACCGATTTTCAGCTGGGTTGGATTACGTCGAACGATCGGGATTGGGGACGTTGGGCTCACCTGAGCGCGCGCGTGCTGCCGCTGCAGGTCTCAGTTGATCACTCCTACAATTTCCAGCAGGCATTGGCCGCGCTGGAACAAGAATACGGCCGGTTGCGCGCTCATGCTGATTATCATCCCGCGTTGCTGACGGGCGATGCGGATCTGCGGGCGCCCCAAGCTTGGCCGACGGCGGTATCGATCGTCAGCCGGCGTTCAGAGACAGGGTTGCAGCCTGAAGACGAGGGCGTGGCTGCCATCATGGCTTCCGGCTCGCGCGCGGTCTTGCAAATCTGCAAGGCTGACGGCGCCTTCCGTTGGGTATACGACGCCGCCTCAGTGGCTGACGAACAGATGTTGCGTGCGACGCAACATCTGCTGATGCTGCTCAACGACGCGGTGAGAGCGGGCTCTCATCGTCGCACCATCGGCGAACTCAATCTGGTTTCCGAGGAAGAACGCACGCAATTGCTGCAGGGCCTCAATCACACCGTTGCTTCGCACTCGCCGGCGGCGTGTCTGCATCGGCTGTTCGAAGCGCAGGTCAAGCGCACGCCAGATGCGACGGCGATGACATACGGCGATGACAGCCTGACTTACGCTGAATTGAATACCTGGGCGAACCGATGGGCCCATCGGCTGATAGAGCTTGGCGTACAACCGGACAGTCTGGTGGCGCTGTGCGCCGGACGCGGTCTGCCGATGCTGGCCGGGTTGCTGGGGATCCTCAAAGCCGGCGGCGCCTATGTGCCGTTGGATCCCGCCTATAGCGGAGAGCGGCTACAGTACATCCTGGCGGACTCCGCGCCGGTGCTGCTGTTGGCGGATGAACTCGGCAGGCAAGCGCTGGGCGGCTGCGAGGTGCCGGTATTGGCGCTGGAACAGCCGTTGACGGGGAAAGGCGACGATCTGCAGGACGTCGAGGTGCGGCCATCACACCTGGCGTATGTGATTTACACCTCCGGTTCGACCGGCAAACCGAAAGGGGTCATGGTGGAGCATCGCCAGGTCGCGCGCTTGTTCAGCGCCACCAACGCCTGGTTTAACTTCAGCGCCGCCGACAAGTGGTGCTTGTTCCACTCATTCGCCTTCGACTTTTCGGTTTGGGAGATCTGGGGCGCCTGGTTGTATGGCGGCCAGCTGTTCATCGTACCGCAGGAGATCGCCCGTTCGGCGCCGGACTTTTATCATTTCGTCTGCCGCAGCGGCATCACGGTATTGAATCAGACGCCGAGCGCCTTCAAAGCCTTTATCCAGGCTCAGGCGCACAGCGAAGCGCGCCATCAGCTGCGCGAGATCGTGTTCGGTGGTGAAATGCTGAAGCCTTCCGATCTCGCACCGTGGTTTGCTCGTCCAGAGAACCGGCAGACGCGGTTGGTCAACATGTACGGCATCACCGAAACCACGGTGCACGTGACGTACCGGCCGCTGTCGGCGCAGGATACGGCGATCGTCGCCAGCCCGATCGGTTGCCGCATTCCGGATTTGCGACTGTATCTGCTGGGCACCGATGGCGAACCGGTGCCGATGGGAGCGATCGGCGAACTGTACGTCGGCGGTGAAGGGGTGGCGCGAGGCTACCTGAACCGGCCCGAATTGACGGCGGAACGTTTTCTCGAAGACCCTTTCAACCGGGCGCCGGGTGCGCGCATGTATCGCACCGGCGATCTGGCGCGCTATCTGCCGGGGGGGGATATCGAATACCTGGGGCGCAACGACCAGCAGGTGAAAATCCGCGGTTTCCGCATCGAGTGCGGTGAGGTGGAAGCGCAGCTGAGCGCCGATCCGCGCGTGCGCAGCGTAGCCGTGGACGCTATCGACGATGGCGACGGGAATAAGCGACTGGTGGCGTGGGTAGTTCCGGCGCCGGTGACGGAACGCGCTACGCTGGCGACCGAATTGCGCCGGCATCTGCAGGCGCGGTTGCCGGACTATATGGTGCCGGCAGCTTACGTTTGGCTGGAGGCGTTGCCGCTGACCGGCAACGGCAAATTGGACAAGCGCGCCCTGCCGGTGCCGCAGGTCGACGCCTGCGCGCGCGAGGCCTATGCGCCGCCGCAGGGCGAGGCAGAAAATCTGTTGGCGGCTATCTGGCATGAGCTGTTGGGCGTAGAACGGATTGGCCGTTACGACCACTTCTTCGAACTAGGCGGGCATTCGCTGATGGCGGTGCGCCTGGCGAACCGCGTGCAACAGGCCGGATGGCAGCTGCCGTTGCAGGCGCTGTTCTCCAGTCCGGTGTTGCACGTGTTGGCCCAGGCGCTGCAGGTTGCGCCGACGCAGGAATCGATCCCGATGCTGCCGGTGGCGCGCGATGGGGAATTGCCCCTGTCGTTTGCCCAGCAGCGTCTGTGGTTCCTGACCCAGTTGGAGGGGATGAGCGAAACCTACCATATCCCGCTGGCGTTGCGGCTGCGCGGTCGGTTGGACCGGCAGGCGTTGCAACAGGGGCTGGACGCGCTCTATGCGCGCCACGAATCGCTGCGCAGCCGGTTCATCACCCGGGAAGATCGGCCACAGGTACAGATTTTGCCGGCAAACGGGTTACCGCTTGCGTTCCACGATCTGCGACGTCACCCCGCGCAGGCTGAAACGCTGTGCCGTCAGGCGGCCACTCAATCGTTCGATTTGACGCAGGGGCCGCTGGTGCGCGCCGCGCTGCTCCGCCTGGCGGATGAGGAACATCTGTTCCTGCTCACCTGCCATCACATCGTCTCCGACGGCTGGTCGACCGGCATACTGCTGCGCGAATTGGGCGCGCTGTACGGCGCTTTCCGTCGCGGCGAGGCCGATCCGCTGCCGCTGCCGACCTTGCAATACCCGGATTACGCCGCCTGGCAGCGTCGCTACCTGACGCCGGAACGGCTGGCGGCGCAGGCGCAATACTGGCGTGAAACGCTGAGCGATGCGCCGGCGCTGCTGACGTTGCCGACCGACCGGCCGCGTCCGACGGTACAGTCTTTCAGCGGCGCAGAAGTGCCGATCGCGATCGACGCCGAGCTGACGCAGGCGCTGCGTCAATTCAGCCGACAGCATGGCGGCACGCTGTTTATGACGGTGCTGGCGGCCTGGAGCCTGGTGCTGGCGCGCATGGCCGGACAGCAGGAGCTGGTGATCGGCACGCCGGAGGCCAACCGCGGCCGGCTGGAAACCGAATCGCTGGTCGGTTTCTTCGTCAGCACGCTGGCGCTGCGCATCGATCTTCGCGACGATCCGGATCTGCCGACGCTGCTCGAACGGGTCCGCCACACGGTGTTGGCGGCGCAGGAAAACCGCGATCTGCCGTTCGAGCAGGTGGTGGAGCTGGTTAACCCGCCGCGCCATCTGGGCTATACCCCGCTGTTCCAGGTGATGCTGGCCTGGCAGGACGGCTCGGTGCGCGATATTCCGCTGCCTGGGCTGCAGGCCGAATTGGCCGGGCTGGAATACAGCGCGGCGAAGTTCGATCTGACGCTCGATCTGGCCGATACCGGTGAAGGCATCAGCGGCACGCTGAATTTCGCCACGGCGTTGTTCGATCGCGCCACCGCCGAACGCTACGGCGTTTACCTGGTACAGGCGCTGCGGGCGATGACGCTGAATAACCCGCGATCGGTATCCCATATCGATTTGCTGCCGCTCGCCGAACGGGAGCTGCTGCTGCATGGTTGGAACCGCACCGAGCGTGACTACCCGCTGGATCAGACGCTGGCGGCGCTGTTCGAGCGGCAGGTGCGCCGCACGCCGGATGCCATTGCGCTGGTGAGCGGCGCGGAAAGCCTGAGCTACGCCCAGTTGAACGCCCGCGCCAACCGGCTGGCGCACGCGCTGATTGCGCGCGGCGTGGGCCCGGACAGCCGGGTGGCGGTGTGCGCCGAACGCGGCCTCAACATGGTGACGGCGCTGTTCGGCATCCTCAAGGCCGGCGGCGCCTATGTGCCGCTGGATCCGGCCTATCCGGGCGAACGCCTGCAGTACATCCTGCAGGATGCCGACCCGGTGCTGCTGCTGGCGGACGCCGCCGGCCGGGCGGCGCTGGGCGAACCCGCGACGCCGCAGCTGGCGC
>NZ_JADCNB010000012.1:0-67877 GCF_014982455.1 Serratia sp. X3
GCATGGGGCTTTTTGTTTTGTCTGTTATCTGGCGTTCTGCTCGAGCATGGGCATCCTGAGACGAATTGTGTAGGACAAATCCGCCGGGAGCGGATTTGAACGTTGCGAAGCAACGGCCCGAAGGGGGCGGGCAGGACGACCGCCATAAACTGCCAGGCATCAAATAAAGCCGAAAGCCCTGAACTGACGTTCAGGGCTTTTTGCTGTGCGTAAAATGGAATATCCCCGTTGTAATCCGCTTCAGCTTTCATCGTACTGTTTAATATTCATCACAAAACCAACGCATTGTTTCTCTGAATGTCAGATATTCTTCGTCCGCTATTAAGTTTGGCTGTTAACTTATAAATAACAATAAAGTAACAACCAGGGCGGCAGGAAGCCAAATTTCATCATTGTTATGGCTTGGAGAATACATCATGACAGAAACAACCTCGGCTCTTGGGGATGAGCACGGCGTCGAACAGGGGGCGCTGGATAACAAGAAACGCATTTTCGCTATCGTCGGGGCTTCATCAGGCAATCTGGTGGAGTGGTTTGATTTTTATGTTTACTCCTTCTGTTCCATTTACTTTGCCGCCTCGTTCTTCCCGGCGGGCAACAGCACCACGCAGCTGCTGCAAACCGCCGGGGTATTCGCCGCCGGCTTCTTTATGCGGCCGATTGGCGGTTGGTTATTCGGCTATATTGCCGACAAGCATGGTCGAAAAAATTCCATGCTGCTTTCGGTCTGTATGATGTGCGCCGGATCGCTGGTGATCGCCTGCCTGCCGACGTATGAATCGATCGGCAGCTGGGCGCCAGCGTTGCTGCTGATCGCCCGCCTGTTCCAGGGGCTGTCGGTAGGGGGAGAATACGGCACCAGCGCGACCTATATGAGTGAGGTGGCGATCAAGGGGCGACGCGGTTTCTATGCCTCGTTTCAGTACGTCACCTTGATCGGCGGGCAACTGCTTGCGCTGCTGGTCCTGGTGATCCTGCAGCAGATATTGCCCGCCGAAGCGCTGAAAGCCTGGGGATGGCGCATTCCGTTTGCCCTGGGGGCCGTGTTGGCGATAGTCGCGCTGTACCTGCGCCGTTCGCTGAATGAAACTTCCGATGCGAAGACGCGTAACCACAAGGATGCCGGTTCGCTGACGGGGCTGTGGAAAAATCGCAAGGCGTTCCTGATGGTGTTGGGCTTTACCGCCGCCGGTTCGCTGACCTTCTACACCTTTACCACCTACATGCAAAAATACCTGGTGAACACCGCCGGTATGGACGCCAAGCTGGCCAGCGCCATCATGACCGTCGCGCTGTTCGTCTTTATGCTGCTGCAGCCTGCGGTAGGCGCGTTTTCGGACAAAATCGGCCGTCGCAGCTCGATGTTGATCTTCTCGGCCTTCGCCACGGTGTTGACGGTGCCGATCCTGTTCGCTCTGAAAGAGGTGAGTAATCCTTATATGGCGTTTGGCCTGATCGTGCTGGCGCTGTTCATCATCAGTTTTTACACCGCGATCAGCGGGCTGCTTAAAGCCGAAATGTTCCCGCCGGAGGTTCGTGCGTTAGGGGTGGGCTTGTCTTATGCGGTGGCGAACGCCATGTTCGGCGGCTCGGCGGAATATGTCGCGCTGTCGCTTAAATCGTTTGGCGTGGAGAACGCTTTCTTCTGGTATGTCTCCGGCATGTGCCTGCTGGCGCTGCTGGTCTCGCTCCGGTTGCATCGCAAAGGCAAGGAGATACAGCTGTAATAAAAACCCCGGCCTTGGCCGGGGTCAGCATACCGCTTACAGGATACGGCTGATCAGCCGATCGATGCGGATACGGCGCAGACGCCGAATCAGCTTACGGACCTTGATCGGATACTGCTGAATGCTTTGCAGTTCCTGATAATGGCCGACTACAGTGGTATGAGTACGGATGCATTCCAGCTCTTTCTGCCGTTGCTCGCGCAGCTCTTGCTTGGGATCGTGGATCAGAATGGCGTTTTCCAGATCCAGCCGCCAGGCGCGCGGGTTGAGGTTATTGCCGGTAATCAGCTGCCACTCTTCGTCTACCCACATGCCTTTCAGGTGATAGCTGTTATCGCCATCCTTCCACAAACGCACGATCAGTTGGCCGGTGTCGATGTAACGCTGCAACCGGCTCAGGAAGCGGCGCAGGTTGATCTCGTACAGGTAGGGCAGTGCGCCGATGATTTTGAACGGCTGATCTTCCGGAATATAGAAGTCGTTGGCGGTCTTATCGCCGACGATGATCTCTACCTGTTTGCCCTGGCGCAGCAGATAGATGATGTTGCGCACCAGCAGCGCCGGCAGGTTGAAATAGGGGGTGCACAGCGTCAGTTTCTGGTCGGCACACGACATGAGGTGATGAATGGTTTTATTCAGCACGCTTTGTTTGCCCAGCCCAACCAACGGTGTCACCGCCAGCTCATCGTTGCCGGCCTTACCGCGGAAGTGATAACCGGCGCGGCGCAGGGCGAAACGGAACAGACGGATTTCGTTTTTGATCTCCGGGCTTTTCGGCCGATCGCTGCGATCGAGGCGCTGCACCGCGCCGGCGGTCAGCAGATGCTGCTTGATGTAATCGATCAGGGTATCGGCCAACACCTCATTGGTGATCAGTTGGTAGCGATCGTAACGGTATTTCTCATGCTGATGCAGATAAACGTCGTTGATGCTGGCGCCGCTGTAGATCACGGTATCGTCGACCACAAAGCCCTTCAGATGCAATACGCCCAGCGCTTCACGGGTATTGACCGGCACGCCGTAGATCGGCACCGACTGTTCCGGGTGCTGGCTGGCCATGGCGCAATACCAGTCGGCGTTGGTATTGGCGGCGGCAGCGCCGATGCGCCCGCGCTGTGCGCGGTGCCAGTCGACCAGCACGCAGATTTCCAGCTCGGGCCGCCGCTGCTTGGCTTGATACAGCGCGTTGAGGATCTCACGCCCGGCGTCGTCATGCTCCAGATACAGAGCCACCAGATAGATGCGTTGGGTGGCGTTGGCGATGGAATCCAGCAGCGTGGCGCGAAAGTCGGACGGCGCGTACAGAGTACGAACATCAGCAACCGTCTGGGGGAGTTTGGGCAGTTGTGCAAGGTGTTGTTGATGTTTGCTACGTTTAAATTTTGACAACATCACAGTGCGCTTCTTCTCTCATGATTGATGGCCGGAACGCCACAGACTTAAAAACAATAAACCGAATAATCGGGCGATAATACCATTAGTTGCCTCGATTGTGCGTATGTTTTGGCGTTAAGTGGTGGATTCGTAGCGCATTGCGACGCAGGTCACTGCGCGTCGTCGGCCTGCAGCGGCAGCGTCAGATTGACGATGCCGTCCTCAAGCTGCACCTCAATGCCAAAGCCCAGCCGCTGCGCCAGCGCGATCATGCCGCGGTTATTCGGCATGGTGATGCCGCTCAGGCGGGTCAGGCCATGCGCGCGCGCATAGGCGATCATTTTCTCCAGCAGCTGGCGGCCGAGTCCCACGCCTTTCAGGTCGGAACGCACCAACACGGCGAACTCGGCATCGGTGTTGTCCGGATCGGACAGCGCGCGGGTCACGCCGATAATCTCGTCTGCCCGCACCGCCACAAAGGCCATTTCCCGATCGTAGTCGATCTGCGTCATGTTGGCCAAATCGTCATGGGTAAACTCGTTGATCTCGCTGAAGTAGCGATAATAGAGATCTTCCTTGGTCACCCGGTCGATGAAATGCTTCAGCGCCGGCTCGTCTTCCGGCAGGATAGGGCGGAACAAGCATTGGCTGCCGTCTTTCAGCGCGATGGTCTCTTCCAGCTCATGCGGATAAGGCCGAATCGCCAGCCGCGCCTGTGGATCGCCGCTGAACGGCGCGAGCTGCATCGAAACGTCCAGCAGGGTGAACTCGCTGCCGGAAGCCAGCACCGGGTGAATATCCAGCCGGGCGATCTCCGGGCAGTCAAGGATCAGGTTGGAAACCTGCACCAGCAAGCGGCTCAGCCCGGGGATATCTAAAGGCCGCAGCGCGCTGCGCCCGCGGATCTTGCCGCCTTTCACCGCCTGCAGCACCAGATAACGCGCCAGCGCCATATTCAGCGGCGGCAGCGCGACCGCCACCTGATTTTCCTGGCGCCACTCTACGCCGCCTTCACCCAGCATGATCAACGGGCCGAAAATGGCATCCTGCTCCACGGCGATGCGCAGCTCCTGGGCGCCGGCGCGGTTGGCCATGCTCTGCACCAACAGGCCGTGGATGCGCGCCTGAGGGTAGGTGCGCTTCACGCGGTCGAGGATCGCCTCCGCCGCGCGCTGCACTTCGGTCGCGGTGCGCAGGTAGAGCATCACGCCCTGAACTTCCGATTTGTGCGGGATATCCGGCGAACGCAGCTTCAGCGCTACCGGGTAGCCGATCTGCTCGGCGATGTGCACCGCTTCGGCGCTGTCTTCGGCGATCCAGGTCGGCAGGGTGCTCAGATCGTAGGCCTGCAGAATGGATTGCACCTCGTGGGTATCCAACTGGGTAGCGCCTTCGGCCAGCGCCTGATGAATCAGGCGGTGGGCATCGGCGGTATTGGCGGTCAGGCCGACCGGCAGCGCGGGCGTCTCCTTCAGCTGCTTCTGGTTGCGGCGGTATTCCACCATATGCATAAAGGCGGTGACCGCGCCTTCCGGCGTGCGGTAAGTCGGAATGGCGGCTTCGGTAAACAGCCGGCGCGCCTCTTGCGAAGAGTATTCGCCGCACCAGTTGGTCAGCAGCGTGATGCGCTTGCCCCTCGCATGGCGATGCAGTGCGTCGATCAGCCGCTGCGCCGTGGCAGTGCCGGGCGCAGCCGCGCTCGGCGCGTGGATCAGCAGCAGCGCGTCATAGTCGTGGCTGTCGAGCAGCGCTTCGAGCGCCGCCAGGTAACGCTGTGGCGTGGCGTCGTCGCGCAGGTCGAGCGGGTTGCCGGCGCGAATGAAGTCCGGCAGCGCGTCGCTCAGCGTCGCCAGGCTCTCCTCGCTCAGCGTCGCCAGCTTACCGTTGCGGCCGAGCAGTTCGTCCAAGGCCATCGCCGCCGGCGCCGCCCCGTTGCTGACGATCATCAGCCGTTCGCCGCGCAGCGGATGCATATGGCTGAGGGTTTCCACCGCCGAGAACAACTCATGGGTATCCTGGACGCGCAGCAGGCCGGCGCGCTGGATGGCGGCGTCATAGGCGGCGTCCAGCCCCAGCTGGCTGTTGAGCAGTAATTGCGCCTGTTGGCTGCGGCCGCTTTTGATCACCAGAATAGGCTTGTTGCGCGAGGCGCTGCGCGAGGCGGAGAGAAAGCGCCGCGCATCGCTGATGTTTTCCAGATACAGCAGGATGGCGCTGGTCTTGCTGTCGCGCGCCAAAAAGTCGAGCAGGTCGTCGACGTCGATATCCAGGCTGTCGCCTAGCGCGATGAAATAGGAGAAGCCGACTTCGCGCTGCTGTGCCCAGTCGAGAATGGTGTTGGCCACGGCGGCGGACTGCGAGATAAACGCCAGCTTGCCCTTTTGGATCGGCACCGGCGAGAAGCTGGCGTTGATGCCTTGCCACGGCGCCAGTAGCCCCAGACTGTTGGGGCCCAGCAGCCGCATGGCGTAACGCTGCGCGCAGGCTTTGAGCTCGGCGAACTGTTCCGGCGGCGAAGAGAGCACGATGGCGGTTTTGCAGCCGCGTTGGCCCAGCGCTTCAATCAGCGCCAGATTACGGCTGGCGTGGGTGCAGATGATCGCCAGATCCGGCGTCAGCGGCAGGCTGGCGACGTCGGGATAGGCCATGACGCCGCATACCGCCTTGTAGCGCGGCGTCACCGGCAAGATGGGCCCGCCGAAACCGCCGGCCAGCAGGTTGCTCATCATCAGGTTGCCGGCGCGGCCCGGCTGCTGCGAAGCGCCCAGCACGGCGATCGATTTGGGACGTAGTAGCGCTTCTAACCCTCGCTGGCTCATGCACGGCTCCTTTTGGCAACGTTACGCCTGATTTTAGGCGCTTTATGGCTACATTGCTGTGACCGGTGCCTCCGGTCGGGTCGGTTTTCCCGCCAGATACTGTTGACGGAAATAGCGGAAATGCTGATTCAATCCGTCGGCGGCCGGCATATCGCCCGCCTGTTGCAGCAGGGCGGCGGCCACTTCCGCCGTGCAGTGTTGCTCGGCGCGGCTGGCTTCGCGCAGCTGATAATCTGATGCGGCGTCGACGTTGAGGGAAAATACCGGGAATTGATTGAGGTACGGGCTCTTACGGAACATTTTTCGCGCTTCCGCCCAGGTGCCGTCCAGCATGATGAACAGCGGCGGTTTGCCGCCGGCGGGCAGCTCGCTGAACACCGGCCGCTCGGCGTCGGCGTAGGATGCGGGGAACACCACGTAAGGCTGCCGTGTCGGATCGTTGATGGCCGCCAGCAGGGCGGGATCGACCTCGGTACGCGACCAGAGGAACGCCTGGGTGTCCGGCAGGATATCGGCGATCAGGCGGCCGGTGTTGCTGGGCTTGAGCGGCTCGGCGCCGAACATGATCAGGCAGAAACGGCTGCCGGCCTGCTGCGGGCGAATGGTGTCGCACAGGCAGTTTTTATGCGGCAGCAGGCAACCCTGACAACGCGCCACCCGGCAACCGCGCGCCAGAAAAGGGCGGGTGGCGCGGTCTAAACGGAATTGGCGCAGGCGAAGTACGGCGTTGTCGGTCATAACGATCCTGGGGAAAAACCGCTATTGTAACGCAGAAAAAAGCCCGCCGGGAGGGGCGGGCTCGATCGGGGCGCGTTCGCGCGCGATGGCGGGATACGGCCTATACTTGCCGAATCACACTAACTCGTTGAGCCAGTTGTCAAACGGCGCCTTCGGCATCGCGCCGTTGAGCATGTCGACCATCTTGCCCTGACGGAACACCATGATGGTCGGGATGCTGCGGATGCGGAAACGGGCGCTCAGTTCCGGCTCGGCTTCAGTGTTCACTTTCACGAAGCGCACTTTGCCGGCGCGCTCTTCGGCCACGTCTTCAAAGATCGGCGCAAAGCTGCGGCACGGGCCGCACCACGGCGCCCAAAAATCGACCACGACCGGCAGATCGTCCTGCAGCAACTGGTCCAGCGTGGCGGCGGTGGCGTTGATCACTTCACCGTCGAAGAGCTCATGGCCGCAGCGGCCGCATTTCGCGTTGTCCGCCAGACGTTCTTCCGGCACACGGTTGGTGGCATTGCAAGCTGCACAAACTGTATTCATGTTGACCTCGGGTACTGAGAAAGCCGGGTCCCCGCAACGCGGTTGCGGAGATGTTTCTTTAATGCTGACGATTATCGGCAAAACCCGGCGCATGAACAATGAGGTTTGTTCAATGGATGTGATAGTTGGGAGCTTTTAGCGCAAGTTGGTGGCTTCATGCACCAACATCAGGTAATCTTCGCGCCCTGCGCGTTGGTGGAGAAGACAATGAACGATTCATTTAGTGGCAAGAACGGTAAGGTCAAAGTGATGTACGTCCGCAGCGACGACGACAACGGCGACGACCGCAACAAGAATAAACGTCCGGCCGGCAAAGGCCGTCCGGCTGACGGTGCGCGCTCGGGCCGCACCGGTCAAGACAAGGCGCGCGGCGGCAACGACCGTCGCGGGGCCGATTCCCGCCGCAGTGAAAGCGATCGTCCTCGCCGTCCGGCGCGCTCTGAAGATCGCGGCGGCAACGAGTCGCCGTGGAGAACCGTGTCGCGCGCGCCGAGTGAAGAGCCGGCGTTCGATCACGGCGGCATCAGCGGCAAAAGCTTCATCGATCCGGAACAGCTGCGTCGCCAGCGCGCGGAAGAAACCCGCGTTTACGGTGAAAACGCCTGTCAGGCGCTGTTCGCCAGCCGCCCGGAAGCGATCGTGCGCGCCTGGTTCGTGCAGTCGGTCACGCCGCGCTTTCGTGAAGCGCTGCGCTGGATGGCGGCTAACCGCAAAGCCTACCACGTGGTGGATGAGGAAGAGCTGGCCAAGGCTTCCGGCACCGAGCACCACGGCGGCGTCTGCTTCCTGATCAAAAAGCGTCAGGGCCTGGATGCGCAGACCTACCTGAAAACCGCGCCGGCGACCGACTGCGTATTGGCGCTGGAAGAAGTCGGCAACCCGCATAACCTGGGCGCCATCGTCCGTTCGTGCGCCCACTTCGGCGTCAACGGCGTGCTGCTGCAGGATCCGGCGTTGCTGGAATCCGGCGCGGCAGTGCGTACCGCAGAAGGCGGCGCGGAGCACATCAAGGCGATCAACGCCGATGATTTCCTGTCGGTGCTGGATACCTTCCGCAAGGCGGGTTACACCATCGTCACCACCTCCAGCCACAAAGGCACCGCGCTGGCGCAGGCCAAGCTGCCGGCCAAGATGGTGCTGGTGCTGGGCCAGGAGCGTGACGGCCTCAGCGACAGCGCCTGGCAGCAGGGCGATATGAACGTGTCTATCGGCGGCACCGGCAAGGTGGAAAGCCTGAACGTTTCCGTGGCGACCGGCATTCTGCTGGCGGACTGGTGGCGTCAGAATCAGGCGTGATTTTCATTACGTCGAATAAAAAACGGGCGCCTC
The DNA here is from genome assembly GCF_014982455.1 of Serratia sp. X3. Classification (NCBI taxonomy): domain Bacteria; kingdom Pseudomonadati; phylum Pseudomonadota; class Gammaproteobacteria; order Enterobacterales; family Yersiniaceae; genus Serratia; species Serratia sp. X3. Next base: position 8,522 of record NZ_JADCNB010000012.1, read on the forward strand.
AGGGCGCCCGTTTGGTTTATTGAAGCTTAGTGAGCGCCGCCGCCCCCGCCGCCGCCGGAGCTGAACGGCGGTTTCGCCACCCACACCAGCGCCAGCAGCACCAGGAATACCCCGGCCGACAGCCAGAAAATCTCGTTGGCGGAGATGATCAGCCCCTGTGCCGTGATCTCGTTGGCGATGTAGGCCGACGCCTGTTGCTTGCTCATGCCGAGCTGCTCTAGCTGCCGGTACATCTCCTGCGACTGCGGATTGTACGGGTTGACGAACTCCGTCAGCTGCGCGTGATGCTGCGATTCGCGCTGCGTCCACAGGGTGGTGGTGATCGAGGTGCCGATCGACCCCGCCAGGGTTCGCGTAAAGTTCGACAGGCTCGATGCCGCCGCCATGCGTTCCGGCGGCAGGCCGGACAGCGTGATGGTGGTCAACGGCATGAAGAAGCAGGCGATGGCGAAACCTTGAACGAACTGTGGCCAGGCCGAAGCGCCGAAGTCCATGCCCGGTTCAAACGTATAGGCACGCCAGTAGAAGCACACGGCATACATGATGAAGCTGAAGGTCACCAGCCGGCGCATGTCGAGCCGGTTGCCGAACTTGCCGATGATCGGCGACAGCAATACCGGGATCAGCCCGACCGGCGCCGACGCCAGCCCCGCCCAGGTGGCGGTGTAGCCGTACACCTCTTGCAGCAGCTGTGGCAGCAGAACGATGGCGCCGAAGTACAGCATGTACGCCAGGCTGATGCACAGACAGCCGATGGTGAAGTTGCGCGACTTGAACAGCGACAAATCCACTACCGGATGGTCGTCCGTCAGTTCCCAGACCACCAGGAACAACAGCGCGACCACGGCCACGACGGTCAGGGTGATGATCTCGGTCGAGTTGAACCAGTCCAGCTCCTTGCCCTGATCGAGCATGATCTGCAGCGAACCGATGCCGACGATCAGCAATACCAGGCCGACGGTGTCGATCGGTTTGATCTCGGTTTTGGTTTCCCGCCCCTTCAACGTCGCCATCGCCGCCACGATCACGAAAACGCCGATCGGGATGTTGATGAAGAAGATCCAACCCCAGTGGTAGTTGTCGCTGATGTAGCCGCCGAGGATCGGCCCGAAGATCGGCGCGACGATCACGGTCATCGACCAAAGCGCCAGGGCCATCGCTCGCTTGGCGGGCGGATAGTTGTTCAACAACAAACTCTGCGACAACGGGATCAGCGGCCCGGCCACCACGCCCTGGATCACGCGGAAGAAGATCAGCATGCCAAGGCTGTTGGAGATGCCGCACAGCCAGGAGGCGAGGGCGAACAGCGCGGTGGACCAAAGGAACAGCCGCACTTCGCCGAAGCGCTTCGCCAGCCAGCCGGTGATCGGGATTGAGATGGCGTTCGCCACGCCGAACGAGGTGATCACCCAGGTGCCCTGCGAGTTGGAAGACCCGAGGTTACCGGAAATGGTGGGGATCGCCACGTTGGCGATGGTGGAGTCCAGCACCTGCATGAAGGTCGCCATGGCGAGCGCGACCGTCATCCAGGCAAGCTGGGCGCCTTCAAGCGGTTTCTGTGGCAAGATGGCCTCCCGCGCGCTTAGCCGGCGTTCGCATGGATCACGTCGGCGATCAGCTGGTTAACCGGCGCCAGATTCAACGCCAGCGCGTCGCTCTGATACAGCGGTTTGTCGCGCACCACGTCAGACAGCACGCGGCCGTCCAGGTTGGCGGTGTCGACGGTCACCAGCGTCGAAAGACCGATGCGCAGCGGATGATCGGCCACCTGCTTGGCGTCGAGCTCAATACGCACCGGCAGACGTTGCACCACCTTGATCCAGTTGCCGGTGGCGTTCTGGGCCGGCAGCAGCGAGAAGGCGCTGCCGGTGCCCATGTCGATACCGACCACTTTGCCTTGATACACCACGTCGTCGCCGTAGACGTCGCTGACCACCGTCGCCGGCTGGCCGATGCGCATATTGGCGATCTGCGTTTCCTTGAAGTTGGCGTCAACCCAGATGTGATCGGCCGGCACCACCGCCATCAGCGGCGAACCGGCGGCGATCTGCGCGCCGACCTGCACGCTGCGGCGCGAGACATAGCCGGTAATCGGGCTGATCACTTTGGTACGCTGCAGCGCCAGCCAGGCGTCGCGCATCTGCGCGGCGGCTTGCTGGATCGCCGGCTGCTGTTCCAGCGGGGTGTTCAGCACCATCGCCTGGTTGGCATTGTATTGCTGCACCGCCACTTCGAGCGCGGCTTTGGCGCTGTCGACCGCATCGCGAGCATGTTGCAGCTCTTCGCGGCCGATGGCGTCAACGCTGCCCAGCACCACGCGACGTTTCAGATCGTTCTCGGCCTTGCTCAGATCGGTCTTGCGCAAGGCGATGTTGGCCTGATACTGCTTGCTGTTGATGATCAGCTGGTGGGTCTGACGCACGCTGTTGGCCAGGCCGGTTTTGGCGCGTTCAAACGCCTGCTCGGCATCGGTCGGATCGAGCGTCAGCAGCACGTCGCCCTGCTTGACGTAGTCGGTGTTGTCGAAGTTGACGCTGTTCACGCTGCCGGACACCTGGGCCATGATCTGCACCTGGTTGCCGGAGACGTAGGCGTCGTCGGTTTCCTGGTGATGACGCAACACCAGGAACCAATACACTAAATAAGCCACCCCTATAACAATGAAAATAACCGTCAGCAACAGCAGCCAAAATTTGCGCTGCTTCTTTTTGCCGCTCGGCTGCTGCGGGTTTTGAGTTTCCGCGCTTGCGCTCATGGTGTTCTCCAAGCCTTATATTATTATGCTTTCGAATCCGCTGCGGCCGGGGCCTGATAGCCACCGCCCAACGCGCGGATCAGTCCTATCTTCGCCTGCAGTAAATTGCTGCTGGCATTCAACTCCGCCTGTTGCTGCTGCAATAGCTGCGTCTGGCTGGTCAACAGATCGTCGCGCCCGATAATCCCTGCCTGGTAACGGGCGTTGGCGACCTGATACACCTGTTGCATCGACTGGGCCGCGGACGCCGCCTGCAGCTGCTGTTGTGCAGAGCTCTGCTGGATGGTGATGGCGTCGGCGGTTTCCTGTACCGCATTCAGGATGGTTTGGTTGTAGGATTCCACCGCTTCGTCATACAGCGCGGATTCCTCGCCCAGCTTGCTGCGCAGGGCCCCGGCGTGGAAGATCGGCAGCGAGATCGCCGGCATCACGTTCCAGGCCTGGCTGGCCGCTTCAAACAGATTCGGGCTGGTGCCACTGGTATTGGTGGTCATCAGGCCGGCGAAGGCTGAAATGGTCAGGCTGGGGTAAAACTCTTTACGCGCGGCGCTGACGCGCTGGCTGTAAGACTCCACCAGCTGGCGTTGCGCGGCGATGTCCGGGCGTTTGCCCAACAGATCCGCCGTCAGTTCACCCTGCGGCGCCATCAGGTTGTCTGCAGGCAGCGGCACCTGACGCAGGTGCTGCATGGCGTTCGGCCCCTGGCCTGCCAGCGCGGCGAGCTGGTGTCTGAGCTGTTCGATTTGCGACTGCAGCTGCAGAATCTGCTGTTTGGCGACGTCGGACTGCGCCTGGGTTTGTTGCGGCACGTCGACGCCGGTCAGGCCGGCCTGATAGCGCTGTTGGCGCAGCGCGGTCAGGCGCTCGTTGTTGTTCACTTCCTGCTGCAGCAGCTTCTCGAGCGCGAGATTGCTCTGCAGCTGGTAGTAGGCGGACGCCACCGAGCTGGTCAGCGTCAGCGCCGCCTGTTCCTGCTCGGCGCGCGCTGCGTTCACTTGCGCCTTGGCGGCGTTCACCTGGTTGCGGTATTTACCCCACCAGTCGAACTCGTACGCCAGGTTCAACCCCAGCGAGTTGGAGCTTGAATAGATCGGCTTATGCGGATACCCCAGCCCCATATTGACGTTCTGCGGCACGCGCTGACGCTGGGTGCTGGCGTTCAGATCCAGGTTCGGCCCGTTGGCGGCGTTGGCTTCGCCTACCACGCTCTGCGCTTCGCGCACGCGGGCGGCGGCCTGACGCAGGGTCGGCGAACTTTGCAGCGTCTGCGTCATCAAGGCGTCCAGCTGCGGATCCTTGAGGGCGCGCCACCACTGCGGGCTGACGGCCAGCGAACTGACTTTCGGCTGAGCCAACTGCAGGCTCTGCGGATCCATCAGCGTGGATTGCGGGGCAATATTATCGGTAGAAGCACACCCGGCCAGCAGCAACACGGCGAACAGCGGGGTGAATCTCCAGTGAAATGGGGATCGCATAAGTAGGTACCTGAACAGAAATTGTGAATTAGGGTAACTGTTCTGTGATTTCCATTTGATCCAGACGTGCCAGCAATTTGCGCGTCAGCTGTTCCAGCTGTTTTTGCTCATCGTCGGTCAGCGTGGACCACAGGAAATGCAGACATTGGTGCTGCGGCGGCAGCAGTTGACTGAGAAATTCTTCCCCCTGCGGCGTCAGATGCAGATGCAGGCAGCGGCGATCGTTGTCGCTTTCCCGGCGCTCGATCCAGCCGCGCTTCTCCAGCTCGTCGGCGATGCGGGTCGCATTGGTGCGCGAGGAGCCCAGGGCAGAGCTTAGCTCAGAAGGTTGGATGCTGTGGCTTTCCTGCGCATCCAGGGTAATCAGCGCCATAAACAGTGTTTCGTTAATCCCCTGCGCTTTCAGCATTTTATTGCGATTTTCCAGCAGCTTGCCTTGCATGTGCATGCATAGACGGGTCAGCAGGATTTCCTGATAAGGGAAATCTTTCTGCCGCGTGGCGCGGAAATTCAGCATTTGTTCTATGGGGGCAAACGAGCTTTCCATAATTTAGGGCCTCATTAATTTCGTTCGAGATAGTAACGACGGTGACAAATAATGTAAATGTTCAGCCGTGCGGATAATTTAGCAATTCGTGTCATTTGTCAGTGTTTGTAAAGATGTGGCGCCTGAAAACGCCAGTGTGAAGCCAAACGGTCGGAGGCGGCGTCAGCCAGGGCCGAAAAACATTAACAATTTTAATGTGACGCCAAAGGCCGTCGCGCCGAGCAGCGTCGACAGAATGATGCTTTTACTGCGGTAGAAGCACAGTGCCAGCGCGGCGAACCCCGCTAACGTCGGCAGCAGCTTGTCCGGTTCGCGCATCACCACCGGCGTGCTGGAGACCACCAGCAGAGCGCAGATGGAGGCGATGCCGATGCTGTCGAGCAGCAGGGCGGCTTTGCCGCGTTTGATGCCGGGCTGAGCGCGCGCCGGCGCCAGCCGCAGCGGCAGATAACGGAACAAGTAGTTGGCGCAGCCCACCACCAGGCCGATCACCAGCACATCAGTGTTCATGGCAGGCCTCCGCGTGCGGGGGTTGGAACAGGGCGGCGACGCAGCCGGCGCCGATGCCGGCCAAAATGGCGACCGGAATGGAGAACAGCACCACGCCGAGCAGCGCGCCGGCCAGCGCGGCGGCGATGGTCAGGCTCTGCGGGCGCCGGAAAGCGGCCAGCAGGAAACTGAGAAACAGCGCCGGCAGCATGAAGGCGAGCGAGGCCTCGATCACCGGGAACTGCTCCAGCGGGCCGTTGCCGAACAGCGCGCCGAGCGCGGTGCCGGCTACCCAGGAGAGCCAGGAACAGAGCGCGATGCCCAGCATCCAGTTTTCGCTCCAGCTGCGATTATTGCGCATCAGTCTGGCGGTGGCGGCGGCGAACACCTCATCGGTCAGGCCAAAGGCCCACAGCGCCGTTTTGCCGGGCGACAGGCGCGAGACGATGCGGTGACGCAGCGCCGGGCCATACAACAGGTGGCGCACGTCCATCGCCATTACCGTCAGCGCGGAGACCCACAGCGACATGCCGGCGCTCAGCAGAGCGGTGATCACGAACTGGCTGGCGCCGGCGTAGATGATGCAGGAGAAGAAAATGCTTTCCAGTGGGGAAAAGCCCAGTTTGACGGCGCTGAGGCCGAAAGCGAACGCCACCGGCACGTATCCGATGACGATCGGCAAACTGTCGACGACGCCGTTGGCGAAGGTGGCGCTGACGGCGGGCGGAGTGAGGCTGTCTGCAGCTTGGCTTTGCATGGTTGTGGGTCGCAGGGTAGATAGGTCGTCAATAGTTTATGCCCAGAACATTACCAGAGAGTAAGTAATGTTTATACCCTGCACCGCTAATAAATTTCTTTAGTGACTATTTGCACGATAATCAGATTGCCGCCGGCCCCTGCGGATCGTGATGCTTGCCGAGCCACCAGGTCAGCAGGTTGAGCAGGCATAACCCCCCTCCGACGGCGGCCACGCCGTACCAGCCGGTATGCTGATAGGCGGACGCGGAGAGCAGCGAACCGAGCGCGCCGCCGATAAAGTAGCTGGTCATGTAGCCGGCGGTCAGGCGGTTGCGCGCCTCCGGCATGATGCGATACATCACGCTCTGGTTGGTGACGTGTACCGCCTGCGCCGCCAGATCGAGGATCAGGATGCCGGCGATCAGCGCCCACAGCGATTGTTTAGCCAGCGCGATAGGTATCCAGGACAGCAGCAGCAATACCAGGCTGACGGTGGTGGTCAATCCGGCCTTGCCTTTGTCCGCCAGATGCCCGGCGCGCGAAGCGGCCAGCGCTCCGGCGGCGCCCACCAGACCGAACAGTCCGATCACCCCTTCGGAATAGTTGAACGGCGGCGCGGCGAGCAGAAAGGCCATTGAGGTCCAGAGCACGCTGAAGTTGGCGAACGACAGGGCGCCGAGAATGGCGCGGGTGCGCAGCAGCGGCGTGCGGCAGAACAAGCTGAAGATCGAGGCCAGCAGCTGCGGGTAGTTCAGCCCGGAGTGTTGCTTATAGCGCGGCAGCGCGCGCCACAGGATCAGCGCCATCAGGATCATCAGCACGCTGGCGACCCAGTAGATGGTGCGCCAGCCGCCGAACGATGCCAAGGCGCCCGCGACGGTGCGCGCCAGCAGGATGCCGAGCAGCAGGCCGCTCATGATGATGCCGACGGTCTTGCCGCGCTTTTCCGGATGGGCCAGCGTGGCGGCCAGCGGCACCAGGATCTGCGCCACAACCGAGAACAGCCCGGTGAGCGCGGTGCCGAGGATCATCATCGGCAGCGTGGCGGAAGTGGCGGTGATCAGCATGCCGCCGGCGGCCAGCAGCGTCATGAACACGATCAGCCCGCGGCGCTCGAACATGTCGCCGAGCGGCACCAGCAGCAGCAGGCCGGTGGCGTAACCGAGCTGCGCGGCGGTGACGATAAAGCCGGCCTGATTGACCGACAGGTTGAAACCGGTGGCGATGGTTTCCAGCAGCGGTTGCGCGTAATAGTTGCTGGCGACCGCCAGGCCGGTAGCGATGGCGATCAGCACGGTCAGCGCCGGGCTGAGGCCCGGATGGGCGTTTTGTTGGCTCATGGTTTTTCATCACGGAAAGAAGATGGCGCGCAGTATCCGGCAACGCGTCTGCGGAAACCAATGTATAATTTTCATTTGATTTATCTCATTTCAAGATAGATGCCATGAACCTGAAACAGATCCGCTATGCGCTGGCGGTGGCGGAAGAGCAGAGTTTCACCCGGGCGGCACAGCGCTGCCATACGGTGCAGTCGGCGCTCAGCCACCAGATCGCCAAACTGGAAGAAGAGCTGGGCTGTACGCTGTTTGAACGCACTTCGCGCCGGGTGCGCTTGACCCCCGCCGGCCAGGCTTTCATTCCGTCGGCGCAGCGCCTGCTGGCGGCCCAGCAGGCGCTGGTGGAAGAGGTGACCGCCGCCGGCGATGCGGTGTCCGGCATCCTGACCATCGGTACGATTTCAACCATAAACGCGATTGATCTGACCGAAAAGCTCGACAAGTTTCATCGCCACTATCCGGCGGTGAACATCCGCCTGTACGTTGGCATGAGCGAAGCCCTGCTGGAGGATGTGCGTCAGCAGAAGTGCGATATGGCGTTCGTCGGCATTTGGCCCGGCGATGTCGATCTGCTGCCGATGTCGCACCGGCAGTTGACCGATGAGCCGCTGGTGGCGCTGGTGGCGCCGCAGCATCCGCTGGCCAACCGCGAGCGGGTCAACCTGCAGGCGCTGGCGGAAGTGCCGCTGGTGGATTTTTACAGCGGCACCGGCGCGCGACGCCAAACCGACCGCGCCTTTCAGGCGGCGGGCATCCGCCGGCACGTCAGTTTTGAAATCGACCATATCGAATGGCTGGAGAATCTGGTGCGTCGCGGGTTGGCGGCGGGCATCGTACCGATCTCGACCGCGCAGCGTTTAGGGGCGCTGGTGTCGATTCCGATTGAAGACGGGCCGCGGCGCCAGGTGTATTGCATTTGGCCGCAGCCCTTGTCGAACGCCGCTGCACGTTTTTTACAGTTCAGCGGCATCGATCTGGCGGGGTAGGGGCGCGGCAGAGGCGGCGCCCCCGATCGGTTACGGCTTCGCCGCTTCGGCGGCGGTTTTCACCCAGCCGTCGAAGGTGGCCTGATGCGCCTTGATCCAACCGTTGACGTGGTTTTGGATGTCGGCCTCCGAAGCCTGGCCTTCATGCATGCGCAGGTTTTGCGCGTTGATGTCGGCGATCGGCAGCTTCATGATGGCGAACAGCTTGGCGGCCGCCGGGTTGGCTTCGGCCCACTGCTTGTTGGCGGCGATGCGCATGGTGTTGACCGGGAAGCCGTAGTTGGCGCCGTTAGGCAGCTTGGTATCGACGTTCTTCTGCTCGCCCGGCAAGGAAGAGAACGGCACCTGCAGCCAGACCACGTCGCGGCCCGGCACCATCACATCGCTGACCCAGTACGGCGTCCAGGTGTAATACAGCACCGGTTTGCCCTCTTTGTAGCGGGTGATGGTGTCGGCGATCATCGCCGCGTAGTTGCCCTGGTTGTGTTCGACGGTATTGCTCAGGCCATAGGCCTTGATGTGGTGGTTGATCACCGCCTCGCAGCCCCAGCCCGGGGTGCAGCCGGTCAGATCGGCCTTGCCGTCGCCGTTGGTGTCGAACAGCTTGGCGATCTTGGGATCCTTGAGCTGCTCGACGTTGGTGATGTGGTACTGTTCGGCGGTTTTCTTGTCGATCAGGTAGCCCTGCGCGGCGCCGTTGACGTAGACGCCTTCGCGGTAGAACTTGGCGTCGCCGCCGGCGGCCTTGTACTGATCGGCGTGCAGCGGATCCCAGTTGACCGCGATAAAGGTGGCGTCGCCGGAGGCGATGGAGGTGTAGGCGACGTTGTAATCCACTTCGCGCGGTTCCTTCACGTCGTAACCCAGTTTTTCCAGCGCCTTGCTGACCAGCAGCGTCTGGAACGTCTCTTCGGAAATGGTGCTTTGCACCGGCTGTACCGCTATTCCCTTACCGGGTAAATCCGCCGCGATGGCGCTCTGTGAGCCAATCAGTGTCGTCAGGGCGAGAGCCCAGATGCCCGTGGTGCGCATAGTGTTTCCCCTCTTTTGATGTGGTGGTGCCTTGGCCCGCCGGGGCCGCAGCCGCCGGCGGGAAAAGCGTCAGGCTTGTTTGATAAATGGACGGGTAAACAGCCCGATGGGGCCGCGACGGTACCAGCGGCCGATGCCCTTGCTGCGGCGATCGCGCCCCAGCGATTGGGTGAGGCGATCGAGAATGATCGCCAGGATCACGATGCCGACCCCGCCGATGGCGGCCAGGCCCATATCCAGCCGGCCGATGCCGCGCAGCACCATCTGGCCCAGACCGCCGACGGCGATCATCGAGGCGATGACGACCATCGACAGCGCCAACATCAGCGTCTGGTTCACGCCGGCCATGATGGTCGGCATCGCCAGCGGCAGCTGCACCTTGAACAGCAGCTGGCGCGGGCTGGCACCGAAGGATTCGGCGGCCTCGATCAGATCCTCCGGCACCTGCTTGATGCCAAGAATGGTCAGACGCACGATCGGCGGCAGCGCGAAGATAATGGTCACCACCACGCCCGGCACGTTGCCGATACCGAACAGCATGACGATCGGCACCAGATAGACGAAGGCCGGGGTGGTTTGCATGGCGTCGAGCAGCGGCCTAATCACTTTGGCGGCATGCTTGCTGCGCGCCAGCCAGATGCCGAGCGGCAGGCCGATAAGGATGCAGAAGAACAGCGCGGTCAGCACCAGCGCCAGCGTAACCATCGCCTGCGACCAGGCGCCGATGGCGCCGATGGCGACCAGAGAGAGCAGCGTCGCGGCGCCCATACCGAGGCCCGCGATCTGCCAGGCGACCAGCGAGAACACCAGAATGGCGATCGGCGCCGGCATGCCCAACAGCAATTGCTGGAAGCCGCTCAAGATCACGTCTACCGGCACGCGGATGCCCTGGAACAGCGGGCGGAAGTGCAGCACCAGCCAGTCGATGCCTTGCGTGACCCAGGAATCAAACGGCACCCAGGCTTTGTGGAACGGATCAAGCAGGCTGAAGTGCTCAGGCTGCGCCGGGGCGCTGCTGAGCCAATCGGCGCCTTGCCCGGCGGCGTCATGAGCGGCCGGCGGAGGCGCGCTGGACCAGGCGTCGCCGGCGTTGGCGGCGGCATCGTGAGTTGGGGCAGCGCCGGCATCGGCCGGTGCGGTAGCCCAGGGATCTTGGTTTTGCGTGGTATCACTCATTGGCTGAGCCCTCCTTGTCCAACGCCTGCAGCAGCATGGCCTTGGAGATGATGCCGAGATAGTTATGTTCTTCGCCCACTACCGGCACTGCGCACGGCGCCTGGGCGACCAGGGAGATCAGATCGCTGAGCGGCGTGTCGGCCGGCACAGCGGCGGGGGCCTCAAGCAGGGCATCGTCCAGCGTTTGATTGGCGGACAGCGCCTTTTTCAGCGACTCTATCGACACCACGCCGATAAATTTCTTCCCGCGTTCAACAACATAACCATAATCACGGTCCTCATCGCGCAGCAGCTGCAGCGCCGAGCGGGGGCCAAAACCGGGGGTTTTGCGGATCAGCGTCACCGGGCGCCGCTGGGCGATATCCTTGGCGCTGAACACATGACTGATGTCCACGCCGCGGAAGAAGGTGCGCACGTAGTCGTTGGCCGGGTTATTGAGGATCTCGTCCGGCGTGCCGACCTGGATCACCTCGCCGCCCTGCATGATGGCGATGCGATCGCCAATGCGCATCGCTTCGTCCAGATCGTGGGAAATAAACACGATGGTGCGCTGATGCTGAGCCTGTAATTTCACCAGCTCATCCTGCATCTCGGTGCGAATTAACGGATCGAGCGCCGAGAAGGCTTCGTCCATCAATAATATATCCGGGTTATTGGCCATCGCGCGGGCTAATCCCACGCGCTGACGCATGCCGCCGGATAATTCATCCGGGTAAGACAGCGCATAATTCTCAAGCCCGACCTGACGCAGGGCGTCCAGCGCTTTTTCCTGGCGCTCCTGCAGCGGTATTCCGGCTAATTCCATGCCAAAGGCGGTATTATTCAGAACATTCATGTGCGGCATTAGCGCGAATGACTGAAATACCATGCTGATCTTATTTCGCCGCACGGTGCGCAGCGCGGTGTCGGATATTTTGGCGATGTCCTCACCGTCGATCAGCACCTGACCGCGGGTGGGTTCTATCAGACGATTGAGAAGGCGTACCAGGGTGGACTTGCCGGAACCGGAGAGCCCCATGATGACAAATATCTCGCCTTCTTCAATGGCCAGAGTGGCGTCTTTTACGCCGAGCGATAAGCCGGTTTTTTCAAACAGCTGATCTTTTGTCAGACCTTTATCCAGCAGTTTGAATGCGCGTTCCGGGTGCTCGCCAAATATCTTATACAGGTTCTTTACTTCGAGTTTAATTGCCATGCAATTTGCTGTTTCCTCTGGTTTAATTAAAGCGTTATGGGCTGTCCTTAGCAAAATAAAAGAGCTTTTTACCCTAACACAGTGAATATCTGAGACAACCCTCAATGTCATTTAAATAGGATATTAGTGGTTTACATCAAGGTTTTAATTAGTTATGGTAATTTAGCCCGTGACTCAAAATTGACGGCCATTATTCGCCATAATGGTTTGGTTTTTGGGGAAATAATACGGTGTGGCGCAGAGAAATATTTGGGCGCCGCGCCTGCCGTTCGGATAATAAAAAACCCGACCAGAGGCCGGGCAAAAGTCATCAGTATTTCATCAGTTTTAACGACAGGTGCCGATATCGAGGGGGATATCGTCGGGCGTCATGTTATCGCCTTAGTATGACAGCCAGATGGCAGCCTCAGGCCTTGCGATACAGCCTGCGCGGATGGCCGATATTGCCGTACAGCATCTCCACCCGCACGAACTGGGTGGCGACGCAATATTCCAGATAACGGCGAGCGGTGGTTTTGCTGATGCCGACCTGTTCGACCACGTCTTCCACCGCATGTGCCACCGCCGGCTGGGCGATAAACAGCGCCTGCACCAGCTCCAGCGTGTTGGTTTCTATGCCTTTGGCGCTCGGTTCGCTGGAGAACTGCTTCGACTGCAGGTTGTACAGCGCATCGACATTGTCCTGATCGATGATTTTAAAGGTGCGCTGGGTCTGCACGAACTGCATGAAGCGCTCGAGCGAGTTGCGCAGCCGTTTGTAAGACACCGGCTTGATGATGTAGTCGAAGGCGCCGTTGCGGATCGCTTGGCTGCAGGTATGCATGTCGCTGGCGGCGGTGATGAAAATCACCGAACAGGCGGGATTCTTCACCGCCGGTTCTTCCATTAGCTCGATGCCCTGGCCGTCCGGCAGAAAGTTGTCCAGCAGGATCAGCCGCGGCTGATGCTCGTTGGCTTTGGCCCGCGCTTCGGCCAGCGTGGCGGCGTAGGCTACCACCTGCAGGTTGAAATTTTTCTCGATGAACTCTGCGTGCAGCGTCGCCAGTTGCGGCTCATCTTCCACGATCAGAACGTCCAGTGTTTGGTGTGACATAATCGGGTGCTCAAAAAAATCGGGTTATGGGTTTTATTTAGGGATAAATATAGAGAATATCGCGCCGTGCGGCTCGTTGTCCGACACTTCTATGCTGCCGTGTGCCTGCGCCACGTGGCTGGCGACCAGATGCAGGCCGATGCCGTGGTCGCTTTTATCCGCTTTGGTGGTCACGCCCTGTTCAAACAGCGTATCACGAATCTCCTCGGCGATGCCGGTGCCGCGATCCGCCACCTCGATCACCAGTTCGTCGCTGCCGTCGCTGATATAGAGTTCGATCGCGTCGTGCGGAGCCGGGCAGTGCAGCGTCGCCTCCACCGCATTATCCAGCAGGTTGCCGACGATCGACATCAGTTCGGTCTCATTCAGCGCCGCCGGGATCTGCCGCAGCTGGCAGGCCGGATCGAAACGCAGTTCGATGCCTTTCTCTCTGGCGCTGGAGTATTTGCCCAGCAGCAACCCGCACAGCGCCGCCGAACTGAAGCGCTGCGAGATGAAATCGAGGATCTCCTGTGCCCCCTCCGACTGGGCTTCCACATAGCGGATGGCCTCGTCGTAGCGCTGCATGTGCAGCAGCCCGGCCAGCGTGGCGGTCCAGTTCAGCTGCTCGTGGCGCATGATGCGCAGGTTGTCGGCATAGCGTTTCACCTGGCTGAGCTGGCTGCTCAGGGTATTGATATCGTTCTTGTCGCGGAAGCTGATCACCCAGCCTTGCAGCTCCTGCTCCTGCATGATGCGCACCCGGCTGGCGATCACCCGCACGTGGTTGAAGCGGCACACCTCGTCATGGGTGTCGTGCTCCAAGTGCGCGACGGCGAAAAAGTCCGGCTGGGCCTGGATCACATCGCCGATCGGCTGGCCCAGCAGGCCGGTGGCGGGCTGATGCAGATCCAACAGCTCACGCGCCGCATGGTTGATGGTGATGATCCGCAGCTGCGGATCGATGGCGATCACGCCCTCATAGATGGCTTCCAGCAGCGCTTTTTGCTGGCGCACCAGCAGCGCGATCTCTTTCGGCTCCAGCCAGAACATTTGGCGTTTGAGATTTTTCGACAGCAGCCAGGAAAAAACGAACAGGGCGATCAGCAGCAGCACGATGGAACCGATAATTTGCGTTAATGTCCTGGCATTTAAATTATCGATATGCGATTTCAAATAGCCGACGGAAACGATGCCGATGACGTGATTATTTTCATCCAGAATCGGCGCCTTGCTGCGTAATGAAACGCCGATGCCACCCTTGCGAATGGAAATAATGCTTTTTCCTTCCAATACTTCTTTATTATCGCCGCCGATCATCGGCGTGCCCAGGCGGCCCTCATATTCGGAATGATAGAGATGACGGGCATGATTATCACCGATGACGATATAGCTGGCGTCGCTGCTGGCGCGGATTTTTTTCATCAACGCAGCGATCCTGGCGGCGTCGTTTTTTTCTACGGCATCCACCAACGAAGGGATAAGGGCGATTTCACGCGCCTGCACCTGGGCGCGGGCGCCGAGATCGCGGTGCAGTTGCGCATCCAGCTGGTAATAGGTGTAGGCGCCGATGCAGCTCAGCAGCAGGCAGGAGAAGGCCACCAGGCACAGAAACAGCTTGATTTGAAATGAGAGTTTAAGGCGCATGGCGGAGCTTCACCGTAAAGAGATCCTGAAGCCTTACCCTATCACGAGATACGGGGTGTGTAATATTGCGCCCGATCAACTTGTGATCCCTCACACGGGATTAGAGTGAACCGGACGAGAATTGTTCGTCTGCGATAAAGTTGATAAGCTTTAAAATAAAAACGGCATTAACACCATTAAAACCACGCTGATTTTTACATAATCTTAATTAACCCCATAGAAACCATAACCACCATTAAAAACCCTTTTTAATTTTGAACATAATCACAGCAGATAATCCGTGCGCTTCTCTATGATGGCTGAACAAACTAATAAGAGGCCAGATTATGAGCACAACAGATGATTCTTACCTCGTAGCCAAAGACAAGGCCGCCGATATTCCTCTGCGTGAGAAATGGTGGCGGATACTGGACAATTATAAAGTAGGGATTATTCCGTTACCGTTCTTTATTCTGGCCGGCGTATTGATTCTGCTCGACTGCCTGGAAGGCAAGTTGCCGAGCGATATCGTGGTGATGGTCGCCACCCTGGCGTTCTTCGGTTTCGCCTGCGGCGAATTCGGCAAGCGCCTGCCGCTGATCGGCAAAATGGGCGCGGCGGCGATCTGCGCCACTTTCATTCCTTCCGCGCTGGTGCACTATGGCCTGCTGCCGGACGTGGTGGTGGAGTCGACCACCAAGTTCTACAAATCGACCAACATTCTTTACCTCTACATCTGCTGCATCATCGTTGGCAGCATCATGAGCATGAATCGCCAGGTGCTGATCCAGGGCTTCCTGCGCATCTTCATCCCCATGCTGTGCGGCGAGATCGTCGGCATGCTGGTGGGGATGGGCATCGGCATGGCGCTGGGCCTGGAACCGTTCCAGATCTTCTTCTTCCTGATCTTGCCGATCATGGCCGGCGGCGTAGGTGAAGGGGCGATCCCGCTGTCGATGGGTTACGCCGCGATCCTGCACATGGAGCAGGGCGTGGCGCTGGGGCGCATTCTGCCTATCGTGATGCTCGGCAGCCTGACCGCTATCGTCATCGCCGGCCTGCTCAACCAACTGGGCAAGCGTTATCCGCACCTGACCGGCGAAGGCAGCCTGATGCCGAGCAAGCAGGGTGAAAGCGACATGAGCGCGGTGGAAAAAATCAGCGGCAAGGTGGACGTCAGCACCATCGCCTGCGGCGCGCTGTTGGCCATTCTGCTGTATATGGTGGGCATGCTGCTGCACCGTCTGATCGGCCTGCCGGCGCCGGTGGGCATGCTGTTCGCCGCCGTGGCGGTGAAGTTGGCGCACGGGGTGTCGCCGCGCATTCAGGAAGGCTCGCAGGTGGTGTACAAATTTTTCCGCACCGCCGTGACCTATCCCATCCTGTTCGCCGTCGGGGTCGCCATCACGCCGTGGCAGGAACTGGTGGACGCGTTCACCGTACAGAATCTGATCGTGATCGTCACCACCGTCAGCGCGCTGGTGGCGACCGGCTTCTTCGTCGGCAAGAAAATCGGCATGCATCCTATCGACGTGGCGATCGTCTCCTGCTGCCAGAGCGGGCAGGGCGGAACCGGCGACGTGGCGATCCTCACCGCCGGCAACCGCATGTCGCTGATGCCGTTCGCCCAGATCGCAACCCGTATCGGCGGCGCTATCAACGTCTCGCTGTCGCTGCTGGTATTAGCCAAGTTCTTCGTATAACTCCTATAAATCCTTAGCGTTACTTTGCCTTTCCCCGCCCCCGCGGGGATTTTTTTTGCCCGCGCGCCGGCCTGACGCGCGGGCGGGGAACTGCCGGTTACGCCGCTTGCTTCATGGCGGCGTCATACCACGCGAAGTAGCGCTCTACGCCGCGACGGCCGGATTCGATCAGCGCGCGTTTCTTCTCCTCGCTGATGCCGAACTCCAGCGTGCCGACGTCGAGCGTGTCGACATACACGGTACGCTTCCAGTCATCGCTGTCCAGATGCACCTTGGTTTGGATGTCCAGCATCACGTTGGCCACCGCCAGGGTGAAATCAAACAGGTTGTTGACCGGCGTGCGCGGGCCGGCCTGACCGGCGGCCTGAGCGATTTCACTGGCGGAGTCCAGGCGAATGCCCAGCGTGCGGGTGTTGATGCGCTGGCTGGCGTTGTCGATGTAAGGCGGCGTGGCGGAGAAGTCATAGTCGAACAGCCGCACCGGGTAGTTGTCGATCATGCCGCCGTCGATGCACAGGTCGCCCAGGGCATTTTTCTTCGCCACGAAGGCGAACGGGAACGACATCGAAATGCGCAGGCCATCCGCCACTTTCATGCGCGGCGTGGTGCGATGCGAATAGACTTCGCGCTGGCCGCTGTTGAGGTTGGCGCCGATAAAGTAAATCGACTTGAACCCTTTCGCCGTTTTCATCGCTTCGAACTGTTCGAAGGTAATATTCGGGTTGCCGGTATATTGCTTGATAATATCGCGCGACCATTGATAAAAATAATCACCGGGCGCAATGCCGTATTGATTGAACAGGCGATAGGCGTCCTGGAGCGTGCCGAAAAAACCGCCGTTATAATCGAGGAATTTTTTAAAATCCATCGCCGACAGAATCTTGGTCACGTCGGCCGAGCTGCAGCCCAGCCCGACCAGCAGCGCGGCGATGGCGCCCGCTGAGGCGCCGGAGGTTTGCTTGATCTGCGGCATGATGCCTTTGGCCTCCAGCAATTCCAGTGCGCCGCCATAGGCGATGCCTTTTACGCCGCCGCCTTCAAAGACCAGGTTTTCGAATTGATAGCTCATCATATTTCCTTACTCGTGGTTTAGGGAGTAAGAAAAATAACGAAGCGGCGCACGAGAAAATATGGATTGGGGTTGTGTGGCTTGGCAAACAAAATTATTCATAATGAATATATTATTTATATATTTATCAAAGGCATTTATTAAACAGGCGCATCGGACTTTTTGCGTCAATACTTAGCGCTGTTCAATTCTCACAAGGAGTCATCATGTTCTGGAAACGTTGTCTGTTGGGCGCGGCGCTGGCCGTTATGTCGTTACAGGCCGGCGCCGCCGCGCCGCAGGCCAAAACCCCGACGCCGGGATTCTACCGCATCATGTTGGGCGGTTTTGAAGTGACCGCGTTGTCCGACGGCATTATTCGCCTGCCGGCGGATAAGCTGTTGCTGAATACCACGCCGCAGCAGATCGCCGCCGGGTTAGCCGAGCAGCATCAAAGCCTGCCGGTGGTCACGTCGGTCAATGCTTATCTGATCAATACCGGCGACAAGCTGGTGATGATCGACAGCGGCGCCGGCCAGCTACTGGGCGACGGCCTGGGCAAGCTGGTGGATAACCTGCGTGCGGCGGGCTACCAGCCGGAGCAGGTGGATGAGATCTACCTGACCCACATGCACCCGGACCACCTCGGCGGCCTGACGCACGACGGCAAGGCGGTATTCCCCAATGCGGTAGTGCGCGCCGCCAGCCAGGACGCGGACTTCTGGCTAAGCGCGGACCAACTGAAACAGGCCAGCGCGGGCAGTAAAAGCAACTTCGAACGGGCTCAGGCGGCGATCAAGCCGTATCAG
Source organism: Serratia sp. X3 (assembly GCF_014982455.1). Classification (NCBI taxonomy): domain Bacteria; kingdom Pseudomonadati; phylum Pseudomonadota; class Gammaproteobacteria; order Enterobacterales; family Yersiniaceae; genus Serratia; species Serratia sp. X3. The sequence continues at coordinate 26,510 of NZ_JADCNB010000012.1, forward strand.
GCGGCCGGCCACTTTAAGCCGTTCAGCGGCGACGGTGAGCTTTCCCCGGGCATTGCCGCCTTTGCCGCCCACGGCCATACGCCGGGGCATAGCGTGTATCAGGTGACCAGCCAGGGCCAGAAGCTGTTGCTGCTGGGGGATCTGATCCACGTGGCGGCGGTGCAGATGCCGCATCCGAAGGTGGCTATCAGCTTTGATAACGATGCCAAGGCGGCGGTCGCTCAGCGGCTGCGGATATTTGGCGACAGCGCGCGACAGAGCGAACTGGTGGGGGGCGCACACCTGTCGTTCCCGGGGTTGGGGTATCTGAACCGCCAGGGCGACGGTTACACCTGGGTGCCATTGAACTACGGCGCCCTGTAATGGAAATGGTCGCCCAACGGGCGGCCATCGTAAGCGCCTTGGGGACATTGTTCGATAATTTGGGATGATGATGCCAGAGAATCGGGGCTGATTCGCCGTGATAAACAGTGCATGATTAACGTTACCCTCGTCGTTTTCTTTAAGGATCTCCCGATGAATCAGAAAACTCCCTCCGTCGCCATCGTCACCGGCGCATCGCGCGGCATCGGCGCGGCCATCGCCGAGCGTCTGGCCGCCGACGGCTTCACCGTCATCATCAACTATTCGGGCAACCCGGCGCCGGCCGATGAGCTGGTGCGCAAGATTGAACAGGGTGGCGGCCGCGCCTTGAGCGTCAAAGCCGACGTCAGCGATGCCTCTGCGGTCGCCCGCCTGTTCGACAGCGCCGAGCAGGCGTTTGGCGGCGTCGACGTGCTGGTCAATAACGCCGGGGTGATCGCGCTGGCGCCGGTGGCGGATATGCGTGACGAAGACGTGGATCGCCTGCTCGACATCAATCTGAAAGGCAGCTTCAATGCGATGCGCGAGGCGGCGAAGCGCCTGCGCGACAATGGCCGCATCATCAACTTCTCCTCCAGCGTGGTGGGGTTGCTGCAGCCGGGGTACGGCATGTATGCCGCCAGTAAGGCGGCGATCGAAGCGCTGACCAGCGTGCTGGCGAAAGAGCTGCGCGGCCGCAATATCACGGTGAACGCCGTCGCGCCGGGACCGACCGCCACCGGCTTGTTCCTCGACGGCAAAACCCCGGAGCTTATCGAGCGGTTGGCGAAGATGGCGCCGCTGGAGCGCCTGGGCACGCCGGACGATATCGCTGCGGCGGTGGCCTTCCTCGCGGGGGCCGACGGCGGTTGGATCAACGGCCAAACCCTGCGCGCCAACGGCGGCATCATCTGATTGACGACGCACCGCCGCAGGATCGGGTATCCTGTGGCGGAACTCATCACATCAAGGGCAGCGTATGGCGGGCGACAATCAGCAGTTTCATCCCGGCGTCAGGTCGCCCTGCGTCAGCCTGTGCCGGATTGACGACGAAACCCAGCAGTGCCGCGGATGCCGGCGCACGCGGGCGGAGATCGCCGCCTGGCCGACCGCCAGCGACGCGGAGAAACGCGCTATCTGGCGGCGGCTTGAGCTGCGTGCGGAATTCAAGCAAAACACATAGTCGCGAGAGCACGACACGCCGCACTCCCGTGAAGGTTTATTCCTGATACGGCTAGCCAGCCTCAGAAGTCCCAGTCCTCATCCTCGGTGTTGACCGCCTTGCCGATAACGTAAGACGACCCTGAACCGGAGAAGAAGTCGTGGTTTTCGTCGGCGTTTGGCGACAGCGCCGACAGGATCGCCGGGTTGACCTCCGCCATCGCCGGTGGGAACAGCGCTTCATACCCGAGGTTCATCAACGCCTTGTTGGCGTTGTAGTGCAGGAAGGTCTTCACGTCTTCCGTCCAGCCGACGCCGTCGTACAGCTCCTCGGTGTAACGCACCTCGTTGTCGTACAGATCCTGCAGCAGATCGAAGGCGAAGTTTTTCACCTGTTGGCGCCGTGCAGCGTCCATTTTCTCCAGCCCTTTCTGGAACTTATAGCCGATATAGTAGCCGTGCACCGCTTCGTCGCGAATGATCAGACGGATCAGATCGGCGGTGTTGGTCAGCTTGGCGCGGCTGGACCAGTACATCGGCAGGTAAAAGCCCGAATAGAACAGGAACGACTCGAGGAACACGCTGGCGACTTTTTTCAGCAGCGGATCGTCGCTGCGGTAGTGCGCCAGAATGATGCCGGCTTTCTTCTGTAGCGCTCGGTTTTCCTCGCTCCAGCGATAGGCGTCATCCACGTCCGGCGTTTGGCACAGGGTGGAGAAGATTGAGCTGTAAGAACGGGCGTGCACCGCCTCCATAAAGCTGATGTTGGAGTACACCGCCTCTTCGTGCGGCGTCAGCGCATCGGCGATCAGGGCCGGCGCGCCGACGGTGTTCTGGATGGTGTCCAGCAGCGTCAGCCCGGTGAACACCCGAATGGTCAGCTGCTGCTCCTTCGGCGTCAGCGTGGCCCAGGAGGGGATATCGTTGGACAGCGGCACCTTCTCCGGCAGCCAGAAGTTGGAGGTCAGGCGGTTCCACACCTCCAGATCCTTGTCGTCTTCGATGATGTTCCAGTTGATGGCGCGCACCAGCGGCGCCGATGTTACGGTCGTCATAAGTTGCCTCACAGCGCGCAGGACACGCAGCCCTGCACCTCGGTGCCTTCCAGCGCCATCTGGCGCAGGCGGATGTAGTAAATGGTTTTGATGCCTTTGCGCCAGGCGTAGATCTGCGCGCGGTTGATGTCGCGGGTGGTGGCGGTATCGCGGAAGAACAACGTCAGCGACAGCCCCTGATCGACGTGTTGCGTTGCGGCGGCATAGGTATCGATGATTTTTTCCGGGCCAATCTCGTAGGCATCCTGGTAATACGTCAGGTTGTCGTTGGTCATGTACGGCGCCGGATAGTAAACGCGGCCGATCTTGCCTTCCTTGCGGATCTCGATGCGCGAGACGATCGGGTGGATGCTGGAGGTGGCGTTGTTGATGTACGAGATGGAACCGGTCGGCGGCACCGCCTGCAGGTTCTGGTTGTACAGCCCGTGCATCATCACCGACTGGCGCAGCGTGCGCCACTCATCGCGGCCCGGGATGGCGATGCCGGCGGCGGCGAACAGCTCGCGCACCCGCTCGGTCTGCGGCAGCCAGTCGCGCTCGGTGTATTTGTCGAAGTACTCGCCGCTGGCATAGCGCGAGTGCTCAAAGCCGTCGAACGCGCCGCCGCGTTCGATCGCCAGCCGGTTCGAGGCGCGGATGGCGTGATAGGCCACGGTATAGAAATAGAGATTGGTGAAGTCGATGCCTTCTTCCGAGCCGTAGAAGATGCGCTCGCGCGCCAGGTAACCGTGCAGGTTCATCTGGCCCAGACCGATGGCGCGGGCGCTGCGATTGCCTTCGGCGATCGACGGCACCGAGCGGATGTCGCTCATGTCGGCCACCGCGGTCAGCGCGCGGATCGCGGTCTCGATCGCCTTGCCGAAGTCCGGCGCGTCCATGGTTTTGGCGATGTTCAGCGAGCCGAGGTTGCAGGAGATATCCTTGCCGATGCGATCGTAGTTCAGATCCTCGTGATAGGTGCTGGCGCGATTGACCTGCAGGATTTCCGAACACAGGTTGCTCATGTTGATGCGCCCGGCGATCGGATTCTCCCGGTTGACCGTGTCCTCGAACATGACGTAGGGGTAGCCGGATTCGAACTGGATCTCCGCCAGCACTTGGAAGAACTCGCGCGCGTTGATGCGCGACTTGCGGATGCGCTTGTCGTCCACCATCTCACGGTATTTTTCACTGACGCTGATTTCAGACAGCGGCGTGCTATACACCCGTTCGACGTCGTAGGGCGAGAACAGGTACATTTCTTCGTTGTTCTTCGCCAGTTCGAAGGTGATATCCGGGATCACCACCCCCAGCGACAGCGTTTTGATGCGGATCTTCTCGTCGGCGTTTTCCCGCTTGGTGTCGAGAAAACGCAGGATATCCGGGTGGTGAGCGTTGAGATACACCGCGCCGGCCCCCTGGCGCGCGCCGAGCTGGTTGGCGTAGGAGAAGGCGTCTTCGAGCATTTTCATGATCGGAATGACGCCGGAGGACTGGTTCTCGATGCGTTTGATCGGCGCGCCCACCTCGCGAATGTTGCTCAGCATGAAGGCCACGCCGCCGCCGCGTTTCGACAGCTGCAGCGCGGAGTTTACCGCCCGGCCGATCGATTCCATATTGTCTTCGATGCGCAGCAGGAAGCAGGAGACCAGCTCACCGCGCTGGCGTTTGCCACAGTTGAGAAAGGTCGGCGTGGCCGGCTGGAAGCGGCCCGAAATCATCTCTTCCACCAGATCCTGAGCCAGGGCGGTGTCGCCCGCCGCCAGCGTCAGCGCCACCATGCACACCCGGTCTTCGTAGCGTTCCAGATAGCGCTTGCCGTCGAAGGTTTTGAGCGTATAGCTGGTGTAGTACTTGAAGGCGCCGAGGAAAGTCTCGAAGCGGAATTTTTTGGCGTAGGCCTGCTGGAACAGCTGCTTGATAAACGGGAATTCGTACTGCGCCAGCACCTGCGGCTCGTAGTAGCCTTCTTCCACCAGATAGCGCAGCTTTTCCTCCAGGTTATGGAAGAACACGGTGTTTTGGTTGACGTGCTGCAGGAAGTAGTGCCGCGCCGCCAGCCGATCTTTATCGAACTGGATCCGGCCTTCCGCATCGTAAAGATTGAGCATCGCGTTGAGCGAATGGTAATCCAGCGCGCCCGTCTCGGGCCTGGTCAGTTCTGTCGTTGCCAAAATGCGGTTACTCCCTGTCGAACGTTTTCAACGTCTTGCGCAGTGCCGAGCAGCTCGAAGCGGTACAAGAAAGGCACCTGGCATTTTTTGGCGATGATGTCGCCGGCGATGCCGTACGCTGCGCCGAAGTTGGTGTTCCCGGCGGCGATGACGCCGCGCAGGTATGAACGGTTTTGCGGAACGTTGAGAAAGCGGATCACCTGGATCGGCACCGCGCCGACGGCGCTGCCGCCGCCATAGCTGGGCACGATCAAGATATAGGGTTGTTCCATCAGCAATTTGCTGCGGGCGCCGGCGATCGGAATGCGGATCGCCGGCAGGCCCAGTTTCTCAACGAATCGATGGGTGTTCTCCGAGCTGCTGGAGAAATAGACCAGCGGATTCATCGTCGGGCCTCAGCAGGTGAGCGCCAGCGCGCCGATTTTGTCCGGCCGGAAACCGGCCCAGTGATCGTCACCGGCGATAATCACCGGAACTTGCTGATAACCTAAGGATTTAACGTGGTCCAGCGCTTGCGGATCTTGGGTGAGGTCGATCACCTGATAATCAATCCCCTGTTTATCAAATGCGCGATAGGTGGCGTTGCACTGGACACAGTCCGGCTTACTGTAAATAATAATGCTCATGATTCGCATTTACCTTTAGGCTGAAGGAAAGGCGGACAAGTCAGAGAACGGAGCATTGTTCCTGGCGTTTCTGACGGCGTTATCAGCCGAACAACATTCCCTGCGGCTGACCCATAAAATACTATATGTTGATATTTGTTTTATCAACCACGCTATATATGGTGTTTTGTCGGGTTTTGCGCGCAGGCCGCGCCGGGGCTGGAAAAGGCGAGGGGAAAAATTTTTGCGGGTGTGAAATTCCCCCTCAGAGTCAAGAGGGGGAGGCGAGCGCATTACTGACGCATGCTGACGGCCAGCCGGTTGAAGGCGTTCATGATGCTGATGGCGAAGGTCAGATCGGCGATCTCGGCGTCGCTGAAGTGCGCTTTCAGCGCCTCGAAAGCGCTGTCCGGCGCGCCGGTGGCGGCGATCAGCGTAACCGACTCGGCCCACTCCAGCGCCGCGCGTTCACGTTCGCTGAATTCATGGCTGACGCGCCAGCCCGCCAACGTATCCAGCTTGGCATGGCTGAAGCCGCTTTCGCGCAGCGCTTTGCCGTGCATGTCCAGGCAGTAGGCGCAACCGTTGATCTGCGAAACGCGCATAAACATCAACTCGATGGTCGCTTTGTCCAGAGTGCCTTTCTCCAGCGCCATCAGCGCGCTCACCATATTTTTGTACGGGGCGGGCGCCAGCTCGGCATAGTTCAAACGTTGCTTAATCATGGTCAACCTCAATCGGTAGTAACGAAATCATGGCGCTACTTTAGCGGCCTTATGGTCTATGCTATAGGGCCATAAAATGATTATTTAACCGGGCCATGATGCCACCGTTCCTGACTTCATTGCGGCTGGACAGCCGGCTTGCCGAGCCGCTGTACCGGCAGATTTACCAGCGGATTAAAGACGCCATCGCCCAGGGCAGCCTGGCGGCGGGCAGCCGGCTGCCTTCAGTGCGCGGGTTGGCGAGCGATCTGGGCGTGGCGCGCGCCACGGTGGAAAGCGCCTACGCGCAGCTGATCGCCGAAGGTTTCTTGCAGAGCCGGGGGCAGGCGGGCACCTATGTCTCGCCGCAGTTGCCGCACATGCCGCCGGGCGCGATGCCCGCTGCGCCGCCGCTGGCGACGATAGCGCCCGATCCGCTGCAGCCGCAGGGCATGCTACAGCCTTTCCAACTGGGCGTGCCGGCGCTGGATGCGTTTCCTCGGGCGCTGTGGCAGCGCATTGTCGCCCGCCAGCTGCGTGGTTCCACGGCGGCTTCCCTGGCGCTGCCGCCGGCCGGCGGCCTGCCTGAACTGCGTGAGGCGATCGCCCATTATCTGCATTTGTCGCGCGGCATCAGCTGTCGGCCGGAGCAAATTTTCCTCTGCGCCGGTTATCCGGCGTTGCTGGACTGGGTGACGGAGACGCTGTTGCACGCCGGCGACGCGGTATGGATCGAAGATCCCGGTTATCCGGTCACGCGTCCGCTGTTGCGGGCCGCCGGCGTCAGGCCGGTCGCCGTGCCGGTGGATGAACAGGGCATGGACGTGGCCGCCGGTATGCTGACGGAGCCTGAGGCGCGGCTGGCGGTGGTGACGCCGACCCATCAAAGCCCGCTCGGCGTCTCGCTCAGCCTGGCGCGGCGGATGGCGCTGCTCGACTGGGCGCAGCAGCGCGGGGCCTGGATCCTCGAGGATGACTACGACAGTGAGTTTCGCTATCACGGGCGGCCGCTGCCGCCGCTGAAAAGCCTCGATGTTCAGGGGCGGGTGCTGTACGCCGGCACCTTCAGCAAAACGCTGTTCCCGGCGCTGCGCATGGCTTATCTGGTGGTGCCCGACGGCCTCACGGAGGCCTTTGCGCGCAGCAGCCGGCTGCGTGGCTGCGGCTGCCCGCCGCTGCTGCAGGCCGGCGTGGCGGATTTTATCCGGCAAGGGCATTTCTATCGCCACCTGAAACGCATGCGGCCGCTGTACCGCCAGCGGCGCGAGTGGCTGACGCAGGCGCTGGAACGGCAGCTGGGGGCCTGGCTGACGACGGTGCCGCAACAGGGCGGCATTCAGCTGTTGGCCCGGCTGCGCAACGGGGTGGCGGATGCGCCGTTGGCGGCGCAGGCCTGGCGACAGGGGCTGGCGGTGCAGGCGTTGTCGGAGTGGCGAATCGACCATCCGGCGGGGCAAGGGTTACTGCTGGGGTTCGCCAATTTCAGCCGGCGAGAGGAGGCGGAGCGAGCGGTACAGGGGCTGGCGCAGCTGTTTCGCTAAAATTAAACGGCCCGCGATTTCCGCGGGCCAGACGCACATCTGTTTTATCTTTATGACTGCAGGGGTGTTAACGCCGGGCCAGCAGCACGCCGAGCACGATGCCGACGGCGGCACCGATCCCTACGCCCTGCCAAGGTTTGTCACGCACATAGCTGTCGGCTTGATCGACCGCGTCGCGCGCATGCTGTGTCAGACTGGTGGAGCCGTTGAATCGCGCTCGCGCGTCGCGCAGCACGCCTTTCGCCTTGCTGTGCAGCTCTTTCAGTTCCTCTTTGGTCTTGTCACCGGACTCGCGCAACACTTCATCCAGCGTATCGGCCAACAGAGTCACATCCTGATCGATATCGCGTTCTGTTCTTTCCGCTTTCTTAAACATTCAGCTCTCCATTTCGACACATGTCTTTTAAGTGTAGACCATGCTGAGATTTGCGTGGCCGATCACGGAAAAAAACCGCCGTCGCGCAGGTGTTTGCTGGTACCTGGGCTTTGTACATTTGGTTACTCGGCGAAACCAATCACTCACGGAAACGGTCGTTTGATTCCACTAGTATCTGTTTCAACGGCTCCACCGGAGCTTACCGAAACAACACTCTGAGGATTTAAAGATGAAAAAAGTATTAGCGCTGATCGTTGCTGCCACTATGGGTCTGTCTTCTGTTGCTTTCGCTGCTGATACTGCAGCTACTGCTCCGGCTACCACCACCGCGCCAGCTGCGACCACCACTACCGCTGCCCCAGCGGCGGCTGCTGAAAAAGCGCCAGCTAAAGCAACGCACCACAAGAAAGCCAAGCACCACAAAAAAGCGCCAGCCCAGAAAGCTCAGGCCGCTAAAAAGCACCACAAAAAAGCGCCAGCTCAGAAAGCCCAGGCTGCTAAAAAACACCACAAAAAAGCGCCAGTGCAGAAAGCTCAGGCCGCTAAAAAACACCACAAAAAAGCCGGTAAAAAAGCTTAATTAAGTGATGTTTGCGGAACCGAAAGGTTCCGCACGCTCCAGCCCGTACTCCAGACACCCGGTTCTTCCGGGTGTCTTCTTTTGAGGCGACGAACGATGATCCAGCGCTATCTGTTTGAGGTCATTTTCAGCGCGGTAACCCTGTGCGGGGTGATCGTCGGCTGGGAACTGTTTTTGGCCGGCAGCTTCCTGTAATTATTGCGCCGCGGCGGTTTCGTGCAAATGCCGCCAGCCGAGCGCGTCGGGCAGGCGTTCAAACACCACCGTGGAGTAGCGCAGCGTGGCGCTTTGCCCTGGCAACCGCTGTTTTTCTCGATAACTGACTACCGCGCCCGTCGGCCATTCGGCCACCAGCTTCATCTCTTCTATCTCGATTTCCAGTCCCGGTTTGGCGGCGCGATGCGCGCGGAAAAAAGCGCACAGCGCGGTGAAATCCAGCGGGGCGCCGTTCAGCGCGATCATGCTGAAATCCGGCGTAAAGCGCGCCAGCAGCGCCTGCTCCTCTCCGGCGCCTTTGCCCAGCCAGCGTTCAATGGTGATGTGGGCGTCGATCACTTCGGTAAAATACGGGTTCATAAAGCATCCTGTTGAGCGTTGAGTTGGCGCACGATGGCGCGGTTGGCGAGGCGCAGGCACAGCAACAGCGGGATAAGTGTGCTGGCGCCCGCCAGAATGAAGCAGGTTCGGTAAGCCGCCGCGGGCGGCAACACGGCCAGCAGCAGATTCAGCAGCAGACTGAGCAGCGCCACGCCGAGGCAAAAACTGAGCTGGCGGTTGATATTCCACAGTGCGCTGGCGTCTGCCAATTGGCCGTCGGGGATCTGCAGAAACGCGCTGCTCTGCGCGGTGCTGCTGCACAGGCTGCCGCCGAACCCCATCAGGGCGAAGGCGGCGATCTGTAACGCGTGCTGCCCGGCCTGATCGATCTGCGCCAGCGTCAGCATGCCGGCGCCTTGCAACAGACAGCCGGCGATCAGCAGCGGCCGCGGGCCGAGGCGATTAAAGCTTTTGCCGGTCAGCGTGATGGCCAGGAACGACGCCAGCGCCCAGGGCAGCATCAGGCCGCCGACCTGCGCGGCGGGCATCCCCAGCTGGTTTTGCAAATACAGCATCGCCACCAGGCTGACGCCGATGAACAGGCCGGGAATGCACAAATAAACCGCCATGGCGTTGCGCAGCAGCGGATCGCCGACCAGCCGCAGGTTCAGCAGCGGCTGCGGGGTGCGCAGGCTATGGCGCAGATAATAGGCCAGCACCAGCAGGCCGGCGGCCAGCAGCGCCGCGCCGGAAACCTGATGACCGGCTTCGCTCAGCCGGGTCAGGCCGAGCAGCAGCAGCGTCAGCGCCGCGCAGGCGCTCAGTAATCCTGTCGCGTCGAGCGGTTTGCGCGCCGCCGTCGGCGTTTCCGCACGTAGCCACAGCGCCGCCAGCGCCAGGGCCAGGGCCGCCAGCGGCAGGTTGGCGAAAAACACCCAGCGCCAGTCCAACCGATCGACGAGCCAGCCGCCCAGCGCCGGTGACAGCGCCGGCGCCAGCAGCCCGACCAACATGATGGCGGCCGACAGCCCGGCGCGTTCATGGCTGCGGTACAGCTGATAGGTCAGCGTCTGGCCGATGGGGATCAGCAAGCCGCCGCCCATGCCCTGCAGGGTGCGCCAGCCGATCAGCGCGCCGATGCTGTCGGCGTTGCCCGCGCCGAGGGTGGCCAGCATGAACAGCGCCAGCGAGAGCAGAAACACCCGCCGCCCGCCGATGCGCTGCGCCAGCCAGGCGCTGAGCGGGATCACCAGCGTCAGGCCGAGAATATAGCCGTTGCTGACCCACGCCAGCTGGCTGACCGATGCCCCCATCGCCTGGCCGATGGCGGGGTAGGCGACGTTGGCGATAAACATATTGATCAGATCGACGAAAAAGCCGAGCAGATAGACGATTGCCACTTTGCTGCGATAAGACATGCTGCCTCCGGTTGAAGGCGAGCAGTGTATCGGGGGGAAAAGTGCGGATAAATCGGCGGCGGGCGATTACACTGTCAAAATTATTTTGACAATAAGGGCGATGAAATGCTGAATTTGCAGCGTCTGGCGATCTTCGCGGCGGTGGTGGAAGCGGGCAGCTTTACCGCGGCGGCGGCGGCGCTGGGGCAAACCAAGGCGGTGGTGAGCTTTAACGTCAAGCAGCTGGAGAACGAACTGGGGGTTTCACTGCTGGCGCGCAGCACCCGCCGATTGTCGCTGACCGATGCCGGCGAACGCTTTTACCAGCGCAGCCTGCAGCTGTTGCAAGAGGCCGAGAACGTGCTCGACGACGTGCGACGCGATCATCACGGGCTGAGCGGCGTGCTGCGTATTACCAGCACGCCTGAGTATGGCGCGCAGGTCGTGGCGCCGGCGCTGGCGGCGTTTTCGCGCCAGCATCCGCGCCTGCGCATCCAGCATGTCTCTTCTTCTTATCACGCCGATCTGATCTCGGAGCGCTTCGACGTGGCGATCCGCCTGGGCCAGCTGGCGGATTCCAGCCACCGCGCGGCGCTGATCGACAGCTTCGCCATCTTTCCGGTGGCGGCGCCGAATTATCTGGCCGAGCGACCGATCCATTCGCTGACGGATCTGGCGCAGGCGCAGTGGATCGCCCACAGCCGGCTCAGTTCGCCCCTCAGCTGGCAGGTGGTCACGCCGCAGCGCGAAGCGGTGCTGTTCAAGGTGACGGACGCCGCGACGCTCACCGGCGACAGCGCTGCGGCATTGCTGGCGTTCGCCCTGCATGGCGCCGGGGTGGCGCTGCTGCCGGCGTGGCTGGCGCAGCCCGACATCGACGCCGGCAGGCTGCAACGGTTGCTGCCGGATCACCGTTTCCCCGAGCAGAGCATCTATGCGCTCTACCCGAACACCCGTCACGTGCCGGAGAAGGTGCGGGCGTTTATCGATTTTCTGCGTGCGCGGGTGGCGGCAAACCGTTAGCGAAATAATAATTCGTTATTACTCTCTCATTTATCATCAAATCTCGTCAGGGTATGCTGGAAGGCTTCGTCTACCCCGCCCGATGCGAGCCGCCTTCGATGACCGCAGAAAATAACTTCCAGTTGAACCGACGTATTTTGTCTGTGGTGATGTTCACCTTCGTCTGCTACCTGACCATCGGCCTGCCGCTGGCGGTGTTGCCGGGGTTTGTGCATGACCACCTGGGCTACAACTCGGTGCTGGCGGGCCTTATCATCAGCGCGCAGTACTTCGCCACGCTGTTCAGCCGCCCGCACGCCGGGCGTTACGCCGATCAGCTGGGGCCGAAGAAGGTGGTGCTGTTCGGCCTGGCCTGCTGCGGCGCCAGCGGCCTGTTTTACGCGCTGGCGTTCGGCGTTGACGGTTGGCCGTGGCTCAGCCTGCTGCTGCTGTGCGTGGGGCGGGTGTTTCTCGGCGTCGGCGAAAGCTTCGCCAGCACCGGTTCCACGCTGTGGGGCATCGGCCGGGTTGGGGCGATGCACACCGCGCGGGTGATCTCCTGGAACGGCGTCGCCACCTACGGCGCGATGGCGGCCGGCGCACCGCTCGGCGTGTATCTGAATCAGCAGTGGGGCTTGGCCGGGGTGGCGGCGCTGATCGTGCTGGCGGTTGCGGTGGCGCTGCTGTTGGCGAGCGGCAAGCCGGACGTCTCGATCGCCGCCGGGCAACGCATCGCCTTTCGCGCGGTGTTCGGCCGTATCTGGGCCTATGGTCTCGGGCTGGCGATGGGCACCGTCGGCTTCGGCGTGATCGCCACGTTCATCACCCTTTACTACGCCGACAAAGGCTGGAGCGGCGCGGCGTTTTCGCTGACGCTGTTCAGCTGCGCCTTCGTCGGCATCCGCCTGATCTTCAGCAACGTCATCAACCGCCACGGCGGGTTGAAGGTGACGCTGGCGTCGTTTCTGGTGGAGATCGTCGGGCTGCTGTTGATTTGGCAGGCCGGCGAGCCCTGGATGGTGCAAACCGGCGCGTTGCTGGCCGGCGCCGGTTTTTCGCTGGTGTTCCCGGCGCTGGGCGTTGAGGCGGTGAAACAGGTGCCGCCGCAGAATCAGGGCACGGCGCTCGGCACCTATTCGGCGTTCCTCGACCTGGCGTTGGGCATCACCGGCCCGCTGGCCGGGCTGTTGATTGGGCAAGCGGGCGTGCCGTCGATTTATCTGGCGGCGGCGCTGCTGGTGGCGCTCGGCGTGTTGCTCACTCTGCGTCTGTTGCAGCAGCGTCGGACCTGAGTCAGGAATAGTCTGAAACCCGGATTCCTCCCCAGAAAATCATTGTTTCGGTGAATGATTACGGTAAGGTCGCTCAGCGGTCCAGAATGAGAGGAGGAATCGATGTATTTACGGCCGGATGAAGTGGCTAAAGTGTTGGAGAATACCGGCTTTGAGCGTGATTATGTCACCGATCAGGCCTATGGTTACCGCAAGGGCGCACACTATGTGTATGTGAATCGCGAAGCGCGGATGGGCAGAACCGCGTTGGTGATCCACCCGGCGCTGAAAGAGAAAAGCGTGCATTTCGCCACGCCGACCTCGCCGGTGCGCACCAGCGAGCAATATCTGGAATTTCCCCTGGATTTAAGCAGCGACGCGCCGAATCAGCGTTACGGCATCGCACACGGCTTCAGCTCGCGCGAAGCGCTGTCGCGTTACCTCTACAGCATGTTCCTGTAAACGGTCCCCCGCCAGGGGGACGCTATCAGCCGTGGGCCAACGCTTCGCGGTTGAAACGCTCGTTGTAGGCGCGGCGGAACTGCGCCAGTTCAAACGCATCGATATCCAATTCGGCGAAGTAAAACAGCGCCGCTTCGGTGTGCTCGGCGTGCAACTCCGGCGACAGCCCGGCGCGCAGCAGCACGTCGCGCCAATGGCCAATCTGCTCGTCGTCCGCCTGTTTGATGAACGTCAGGTAGATGAACAGCAGGTAAGCGGCCTGGTGCATCTCTTCGGTATAGCCGTTGTTCAGCATGCGGATAAAGGTCTGGCTTTGGCGGCCGCCCATTTCCTGGATCATCGATTCGATCAGCATCGGTTTGACCCTCAGCAGATGGGCCAGCGAATCGATGGCTTTACGGGTATCGGACGTCAAAATGCGGTAACCGATGATGAATACGACGATCAGGGCGGCGAGGATGATCCAGGTCATTTAGGCTTTATTACACTCTCAATACGCCAGAAGAGGGGCGGGAGGCGCTGTGCGACAGCGCCTGCTATCAATGCTGTTCGCCGCTGAAATTACCGACCGCGCTCTGTTGGCGCAGGTGGTGATTGAAGGTGGCCGCGTCTTTGGCCAGCGCGTCCAGATGGGCGCCGAGCATTTTGATCTGCTTGACCAGCGCATGCTGCTCCGGCACCGAACTGGCGGTGCTCAGTTTGCGCGCCAGTTGTTCATTCTGCGCCCGCAGCGCGGCTTCGCGCTGTTTGGCTTCTTCCAGCAGTTGCTGCAGCGCCTGGTAGCTGCGCTGCCATTCGCGGTGTTGCCGTTCGAAGCTGCTCTGCAACTCATTCATCGCATTTTGAAACTGGATTTCCAGCTCGCGCATTGTCATGGGCTCGATCCTTTGCGGCACTCAATGATGGCTTAGCAGTATAGCGAAAACTGCTCGCAAGCTCACCCGTTGACGACAATTGAGACACATGCCGCTGACAATTCCCGGCTTGCAACCGCGCCAAGGCGTCTTACAATCGACCCCATTCCCGGCCGTAAAGGCTGCCGTTCAAGAGAGGTGGAACATGAGCGAGCAGGAAAAAGACTTTTTTGAACAGGCGATGGCGGACGTGGTGCCGCTGGCGAGCAGGCGGCAGACGCTGTACCTCAAGCCGCAGGAGACGGTGGACAAAAGCGCGCGGCGCGAAGCGCAGCGGCTGCGGCAGGAAAACTTCCTCAGCACCGATTTCCTGGAGGTGATCCCCTGCGATCGGCCGCTGGAGTTCAAAGGGGAAGGCATTCAGCAGGGCGTGCTGGACAAGCTGCGCAACGGCCGTTACCCGCCGCAGGCGTCGCTGAACCTGCTGCGTCAGCCGGTTGAAGCCAGCCGGCAGGCGCTGTTCCGCTTCATTATCCAGGCGGAGGCGCAAAACCTGCGTTCGCTGCTGATCGTGCACGGCCGCGGGCGGCAGAACGACAGCCATCCGAATATCGTGCGCAGTTACGTCGCCAAATGGCTGGCGCAGTTTGAACAGGTGCAGGCGTTTTGCCGCGCCTTACCGCGCGACGGCGGCGAGGGCGCCTGCTATGTCACGCTACGTAAATCGGCGCAGGCCAGGGCGGAAAACTTTGAGCGCCACGCCAAGCGCAGCCGGTGAAGGGACAGCCGAAATAAAATGGCCGGCGCATATCGCCGGCCATCGATGAATTATTTATTAAATATTTTATAGTCCAGCGAGTAACGGCCGGCGCCGGTCACCGCCAGCAACAGCAAACCGCCAATGATGCTGATGTTTTTAAAGAAGTTGATTTCGTTGCCCATCATTTCCATGCCGGTCATCTTCCAGAACGGATGGCCGATAAACGCGGTGCCCAACACATACAGGGCGAAAATGACCGCGATAGGGCGAGTAAACAGGCCGAGAATAAGCGCGATGCCGAAAATAAACTCCACCACCACGGCGACAATCGCCGCCAAATAAGGCATCGGCGTGCCGTAGCCTTCCATCGCCGTGACGGTCGCACCGAAGTTGACCAGTTTCATCCAGCCGAAAATGATAAACAGAACCATCAGTAGAATGCGGGACAGCAGAATTACGCCGTCTTTTGAGCTATCACCCATTTCGAACTCCTTAGCCACTGTCGGAATTATGTTGTCTTGCTGATTAAAGATTAGAACAATTTACGTTTTTTTCTAGCTGCGGCGGGCGGTTGCGCCACTTTTTTCAGCGGAAGAGAGGCGTGGTGAAGCCGGCGGCATTGCCTATACTTGAGCCTGGAGCAAAAACAATAAAACAGGCAATGTGAGGCCATGATGGATGAGGAATTGACCGCCGCCGGTTACCGCCGTTATTCCGGCGACAAGATTGACGTTTATTTTAACAGCGCGATATGCCGCCATTCCGCCAACTGCGTGCGTGGCAACGCGGCTATTTTTACCCTGAGCCGCCGGCCGTGGATTATGCCGGACAATGCCGACGCGGCCGAAGTGAAACGCGTTATCGATACTTGCCCCAGCGGCGCACTGAAATATAGGGAGAAATAATATGGATCATAAAATACTGGCGGACGAGAAGCGTTTTTATATCAATGACGAGCACGGCAAGTTGATCGCCGAGATCTCTTTCGTGCCGAGCGGCGACAAGCTGACCATTATCGATCACACCTGGGTGGACGAGTCATTGAAGGGGCAGGGCGTCGGCAAAAAGCTGGTGGCGCTGGTGGTGGAGAAAATGCGTGCGGAGCAGCGCAAAATCATTCCGCTGTGCCCGTTCGCCAAGCATGAGTTCGATACCACCCCAGCCTATCAGGACATTCGCGCCTGAGGCGATAACGGGGCGCGGCGCGCCCCGATCATTCAGCAAACGCCGAAATCGCCGTCTTCGTGGTACAGCGCCACCTCGTTGGCCTGCACCTCCGTACGCTGCTCTTTACCCAGTTCATTCCAGCTGCAAACCAGGGTTTCGCCGTCGATCGCCACCACGGTCATCTTCGGGCCGCCGGTGGTGCGTTGTACAAAATCACCGATATTGAATGCCATGCGTTCCTCCACAACAGATTAAACCTCATCTATTGATAACACAGAATGGCGCCGCCGTTGGCAGGTGTTTCGTTATGTATTAAATTATACAGCGATTATCACCAGGGAGAGCAGATTAACATGCCGGGATTATTGATGTTTTATGTGGGCGGTACGGTGCCGGGCGCCAATATTGAGTTGCACGACGTGCAGTTCGCGGCGGCGGATCGGCCGGAAGAGGCGTATCCGCTGCTGCGTGAAAAGTGGTTCGGCGATAAGCGTAAGGTGCATGTCGACGGCTATGCGCGCATCGACTGGGCGGACGGTTACGACGTGAGTCTGGAGCCCGCCCCGTTTGCCGGTGAAGAGAGGCTGTTTTTCGTCAACGTGGGCGGCTACCGCAGCGATGAGCTGGCGGAATTGCACCAGTTCGGCCTGTTCGTGGCGCGCTCCGCCGACGAGGCGAAGGAGAAAGCCAAACGGGCGCTGCTGATCGACAGCGCGCAGCAGCACAAGGATGACCTGGCCGAGGTGGACGACTGCCTGCTGTTGCAGGCGCTGCAGGGCTACCACGTTCATCTGCGCGCCAACCCGCACGGCAAGCCCGCCCGGCCGCTTTGGCAGGGGTATCTGCCGATTGGTGAGTAACGTTGGGGGGAGGCGGCCTCCCCAACTGTGGTGGTGTGAACGGTTTACTGCGGGTGAATCAGATCAGAATCAGGCGGGTTTGCGGGCGGCGAGAATGAAGATCATCGGGCGTTCCTGCTCTTCGTCCAGCGCCGGGGTAGCGGCGATTTGCTGCGCGCTGGGGCCCCATTCGTTCAAATGCTGGATGATAAACCCTTGCTGCGCCAGCGGGTTGATATAGCTGCCGAGCGTGCGGTGCTGCTTGATAACGCCTTCCGCCAGCCAGTTGGAGACGCGCCGGCCTTCCCGCTGGTAGCCGTTGACCGGCCAGGATTTCTGCCCGTTGCCGTCGGTCAGCCAGCCCTGCTGCGCCGGGGCGGTGTAGATCGGGTGCTCGGCGGTGAAGATGAACTGCCCGCCGGGTTTCAGCGCGGCGTAAATCGTGGCGAACAGGGGGGCCAGATCCTCGAGGTAGTGCAGCGTCAGCGAGCTGTAGACCAGATCGTAGTTTTCCTGCGGCAGCTGCAGCTGCGCCAAATCCTGCCGACGATACTCGATGCCCGCGTCGGCGGTCATCTCCCGCGCCTTGGCCAGCATCTTTTCCGAGACGTCCAGCCCCAGCACGCTGGCTGCGCCCTGTTCGCGCGCGCTGCGGCAGAACCAGCCGTAGCCGCAGCCGAGATCGACCACGCTTTTGCCCTGCAAATCCGGCAGGATGCGGCGGATGGCGGGCCATTCCGGCGCGCCGTCCAGGCCGTGCTGCGAGCGGCTGAGCTGCGCATAGCCGTCGAAGAAGGCCTGATTGTCATAGATGTTTTGCGTCATGATGACTCCTTGGGGTGAATGACGGCGGCGGAATGCCGCTGCCATACTCTGCATATTGCTGCATAATTCTACGCTGACAACATGAATAACGGGAATGACCATGGACATGATTTCGGTGCGGCAAGCGCCCGAGCTGGCGCCGCGCGCCATTGCGTATTTTCAGCGGCACTGGGCCACGGCAGAAACGCTGATGATGTATGAAGACGCCATCAACCGCAGCCTCGGCGCCGCCAACCCGCTGCCGCAGTGGTACCTGCTGATGGCAAATGACCGGATCCTCGGCTGCGCGGGGCTGATAACCAACGACTTTATCAGCCGTGGGGAATTATATCCCTGGCTGTGCGCGCTCTACGTAGAAGAGACTCAGCGCGGCCAGGGCTACGGCGCGAAACTGATTGAGCATGTGGCGACGGAAACCCGCCGGCTGGGCTTCCCGCAGCTGCACCTGTGTACCGATCTGGAGGGTTACTACGAGCGTAATGGCTTCGTTTATAACGGGCTCGGCTATCACCCCTGGGGCGAAGCCTCGCGGGTCTATTCGCGGGTGCTGTGAGCCGCTCGTTGTTTGCCAATTCGGTCCGATGGTTATCCTGGGTTGTGTTTTATCTGTCGTGCCGAATATTTTCAGCGCATTCCCGCAATGAGAAAACGGCGCAGAGAGAAACGAGTGCCTTTGTCGTTACATCTGAGGGGGGATTGTGAGTGACGGCATATTCTCATTAATTTTTTTGTTGGTTCTATATTAATTATTTATGTGAGTTATCATTCTGGCTGTTTCTCGGTTTTAATGTGCTGTGTATATTTTTAATGTGCGGCCGTGGCGGTTAATTAAATGTAATTATCATGGGGCGTTTGTCTGTCTGTTGGTATGATTTTATTGTTTATTAGTCGCCGCAATCTATTTTTTTCTACTTATTTTGCCATATGCTCTGAATTTTCCTCTGTATTTAGCTTTATATTTCAATTGTTGTTCTGGGACGCTAAATTGGCACTTCCTGCATCGTCGCTGGCATTGACGCAGGTGAAGCCGTGCCGAGAAATACAAATTGATGGTTATCTAATGAGAGAACGTTTATCGCTTCTGCGTCAGGGGAAGTGAGAACTATTTATCTCATCGATGGCTTGCGTAATTGCAAGCGTGCGGATTAATGGGAATGGAAACCACGCTGGGATGAAAAAGAGACTGTTGCAAACAAGCCTGATCGCTTTATGGGTTCTTTTTTCCGGTCAACTTATCGCTGCGCCTTCGGCTGAGTTGAAAGTATCCGGGAAAATAAAACATTCAGGATGCACCGTTATCGCCGGTAATGACGGCGTTTATGATTATGGCGCCATGCGGGGAGGCGCTCGGGGTGAGGCGCAGAGATTACCGACCTTGAAACAGACCTGGCAGGTACGCTGTGAAGGCGATGCCTATCTGGCCATCATTCCGACGGATAACCGTGCGGCCAGCCGCAATGAGCCGGATCTGCGCCGTTTCGGGCTGGGCAATACGCCGGATGGGCAACCCGTTGGCTATTTTCTGTTGGGGCTGTCTCACTCTGCCGTAAACGGCTTCCCGGCTACGTTGCGTTCACGCAATGCGTCAGTGCCGCCGAACACGGAAGCCGCGCTGATTTCCGGTGAGCGTAGCGATTGGTTGCTGGCGGATGCGACGCGCGCCGCCGGCCAGACCTACACCATGGATATTTCAGTGACGCCGGTTCTGGACGCCAATATTCTCGCCGTCGATAAAGTGGAACTGGATGGCTCTGTCACGTTGAATTTCGTTTTTGGGCTCTGAATAACAAGCAATAAGTGCGCAGCGTCAATTCATGCATTGTTTTTACGCCAGCATGGGTAACGACAGTGAATTTGAGTGACACAAAGGGGTTTATCCCCGCTTAACATCCTGTCATCTGTTTTGAACGGGATAATATTAACTATGAGTATGGATATTCATGATGAAAAAAACAGTAATCTCTGCAAGCATCGCCGCAATCCTGATGATGGCGAATCAGGTCTCAGCGGCCTCTATGTCGCCGGAGTTGAAAGTGAAAGGGCAAATGGCGGTGCCATCCTGTGAGGTGTCCATCACCAATGACGGTGTCTTCGAACTGGGTAAGTTGTCCAATGGGTTAATCAATTCAGCGGCGGCCACGGCGTTAGCCAAGTCGCAAAAGCAGCTGGTTATTAACTGCGAGGCCGAAACCTTCCTGAATTTCACCGTGGTCGATAACCGTGAGGGGACCGCCAGTGTAACCGGCAGCGCTCACTTTGGCCTGGGGAACGTCAATGGCGACGGCAAGCTCGGATATTATAAAGTCAACGTCCTCAACGCTGGGGTTAATGCCATTCCTTCGGCGCTGTTCAGCGTGAAGAAAGGCACCACGGCGTTCACCACTGTCAGTTCCGCCTATATCGATAAAAACAACATCACCGGCTGGGCAAAGTCGGGCAACGTACAAAACAGCGGCAAGCTGTTTACCGCCATGCTGGAGGTTGAGCCTTATCTGGCCTCGGCCAAAGACATGAAGGGCCCTATTACCGACAACGTAAAACTGGATGGATCTTCCACGCTCAGTTTCGCGTACGGCATTTGAGTGCCCGAAAAAGTTCTTTGGATTGAAGCGATATAAGGATGTCGACTAAATGAATAAAATTGCATTGCGCGTGATGGTAGCGTCCACGCTGCTGGTCGCCGGGAGCTCTTTGGCCGCCGGCCCGAGCGCGGAAATCAAAGTGGTCGGAGAGCTGGTGACGCCGACCTGTGAGGTGTCACTTCCTAACAATGGGGTGTTTGATTACGGCAGCATCAGCCATACGAAAGTCAGCAGAGACAAAGCGGTCAGTCTGGGAGTAAATGGTAGCGGCACCATGGAGGTGAAATGCGATGCCGAAACGCCGATGACCTTCAACGTTATCGACAACCGCCTGGGCACCGCCAGCGAGGCGGGAAAAACCTTTGGTCTCGGTAACATCAATAATACCGGCAAGTTGGGATTTTATGTGATAACGGCCTACCTGCCACAGATTGATGGCAAACTCGGTCGACTGTTCGTGACCCAGGACAGCACGATCACCTCCCCAACGGGTACCGTACAACTCGAACACGGCAAGCGCGTAGGCTGGGCTTCAAACGCCAATACGCTGGCCATCGGCAAGACCTTCACCGCAATGCTTAATGTTGAAGCCTACCTGGCTAAAAGCGGCGATATGCACGGCGGTATCGGCGAAGGCACCAATCTGGACGGCTCCACCACGCTGGATTTCGCGTTCGGACTGTAATGTCTGATGGGTAACGCAAGGGGGAGGGCTCTCCCCCTTTTTCTGAATCAGTCGCTCCCGGCATTAACCCAGAGAAGATGACGTGTCTATCAGGCAAAGGGCATCGGCGTTGCTGTTTTTGTTGGTCTGGCCGATGACGAAAACCGCTGCCGCCGGATTTGATGTCAAAACCCTGGCGCAGCTGGGGTACAACGCGGATATCGCCGAATTTTTCAATACCGCCCGGTTTTTGCCGGGCGTGCACCGGGTGACGCTGGAGGTCAATGCGGCGCAGCGTTACCAGGAAGAGGTGCGTTTCGATTCGCAGGGGGCGCTGTGTCTGGATGAACGGCTGGCGCAGACGCTGCGTTTGCGGGTCACGCCGCCGCCGGGGGCCTGCGAACGTTTCGATTCGCACTGGCCGCAGGCGGTGGTGCAGGTGTTTCCCGGCGCCTTTCGGGTGGAAATCACCCTGCCGGAGGCGGCGTTCGATGCGGACAAACTGCGCAGCGAGCAGTCGGGCGGCCATGCGGTGCTGCTGAACTACGACCTGTACGCCAACCGGCGTCAGGGGCGCTACGGCAATCAGCAGACGCTGCAGGCGATGCTGGAGCCGGGCGTCAACCTGCGCAACTGGGTGCTGCGCAATCGCTCAAGCTACAGCAACGACGAGAGCGGCAGCCGGCTCGAGGTATACGAGACCTCGGCGAGCAAAGACTTTCCCGCCTGGGAGGCGGTGGTTCAGTTCGGTGAGTTCAGCGCCGGCGGGGCGCTGAGCGGCAACGTGCCGCTCAGCGGCGGGCAGCTGGTCTCCCTGGCGGCCGGCGCGCCTGATGCGGCGCTGACGGTGCCGCTGCAGGGCAGCGTGGCGAGCCCGGCGACGCTGGAGGTCAAACAGCGCGGGCAGGTGATGTACCGCACCCTGCTGCCGGCCGGGCCGTTTTCGCTGAGCGAGCTGGGGCCGGTGATGGCCGGGGTGGAGGCCGAGGTCACGCTGACGGAAACCGACGGGCGGCGGCAACGCTTTACGGTTACCCCCGACGCCGGTGACCCGGCGGGCCGGGCGGGCGGCTATCGGCTGGCGGCGGGGCGCTAC
Organism: Serratia sp. X3; assembly: GCF_014982455.1. Classification (NCBI taxonomy): domain Bacteria; kingdom Pseudomonadati; phylum Pseudomonadota; class Gammaproteobacteria; order Enterobacterales; family Yersiniaceae; genus Serratia; species Serratia sp. X3. Next base: position 48,483 of record NZ_JADCNB010000012.1, read on the forward strand.
CGGCCGTACGGCGCCGGGCGAGAGGGCGCCTCGCCGCCGGCGCTGCTGCTGGGTGAGCAGGCGTTCCGTCTCGGTCGGGGGCAGATAACGGCGGGCGGGCTGCTGGCGCGCACCTACCAGCGTCTGGGCTGGCAGGGCAGTGTGAGTGACGACGCCGGCAACTGGCTGTCGGGCGGCGCGACCTTCACCCGTGGCCGGCAGTCCGGCGTGCAGCTGGAGGCTCAGGGGCAGGTGGCGCTGGGGCCCCATCTGGCGCTGTCGCTGTCGTCGCAGTACCGCACCGAAGGCTTTCGGGACGCGGACGAAGGGCTGAACCCGCCCGCAGAGGCGGAAGGGGCGGCCCGGCAGCGCTACAACGGCGGGGCGGCGCTCTCCTGGCGCACCCTGAGCGCCGGGGCGCTGACCTACTCGCTGTCGCACGAGCGCTATTACCGCGACAGCCGGCGCAGCTGGACCCATGCGCTGGCGTACGGCGTCAACCTGGGAAGGGCGACGCTGAGCGTCAACCTGCAGTCTTCCGCTTATGACCGCGCGGCGGTCTACGCCGGGCTGAGCCTGCCCTGGGGGGCGGGCAGCGTCAGCAGCCGGCTGCAGTCGCGGCGCAACAATCAGCTGACGCTGGGCGGCAGCTGGCAGGGGCCGGTGAGCGAGCGGCTGAACGGCTACCTGGACGTGACGCGGGACGCGGACGGCGAGTACCAGGGCGCCGGCAACCTGAGCGGCGAGACGGCGTATACCCGTCTGGCGCTGGGGGCCTCGCACAGCGGGCAGGGCAGTTCCTCGCTGTCGCTTGCGTCGTCGGGCGGGCTGGGGGTGGCCAACGGCACCTGGGTGATGTCACCGCAGCGCATCGGCGACACCTTCGCGGTGATGAGGGTGGCGGGACAGTCGGGGGGCAGGGTGTCGGGCGGTGGCAGCGGCATGACGGATTTTGCCGGCGACGCGCTGCTGCCGATGCTGATGCCTTATATACCGCTGCGCGCGCAGGTCGATACGCTGTCGCTGCCGCTGAACCTGCGGCTGGACAGCACCGAAGCGGCGTTCGAGCTGGCGCGCGGCACGGTGGCGGAGCGGCGTTTTCGGGTGACCGAGGTGCGCCAGCTGCTGCTGACCCTGCGGGATGAGAGCGGGGCGCTGCTGCCGACCGGGGCGTCGGTGCACGACGAGCGGGGGCAGCTGCTGGGCACGCTGATAGGCGAAGGCAACCTGATGCTGGTGAACGACGATATCGGCAAGGCGCTGCGGGTACGGCGCCTGAACATGAACGAATGCGTGGTGAGTTACGCGGTGCCGGCGGCGTTCGACCCGTCGGTGTTGTACGAAGAGGGCGATGGCGTCTGCCGTGCGGCGGACGGCTCGTCCGATAATGGATGAAAAGAGAGGAGTAATCATGACGATAAAACGGAGCCTGGCGCAGCTGCTGGGCGGGCTGTGGCTGACGCTGGGGCTGGCGCATTCCGCCGGGGCGTCGTTTCAGCTGGAGAGCATGGGCATCGTGCTGGAGGAGAACCCGGGGCGGGTGAACTTCAGCATCCGTAACAGCTCGTCGGAGCCGATATTGCTGGCGACGAAGGTGGAGGACTTGGATGGCAAAGGGTTCAGCAAGGCGGTGCTGCTGTCGCCGCCGATAGCGCGCATCGAGGCGGGGCAGAGCCAGCAGGTGAACTTCGTGCTGAAGCCGGGGACGGCGCTGCCGCACGAGGTGATGCTGAAGGCGTCGTTCGAGGGGATAGGGCAGGCGGTGGACAACAGCGCGCGGATGCCGGTGCGTCAGAGCATCGGGCTGATATTGCAGCCGAAATCGGTGGCGGTGAGCAAGACGCCGTGGGACGACCTGCGGTTGAGCGCGGCGGACGGTCGGCTGACGCTCAGCAACGGCGGGTTGCACGTGGTGCGGCTGGCGCCGCAGCTGACGCTGCAGCCGTCGGGCAAGGTGGTGACGCTGGAGAACTACTACCTGATGGCGGGCGAGACGCAGACGCTGGCGGTGGAAGGGCGACCGACGTCGGTGGTGATCACGCCGCTGAGCCGCTACGGCTTCAAGCAGGACGCGGTCACGCTGGCGGTGAAGTAGCGTGATGCAAGTTAAGGGGCCCGGTGACGTTTACCGGGCTTTTGGGCTTATTTTTTCGCACTGCAACACTTCTTATACTTTTTACCGCTGCCGCACGGGCAGGGAGCATTGGGTTTGGCGCTGCCTGCGCCGGCCCGCTGTTCCTGAGCCAACGCGTACATGATGGCCTGTTCCGGGTAGCCGTTGGCGAGCAAGTCCTTCATCAGGTTCATTTCGCGAGAGATATGCCGGAAGAAATGCTTGTATCCCGGGCAGAGATAGTTATGCCCAGGATGACCGGACGGCGACACGGCGAAGCGGTGTTTGGGGCAGCCGCCATGGCAGACAAACCTGAATTCGCATTGGCGGCAATCCGGCGTTAGCGACGTCTTTTTCGCGCGGCCAAACGTATGTGCCTGCTCACTGTTATTTAAGGTGCGGATATCTTGCTGATGAATATTCCCCAGCCGATGCTCCGGATAGACGAAGTGATCGCAGTTATACAGATCGCCATTGGCTTCCAGAGCGAAGGCGTGCCCACAGGTTTCGGCGAATACGCACAGCACCGGCGGCTGATCGCACCAGGCGGAAAGCGCCACGTCAAACATCTGTACAGAGACGTGCCCGACATCCCGCCGTACCCAGATATCGAAAATCTGATTGAGAAACTCGCCGTATTGCCAGGCAGGCACTGTCCAGGGCGCCAGCGTGGCGGCGCTTTCACCCGGCATTACCAGCTTGAGCGCGGCGCTCTGCGCCGTGCTCAAGCGTTCAACCAATGGAATGAATTGAATATGGCGAGAGCCTGCGGCCAAAAGAAATTCGTAAACCTCGCGCGCCTGGCCGACGTTATGCTTACCGACCACGGTGAGCGTGTTGAAGTCGACGCCGTGTTCTTGCAGCAGAGTGAGGGCGGCCAGTACCTGGGCATGGGTGCCTTTGCCCGAACGCGAGGTGCGATAACGATCGTGCAGCGCTTGCGGGCCGTCGATCGATATGCCGATCAGGAAGCGGTGTTCGGCGAAAAAGCGCGCCCACTCATCGTTCAGCAATAGCCCATTGGTTTGCAGCGCGTGTTGAATGCGCTTGCCGCCGGCATATTTTTGGCACAGTTCGACGATGCGACGGAAAAAAGGCAGCCCCATCATGGTGGGCTCGCCGCCCTGCCAGGAGAACATCACCTGCTCGCCATCCTGAGCTTGGATATGCTGTTGAATATACAGCGCCAGCGTTTCATCTGACATGCGCCAGTTCTGCTGGCGTTCGGGATAAAGCGCCTCTTTTTCAAGATAAAAACAGTAGGTGCAGTCGATGTTGCAAACCGATCCGGTGGGCTTTGCCATCACCAGACAACCGTGGGTAGCCGTCATTGAATACTTCCTTCCGATAACAGCATGAGCGCGCTGTGCAGCGCGAGACCCAGCGCATTAAACAAGAGGGCGAGGCTGAGCAATCTTTTAAACCACGCCGACCAGACAAGCGGGAGCGCCATCGCGCCCATCAGCGATTTTTGCCGAACAAAAGAGCCAAATACCAACAGCATCGCCACGAAAAAAGAAACGCAGCCCAGTGCGGCGAGCACATATTCTTCGCGGTAAAGGCCGGTACGCGCGGTGATAAGCGCCAGCAGCAATAGAGAGAATGCGGTTCTCTGCCACGCCAGCGCCGTTCTTTCCGGCTGCAGGCCAGGATCGCGCTGCGGACAAGCGGCGTTCATGGCTGAACCAATGTGGCCAGCGTCAGCAATATCCCTGCCGCCAGGCCCGTGCTGAGCCAAATCAGCAGGCGTGGATAGCCCAAGGCTTGTTCATGCCGCATCGCTTTCTCGTTGCCCGCCCAGCGATGGTAGGCGTAGCAGGCCAGCGCCGCCGCCGTAAGCGCCAGCGCGATGATCAACACCTTCAGCGATGTTGAGTCCGTCAACTGATCCAGGCCGACCGCGGCGGCCATAAAGGTCAGCGCGGTGCGGATCCAGGCCAGAAAGGTGCGTTCATTGGCTAATGTAAACCGGTAATCCGGTGATTTTCCCTGCGTCCACCAGCTCATTTGCTGTTCTCGACGATGTATTGATAGTAACGCGCGATATGTTTGGCGATGGTGTATTCCACCAATTGACCTCGTTCGTTGTATCCCTTGCGGGTTTTGACCAGCAGCGGAGTAGAGGGGGCAACGTTGAGGATTGCGCAGTCTTCGGCGGTCGGCAGTTCGGCCGTGATGATGTCCTCAAAGGCATCGATATTTTCATTGCGCTGTTCCAACGCGCAGTACAACCCTTTTTCCAGGTCTGACAGCGTCAGCGTATTTAAGCGCGGGGTCAGATAGATATAGTTGACCTGCGCCGGGACTTCATTTTTGCGGTAAATGGTGCGGGTTAGCAGCAGCGCGCTGTCGGTGTCGAACAGCTGCGCGATAGGCTCAGGCGGCTGAATCGGTGACAACGAAAGGTTGTTGCGCGCTATCGCCTGCGTTTGTTGGCCATCGATCAGGCTGATGCGGGTCTTGACGTTCTGCTTTTCCGACGTGCTGATGACCATGGTGCCGATGCCGGCCTGACGTTTGACCAACCCTTTGGCAACCAGTTCGGCCAGCGCCCGCCGCGCGGTGATGCGGCTGACGCCGAACATTTCTTCAAACTCGGCTTCTGTCGGCAGTACGTCGTTCTTTCGGTATTCGCCGTTTTTCAGCTTCTCCAGCAGGATGTCATACAGCTGGGCATACAGCGGCTTGGCGCCGCGCGAGTAGTCCAGTTCTTGTCCCATCGTTAATTTTCCTTCTGTTCTGCAGTCGCCCCGCCGAAAGGGCGGGGCGACCTCTCAATCAAGCCGCATTTCCAGCGCCAGTTTATAAAACACGCTGGCGTGCTGTTCAGGTGGGACTTCTTGCTGCACGAAGGCCCACAGATCGGCGGTGGTCCATGAGGATTTGGCGGAAGCATTCAGTTTATCAATTATTGCCGTTTGATGAGTGCCTTCCAGATGTTGCGTCAGGGCCAACATACCGTAGCGCAGTTGCGGCGCATAATCTTTGAAGGCCGGCACCCAGTCCGGATCGGCGCCCAGCAGCGGAGAGGCGGGCGCCGACAATTGATAGCGAGGCCAGAGTTCCTGCGGCGCGTCGCTTTGTTTCAGTATGCAACGGATGGCGGACAGCAGGCGTTCGGCGACGGCGGCGTCCCGGCACTGACGATCCTGCTTCGGATTTTCCGCCAGGTCATACAGCCGGTGCCCGAAGCGATCGGCGCCCCGGGTCATCACCGAAGAGGCGGGGATGCGCAACACCTGGCAGCCCTTGGTGAAACGGAATCCCGGATGCAGCGTCATGTGCCGGAGTTCTTCAGGGGACAGCCGGCGGTTGATGCTGGTGGGCATCAGGGTGTATTCGAACAGGTTCTCGGCGCCGTGTACCTGCGGTGAACGCATATAGACATAGCGGCCGTCGGTAATGTTGATATGGCAGCCGTGGTAGCCGAACAGCGCATAGTCGCGTATCGGCGTATCGTCGCAAATCGCCGGCACCAGAGAGGCGCCCTGCATATCCGCCGGTTTGTCCAGCTTGAAGAAATCCAGCAGCGTGGCAGGAATGTCGATGGTTTGCGCCAGCGCTTGCCGCGATTCGCCGCGATAAGGGTGCTCGGGATGCCAGATGAAGAAGGGAATATTCGCCACTTCGTTATACAGCGGCATGATGTTTTTGCCCCACCACTCATGCTCCCCCAGCAGGAAACCATGGTCGGTGTTGACGATCAGCAGGGTATCCCGCCATAAATCGTATTTGTCCATGTAGTCCAGGACCTTGCCGACATAGTCGTCCACCATGGTCAGCAAGGCCAGGTAGTATTTCTGAATGGCGTCCTTGCGTTCTTCGCTTTCGGTGACGAAGTAATAGGGCGGCCAGCCATCGAAAACGCTGGCGTCGTCAATGCCGTACATCCGCAGGTATTTTTCCGGCACGAAAAACGGCTCGTGGGGATCGAAGCACTCCAGTTGCAGGAACCAGTTATCGGCCGCGTGGTTCTTGTCGATGAACGCCAGGCCTTTCTGGATGGTTCTGGCCAGCGGGTGATCCTGTTCGTCCTTCATAAACTGCACGTTAATTTGATGCTGCGTGCGGCTGGCGATGCGGCGTTGCTTGATCTCTTCCGGTTCGCCGGACTCATACTGATAAACCGGCTTATCGACCACGCCCTTCCAGGCATCGCCCTCTTGCCCGCGCACGAATTCATAGGTGCTGTAACGGGAGTGGTAGGTGGCGCCGCCGTCACGCCAGTAATGCTTGTGATCGGTGACCAGATGGGTGTGGATACCGTGCTTTTTCAGAATTTCCGGCATGGAGTCGTCAAAGGGCTCCAGCGGCGACCAGGAACGGTGCAGGAAATTGTAGCGGCCGGTATGGATCTCGCGCCTGGCCGGCATGCAGGGCATGCTGCCGACGTAGAAATTGTCGAAACGCACCGTTCTTTCTTTCAGCCGCTGGAAGTTGGGCGTGATGGCCCGGTCGCTGCCATAGGCGGACAGCAGATGCTTGTTCAGTGAATCGAACATCAACATGATGGCTTTCATTTTTGCTCCCTTAAACTGTTTGCCGTCCCGTCAGACGCTTTCCCGATCGTATTTGCGCAGCTTGCCCGTGATGTAGGTCAGCACAAAGGCCGCCAGGCAGCCGGTGAGCCAGGCGAAGATATACTGCAGATATTTGCCGTCGGCGATCAGCGGCAGGGCCGACAGACCTGCGGCGCCGACCCCATTGGTGGAGACGCCGAGCAGCACGACCATCATGCCGCCAAAGCCGGCGCCGATAGAGCCGGTGATAAAGGCGAATCCCGCCGGAATATTCACGCCGAAGATGGTGGGTTCTCCTACGGCGAGGATCGAAGTGGGAATGGCGCCTTTGGCGATCTTTTTCATCACCGGATCGCGGGTCAGCAGCAGCACCGCCGTGGCGGCGCCGACCATGCCTGCATTGGACATGATCTGGATGGCGAACAGCGGGGCATGCCCGGTCGCATTGATCATCTCCAGATGGATCGGGAACAGGCCATGGTGCAGACCGAGCGAAATCAGGAACGGGAACAGCGAGGCCAGCACGAAGCCGGCGGCCAGGCCACCCGTGGCCAGCAGGCCGTTCAAACTGTGCAGAATGCCGTTGGACAATAGGCCGGCGACGGGCATGATGGCGAACAGCAAGGCGCCGGACATCACCGTCAGCACGATCGTCGGCGTCAAGACCACGTCCAGAATGTCGGGCACGATGCGACGCACCTGTTTTTCCAGCACGCACATTAGCCAGACGCAGAAAATAACGCCGATCAACCCGCCCTGGCCGGGGATTAACCCCAAAAGCGGCAGTTGGGGCGCGATGGTGATGGCGCCCAGCAGGCCGCCCATGATGGCGTTGCCGCTAAACTCTTTCGCCGTGGTGACACCGGTATAGATGGCCAGGAAGCTGAACAGCGCTTTGGAAACGATATCAAGGAACTGGCTCAGGCCCAGCAGATGGCGCTGATCCAACACTATCTGGGCCGGAGAAAGCTCGCCGCTGGCCGCAATGGCGTGCGTCAGCGCATAGGAGGCGGCGGAGTTGACCAAGACGTTGTTCAGCCCCATCAAAATCCCGGCGGCGATCAGCGGCGGCAGGATGGGAACGAAAATGTTGGCGATGTGCTTCAACACGGCTTTGGTGCGCGTGGGTTTGCGGGATTTCTCGCGCGCCAGCGCCGCTTTTTGTTCTACGTCGCTCAGCGGCGCCGTTTGCGGGCCCGAGGCCAGCAGTTCATTGATTACCGTCGCCACTTTAGACGACTTGCCCGGGCCGACAATCACTTGCAAAGTATCGTCTTCCACCACGCCCAGCACGCCTTCGATGCCTTTGAGCGCCTGAATATTCACTTTTGCAGGATCGACCAGGGTCATGCGAACCCGTGTCATGCAGTTAGTGACATGGCGTAAGTTATTTAAACCGCCGCTGTGCTCAACAATGGCGCTGCCAACAAGAGGGTAGTTCATCCAGAGGTTCCTTTTGGTTGTTGTCGCCATTTGTTATAACAATATAATGTTATCATGTTTGTGAGGGCGATCATACAATGCCGTTTTTTTATGCAGGAACGGAACGAAATAATGCGTGTGATGGGTTTAAAATTTAATTAAATCAGCATGTTGTTTTTTTGGTGAGTTTGAAAGGTTTGCAGGGAAGGAGGAAAGGCGTTCAAACCAGAGGGAGCAGAGATTTGAGTCTGAGGCTGAGGCTGTTGACTACGTCAATTTTCGCTTGTCAGTGTATTTAACCTTCGGTATGAAGAATGTTCTTATAAAAACCATTTGCCATTTTGAGGGTACGATGAATAAAAAGGTTATTCATATGTTAATTGGCGTGTTTATTGGCGCAGTCGTCAGCACCCTCTATTTTAAGCAATTCGCTAACCAGAACCGGCAAAATGTGAATGAATTGTCACTGAGTATGGCGATAGAACGCGCGCTCCCATCCGTTGTATATATATATTCTAAAGATTGTAATGATGTTGTTTATGGTTGCCCGTTGGGCACCGGCGTTATTATGGACAATCGAGGGCATGTGGTGACGAATTATCATGTGGTCAATGGCGTCAAGAACATGGTGGCGCTGCTCAGCGACGCGACGGTAAGAGAAGCGATCGTCGTGGGCTACGACAAACTGACCGATTTAGCCGTGATGAAACTGGATCCTGCGGCGACCACGCCCATCCGTATCGATGAAAAAAAGAAAATCAAAGTCGGTGATTTTGTTTTGGCCATCGGCAATCCTTACAACCTGGTTGGCTCCGTTTCACACGGTATCGTCAGCGCCATTGGCCGCAGCGGCTTCGGCGTCATTGGCAGACAGACGTTTATTCAAACCGATGCGCCGATCAATAAAGGCAACTCCGGCGGGCCACTGGTTAATGCATCTGGAGAAATGATCGGCATGAATACGTCGGTTTTCTCGGTAGACCAGGATCTGAATAGCGTAAAAGGCATCAGTTTTGCCTTGCCGGTGCGCCTGGTGAATCAGGTAATGAAAAAAATCGTGGCGGATGGGCGAGTCATTCGCGGCTGCATCGGCGTGGAAGCCGCTAATGTCTCTGTGATTCATGGAAAACTGGGGGGGCGATATAATGTGCTGGTGACGGGGGTAAAACACGCGGGGGCTGCGAGCGACGCCGGTTTACAGGAAGGCGATGTCATTAATAAAGTGGCAGGAAAAGTGATTGATAATGCCCAGGAAGCTTTGAATATCTTTGCAGAGACGCCGCCGGGTCAATATGTTGAGGTTACGGTGGAAAGAAATGGTAAAAACAGGGTTTCATCGCTGAAGGTTGATGATTGTGATAACGAATAACCAAGGGGAATTCTCTGACAGAGAAAATAACATGATTTTTATAACTATTAAGTATAACACCATGTATTAAAAGGCTAATTCTTTTTTATTAAGAATATTCCTATAAAAATTGCGTTGTGATATCATTTTAGCGTTCAATAAGAGGTGCGCTATGGCTTATGTGATAAACAACAGAATTATTTACCGGGATGATATCTCTGAGCTCTGCGTTATTGATGATGAACAGGCTAAAGTTGCGTTAACGGCGACAGTTAATAGATTGTTGTTATTTTTTGTACGGAACGATAATAAAGTATTAAGCCGCGAGTTTTTGTTGAGCCAGGTTTGGGGCAGTTATGGCCAGATCGAGTCGGGCAATAATCTGAATAATGCGCTTTCTCAGTTACGCAAGGCGTTTACCGAACTGGGTGAAGGCGAAGTGTTAGTTACCTTGCCAAAGCAGGGGATTTTGCTTCAGGCGGGGGTTGCCCGCACTGATGAGACAGGGAACCAAGAAAATCCTGAATTGAATAAAGTTTTTATCGGGAAAGGGGGCGCCCGGCGGATAAAGTATTTGTGGCTCTGTGTCGCAATGGCCGTTTTTATCGGCGGCCTGGTGATATTGGCTGTGGGGATGCGCCAGGTTTATATTCCGACGGCGCAGTTCATACCCGCTCAGCGTATTGCTAATTGTGAAATCGAAATAATTAACAGCCACCACAAGCTGGTGCACACGAATATTTCGGCGCAGGATGTAAAGAATACCCTCGAGGAAGGCGGCTTTGACTGCAATAAACCGGCAACGGTTTATTATTATAACGGCGGTGCGTTGGTTCTCAGCGCATTGCACTCTATGGCGACTTTTTTCGCCTATTGCCCAAAAAATGAAAAGAACATTAACGCAGCCTGTGAGAATGTCTATGTTTTCAAAAAATAAAAAAACAATAAAAGGGGTGTTTGCATCACTGATGATTCTTGGAGTTGTCTTTATATTTTTTGGTATCTACCTGCAGTTTTTTGCTCCGGTCATGCCGGAATGCAATGCGGTGATCCGCACCGATTATCATGATGAAAAACATTCGTTATCCAGAGTGTTGTTTGTCAGTATTGTCAATATAAATGCAAGGGAGAGCGCATTTATTATCAACGGCAGCGTGACCTATAATAATGAGCGTTTTACCATAGCGCGTACCATTACCATGACTTATACCGCGAATGAAGGGCGCTTCTTGCTGCGCCCGACAAACATCGTTCGACGCTCTAATGACGATAGTCTCAATAATAAAGAAGTCGACAAGCTGTTCCCGGTGGTGGGGAAGGACATCTTGTTTACGGTCGAAAAGATCAATGATCAGCAATACATCTTTGCCGACAATCGTTCCCCCAATTTTATTTGCAACAAGCGTTGATGCCCTAACGGGGTACTATTCTGATGTCAGAAGAGATTATGCCTACTGTTGCAGCTTTACCGTTTTGCACGCAGACAGGCCCTGTCTGGGGCAGTAGGTCATCACGGCCGCTGTGCTGTCGTCATCGGCAACCTGATTGTATAAGTATACGCTGGCGTTGCTGTTGCAATCATAATCAAACTCGCTCAGCAACCGCCTGGCTGAGGAAATATCCTGCGTGCTGTCGATGGCGAACACGTTGCAGCTGCGATATTTACCGATAAAGCTCAGGTCGTTATTGGCAGTGTAATAATACAGCGCGGTGCCGATGGCGACAAAACCGGCGGCCAAAGGCAGGAGAAGCAGAATGAGCGGTTTTATACGTCGGGTGTTCTTTTCCGCCAACGGATGCGCTTTCGGCGTTTCGCCATTATCTTCATCCTTTTCTTCCCCTAAAAGGGTTATCGACTCGGCGACGAACTTGAATCCTTGGCGCGGGTAAGTAACCAGAATGTCATCCTGGCCTAACTGAGACAGCGTCTTGCGCAGCCCTGATATATAATTGCTCAGGTTATTGTTCGATGCCGTTAAACCATGATTATTCCATACCTCATCCAGCAACCGTTCCCTCTCCACAATTTCATTATTGTACTCAATAAACAACGACAGCAGCCGCTGTGAAGGTTTTAATAAAACCACCTCTTTATCGTTGCTTTTGCTGAGTGATAATGTCCCTTTATGCGCATCATAGATGATGGCGTTATTTATAATGTATTTCATGTTGCTCCCTGTAAATAATCTGTCCGTGCTTAATACTGTGGCTGCCGACATTTTTTTTCAACTCCCTCGCGGCTGTTGAAATTAGAATTTTCTTATATTGCGTGGATAATGGGTTAATTAAACCTGAATTGGTCGGTTTTTTTATTTACAAGGAGGTTAATCCGTACCCTTTGCTGGAGTTAAAATCTATTTTTAAGGTGTTTTATTTATACATATTCTTAATTTTGTTTAATTTGTAGTTTTATATTTCAAGAAGTGAGTTGTGGTAGTAGATTGTTCTCACTGGTTTGAAGGCCAGAAACAGAAGGTTTCCTGTGCTGATACGGAAATGGTGGTAAGCCGGGAAACATTATCTTCTACAGATAAAGTGAGTCTTATTTAACTCTTTCACTTACTAAGGAATGTAAGAACTATGAAACTGAATAAAATCATGATGGTGGCGGCGGTTGCCTTTGGTCTGTCTTCTACTGCGTTTGCGGCCGACCAGGGCCACGGTAAAGTGACTTTCACCGGCTCAATTATTGATGCGCCGTGCTCCATTAACCCGGATTCCATCGATCAGACCGTGGAACTGGGCCAGATCTCCAAGGCGGCGTTGGTGAGCGGCGGTAAATCTACGCCGCGCAACTTCTCCATCGCTCTGGAGAACTGCACCTTTGCCAATGATGAAAAGGGTAACCCGCTAAAAAACAAAGTGGCGCTGACCTTTACCGGTATGGAGTCCAACGCGACACCAACTAATGGCTTGCTGGGCATTACCGGTACCGCCAAGGGCGCCAGCGTCGCCATTACCGATGGCTCCGGTACGGTGATCAAGCTGGGTCAACCGACCAAGGCTCAGACACTGCAAGGCGGTTCTAACACCCTGAACTTCGCCGCTTACCTGCAGGGTGACGCTGCGTCTACCGCAGTCATCACCGAAGGTGAATTCCAGGCGGTGGCCGACTTTACCCTGGCGTATAACTAAGCCGCATTAATTTCTTCAATAATGAAGTGAATTAAACATGCCAATGCATGCGGGGTTCCCGCATGCATTTTTCAGGAACGTTTTATCAGGAAATAACGTTATGTGGATTAAAACCATGATATTTCCGCTGGCAGTTTGTTTATTTACCTTCACGGCTGTTACCGCGCAGGCGGCCGGTTCCGTTCAGGGCTGGGGCAGGGTAAATATGCAAGGTGCCATCATCGATACCGCCTGCGCCATTGCGGTCGAGAGTCGTTATCAGACCGTAGATATGGATGTTGTGCCGATAGCGGATATTATTCGCGACGGGCAAAGCCAAATGAAAACTTTCGCCATCGAACTGGTTAATTGCACGCTGGAACGGGCTAATAAAAATTCACCTGACTGGAAACAGTTTCAGGTGACCTTTGACGGCGATGCCGAGGAGGGGTTATTTGGCGTGCGCGGCGAGGCATCGGGCATTGCGCTGCAAATCAGCGACGCCGCCGGCAATATTGCCACGCCGGGTTACCCGATGCCGCGCGGCGACATTATCCCCGGAAATATGCGGCTGAATTACGCCCTGAAATTAGTCGCCAATAATCATACGCCGAAGGCCGGTGATTATTTCTCGGCCGTCCGTTTCAAACTGGATTATTTCTGAGGCCGGCGGTGAAGACTGATTACAAGAGCACAGGGATAAAAAATAATTATAAGGGATTCGGAGCATGAATATATCGCCTGCCGGGAAACTGGCGCGTCTTCAGGTATTGGGATTGTGCATCGCCCTGGCGCTCGGATCTCCCGCGACGCTGGTGTATGCCGCCGATGACATTCAGTTCAACACCGACGTGCTGGACGTGCATGACCGCAAGAACATCGATCTGAGCCAGTTCTCGCGCGGCGGCTACATCATGCCGGGCACCTACGGCATGGTGGTGCACATCAACAAAAACGATTTGCCGGAGCAGCAGATCCCGTTCTACCCGCCGGAGGACGGCCCGAACGGCAGCCGCGCCTGCATCAGCCAGGCGCTGGTGGCACAACTGGGCCTCAAAGAGGGCGTGATGAAAGACCTGCGCTGGTGGCACCAGGGCGAGTGCCTGGATGAGAGCAGCGTGGCGGGGATGGAGACGCGGGGTGATTTGGCCACCTCGTCGCTGTACCTGAATATTCCGCAGGCGTTTCTCGAGTACACCGCCGAGAACTGGGACCCGCCGTCGCGCTGGGACGAGGGCATTCCGGGGCTGCTGTTCGACTATAACCTCAACGCCCAGAGCCAGCATCAACAACGCAGCGGCAGCCGCGGTTACAGCCTGAGCGGCAACGGCACGGCGGGGGCAAATATGGGCGCCTGGCGCCTGCGGGCTGACTGGCAGGGCAGCCTCAGCCACCAGACCGGCAGCGGGCAGCCGACCGACAAGCGGCTGGACTGGAGCCGCTACTACGCCTACCGCGCGCTGCCGGCGCTGCGCTCGAAGCTGACGCTGGGCGAGAGCTACCTGGATTCCGGCATGTTCGACAGCTTCCGCTTTACCGGCGCCAGCCTGGTGTCGGATGACAACATGCTGCCGCCCAACCTGCGCGGCTATGCGCCGGAGGTGGTGGGGGTGGCGAAGACCAACGCCAAGGTGGTCATCAGCCAGCAGGGGCGGGTGATTTACGAGACCACGGTGGCGGCCGGGCCGTTCCGCATTCAGGACATCAACGACGCGGTGAGCGGCGAGCTGAACGTGCGGGTGGAGGAGCAGGACGGCAGCGTGCAGGAGTTCGTGATGAACACCGCCAGCATCCCGTACCTGACGCGCCCCGGCTCGGTGCGCTTCAAGCTGGCGGCGGGCAAGCCGTCGGACTGGGAACATCGCTCGCAGGGGCCGCTGTTCGGCACCGGCGAGTTCTCCTGGGGGGTAAGCAACGGTTGGTCGCTGTACGGCGGCGCGCTGGCGGGCGGCGACTATAACGCGCTGTCGCTGGGGCTCGGGCGTGACCTGATGGTGTTCGGGGCGCTGTCATTCGACGCGACCCAGTCGCGGGCGCGGCTACCGCAGGAGGAGGGGACGCTGAGCGGCGGTTCATACCGTCTGAGTTATTCGAAGAGCTTTGATGAGTACGACAGCCAGGTGACCTTCGCCGGCTACCGCTTCTCGGAGCAGGATTTCATGAGCATGAGCGAGTACCTGGACGCGCGCTATTACGGCAACCGCAACGGCAGCGGCAAGGAGATGTACACCGTCTCCTTCAACAAGCAGTTTCGCGACTGGGGGCTGAGCAGCTACCTCAACTACAGCCATGAGACCTACTGGGACCGGCCAGCCAACGACCGCTACAACCTGACGCTGTCGCGCTATTTCGATATCGACCGGTTCCGCAACCTGAGCTTGTCGCTGTCGGCCTACCGCAACCAGTACAACGGAATGAAGGACGACGGGGCCTACCTGTCGCTGTCGATGCCGTGGGGCGAGCGCGCGACGCTGAGTTACAACACCACGGTGAACCGCAACGACAGCACCCACCGGGTGAGTTACTACGACCGGCTTGATGAGCGCAGCAACTACCAGCTGAGCGCCGGCACATCGCGCAGCGGTGCCAACGCCAGCGGCTACTACACCCGCGAGGGCGATATCGCGCGGCTGAGCGCCAACGCCAGCTACCAGGAAGGGCGCTACAGCGCGTTGGGATTGAGCGCCCAGGGTGGCATGACGCTGACGGCGGAGGGCGGGGCGTTGCACCGCAGCGGCATGGCGGGCGGCACGCGGATGCTGATCGACACCCAGGGGGTGGCGGACGTGCCGGTGCGCGGCTACGGGCGCACCAGCCGCACCAACGCCTGGGGCAAGGCGGTGATCGGCGACGTGAACAGTTACTACCGCAACAAGGCGAGCATCGATCTGAACCAGCTGGGCGACAACGCCGAGGCGACCACATCGGTGGTGCAGGCGACGCTGACCGAGGGGGCCATCGGTTACCGGCAGTTTGACGTGATAGCGGGGGCTAAGGCGATGGCGGTGATCAAGCTGGCGGACGGCAGCGAACCGCCGTTCGGCGCCACGGTGCTGAACGGCCGCAAGCAGGAGACCGGCATCGTCAACGACGGCGGCAGCGTCTATCTCAGCGGTATCCAGCCGGGCGAGGCGATGACGGTGCGCTGGAACGGGGCGGCGCAGTGTGAAGTGCGCATGCCGAGCCCGCTGCCGGCAGAGATGTTGATGAATACCCTGTTGTTGCCTTGCCATTCGTTGCCGGCAACAACGGAAAACACTGAATTACAGTAATTGGAGTTAATGACATGCACCAACAACTTAAATTTTCATTCGGCACGGCGGCCCTGCTGGGCGCCCTGACGGTCTCGCAGGCCCAGGCGGCCATCGCCCTGGATCGTACGCGGGTGATTTTCGATGGCAGCCAGAACTCGGTGAGCCTGAGCGTCAGCAACCAGAACAAGCAGTTGCCGTATCTGGCGCAGGGCTGGATTGAAGACGAGCAGGGTAACAAGATCCAGAGCCCGCTGACGGTGCTGCCGCCGGTGCAGCGCATCGAGCCGGGTAAGCCCAGCCAGGTGAAGATCCAGGCGCTGCCGGCGGCCAAACAGCTGCCGCAGGACCGCGAAACGGTCTACTACTTCAACCTGCGCGAGATCCCGCCGAAAAGCAGCAAACCGAATACCCTGCAGATCGCGTTGCAGACGCGCATCAAGCTGTTCTATCGCCCGGCGGGGCTGGGCATCGACACCAATGCGCCGCCGCCGCAGGAGCAGCTGACGCTGACTCGCCAGGGCGACAAACGTGGTGAACAACCCGACGCCGTACTACGTCACCCTGGTGGATGCGGGCAGCAGCAAGAGCGTGCCGGTGAAAGCGTTCGAACCGATGATGGTGCCGCCGAAGGGCAGTGCGCCGCTGACGGTGAGCGCGGCGAGCGTGGGCAACAGCCCGGTGCTGACCTACGTCAACGATTACGGCGGCCGCCCGCAGCTGAGCTTCAGCTGCAGCGGCACTATCTGCAAGGTGGTGCCGGAGAAGAAAGGCGCCTGACCGGCGCGCACAACCCTAAGTGGACAGGAGGATAAATGGCAAGGGAGCTGATGGCGGAACGCGCTTACTGGATAAGCGAGCTGCGATATTACGCCGTGCTGGCGGCGCTGGCCATGATGGCACCATTGAGCCTGACCGCGCTGCTGTGGCTGCTGCCGCCGGCGCAGGCGGCGGACAACTGGGAAGTCGACGGCGCCAACGGCACATTGTATGTCCACGGCGCCCTGACCGAGAGCGCCTGCCGGCTGGAGATGACCAGCGCGCGGCAGGATATCGCGCTGGGCGAGGTGGGCACCGGGCAACTGAAACAGGTTGGCGATCGCGGCACGCCGGTGCGCTTTGAGCTGCGGCTGGCGGACTGCCTGCGCAGCCCGGCGGGCAGCCGCGACCTGCGCACCGGCGGGCTGATCTGGGCCGAAAACCAGCCGGCGGTGACGGTCAGTTTTCGGGCGATTCGCGATGCGGATAACCCGCAGCTGATAAAGGCGCAGGGGGTCTCGGGTCTGGGGCTGCGCATGGAAACCGTGCGGGGTGAAGACGTGCGGCTGGGCAGCCGGGGCAAGCCGCTATTGCTGACGCCGGGGCAGAACAGCCTGAGCTACGTCATCACGCCGGAGCGCACGGCGGCCAACCTGGCGGCGGGCAGTTACCGGGCGGCGGTGGATTTTCACCTGAGCTATGACTGAGGCGGGGCGAAGTATGGATGGCGTAAGAATAAAGGCGAACCACCGACAGATTGTCCGCTGCCTGAGGGCGCTGCTGGTGGTTATGCCGCTGAGTGTCCAGGCGGCGACCACGGTCACGGTTAAGGTGACCATCGTGGCGCCACCGCCGTGCGTGATTAACGGCAATCGGACGATCGAGGTGAATTTCGGCGAAGTAATGACCACTCGGGTAGACGGCAAAAATTACCGCGTACCTGTGAGTTACTCCCTGTCTTGTTCCGGACAGAGTAAAAATGCGATGAAGCTGCAGGTACAGGGCACCGGCGCGGCTTTCGACACATCGGCGTTGAAGACCACTAAAACCGGACTGGGGATCCAGCTGCAGCAGGGGAGCAGCAATCTGGCGCTCAACAGTTGGTTGAATTTTACCTACCCAAATACGCCGGAACTGTGGGCGGTGCCGGTGAAGCAAAGCGGCGTGACCCTAAGCGGTGGCGAATTCACGGCAGGTGCCACAATGAAGGTGGCCTATCAGTAACCGGAGCGAAGCATGAATGACAAAATAAAAGCCCTGCTGCTGATTGGCACCCTGTCTGGCGCATCATCTGTGGCGTTGGCCGAAGGCGAAATGACGTTTCGTGGCACGCTGCTGACGCCGCCGCCGTGCCGGATTAACGACAACAATCAGGTTGAGGTGGATTTCGGCGAACGGGTCGGCATCAACAAGGTAGACGGGGTGAACTACCGTCAGGCGGTGAATTACCAAATCACCTGCGACAGTGCGAGCGGCGGTAGTTGGGGGCTAACGTTGAGCCTGAGCGGAACCGCCAGCGGGTTTGATAAACAGGCGCTAGCGACCAACAAAAGCGATTTAGGGATCCGCGTATATCGCGATGATCAACCGTTTACGCCGGGCAGTACGTTGAAGATCACGCTGGATAACCCGCCGCGGCTGGAGGCGGTGCCGGTGAAAAAAGAGGGCGCCGCGCTGATCGAAGGGGCGTTCGAGGCCTGGGCGACGCTGCAGGCCGATTATCAGTAACGGGGAAAGGCGATGAAAAAGAGAATCGGCAATTGTCTGGTAGCCACGGTACTGCTGTTGGCAGGCGAGGCTGCGCTGGCGGCCAACAACCTGCGCCTGCATGGCGCGCTGGTGGCGGAGCCGTGCGTGATCCCGCCGGGGGAGGAGGAGATCACGCTGGATTTTGGCACCATCATCGACAAGTACCTGTACCTCAATACCCGCACGCCGGGGCAGAGGTTTGAAATTCATCTGGCTGAATGCGATCTGAGCCTGGGTAAAACGGTGACGGTGACGCTGTTGGGAACAGAAAGCGTGGCGCTGCCTGGCCTGCTGGCTCCTGCCGGCGGCAGTATAGCCAAGGGAATTGCTATCGGGTTGGAGACGCCGGCGGGCAAGGCGCTGCCGCTCAATCAGGGCGGTGATAAGCAGGGCCTGCAGGCCGGCGGCAATGCCCTGGCGTTGCAGGCCTATGTGCGCGGCGAACCGCAGGCGCTGGAGCGCAAGACGATTGGGCTCGGGGCGTTCAGCGCGGTGGCGACTTTTAGTCTGGCTTATGAGTAGGTTACAGATATGAAAATGGGAATAAAGATATTGGCGCTGTTTTTTGTGTTCTATTCTTCTGCGGCGTTTTCTTTGGCTTATGAAATGAAGGTACAGGGTGGGATAGGGCTAAATGAATGGGGCAGCGTTACTCGGTGGACATATGATCGTTTGAGCATTGAATCATGGGATATTAATGATGATACACCTAATCCTATGTCAGAGGGTTCTTATTTCGAGGCAAGAGATGATAACCTATATTTTGTCTATAATGATGACTACAATAGTAACGAGACCCCTAGCGAACCCTCGTATACCGTTTCTGGAGCGAGGAAAGCAAAAACAATGGGGGAGTTGGGTCAGCTTTTTATAGCTCAAGGGTATCTTGGAAAGGAAATTACTGGTATTAGAATATCCCGTTGGTACTGGAACTCTTGTTATAGGTTTAAATATTATAGTAAAAGAGTCGGAGCTATAGGGTTTGTCGGTGAAAGATGTACTCCTGCAGAGACTCCTCCCGCCATTTGCAGGGTTAATGAGCCCTATGTGGAAATAAATCATGGCGTTCTGGCGCCGGCCAAGATTAATGGTCATTCCGCTTATGCTGATTTTCACATTACATGTTCTTCACAAATGTCG
>NZ_JADCNB010000013.1:0-32818 GCF_014982455.1 Serratia sp. X3
GGTCAGCGAACCGACCGTGCCGCTGCCGCCGACGATGCCGCCGCTCTGCACGCTGACGTCCGAGGTGACCGAGCCGTTGATCGCCAGCCGCCCCTGATTGACCAGCGTCGGGCCGGAATAGGTGTTGTTACCGGTCAGCACCAGGGTGCCGATACCCTGCTTGGTCAGGCCGCCGTGGCCGGATATATCGTTGCTCCAGACATCCAGCCCGCACAGCACATCGCTGCAGACGCGCTCGGTCGGTTTGCCCTTGTCCAGCACCGCGCCGACGCCCGGCAGATCCACCACGAACTGGGTCGGGCCGTAGGCCACGCCCGTCGGATCCGGAATACGGAACTCTGCGGGAATATCCTCGACGGTCACCAACATGCCAGGCCCGTTGATAGCCTTGCCCAGGTTGATCATCCCCCAGCCGTAGAGCGCGTCGATGCCCGGCGCGCCCATGTCGGTGGCGGTGGTTTTCAGCACTTCCGCCACCTGTGCGCCGCTCAGATACGGGAAACGCTCCATCAGCACCGCAACGCTGCCGGCCACGTGCGGCGCCGCCATCGAGGTGCCGCTGTATTTGGCGTAGCCGGTCGTCAGATTCTCCACGCTGGTGCCTTCAATCACCGAGCTGTATACCCGGGTGCCCGGCGCCGAAACGCAGAAGCTGGCGGTGTAGCCGCAGCGGGAAGAGAAGGTGCTGATGCTGTAATCGCCGCTATTAGAGGGGTCCTGCAAGCTGGCGACCGACAGCCAGTTCGGTGCAATCTCCGGCACGAAATAGGCCAGGCCGGCCATGGCATCGGGGTTATTCAGATTGCCGTCGTTACCGGCGGCGAAGATGGTGACCACGCCGCTGCGCGCCGCGTCGATCGCGCCCTGATAGGCGCCGCCGGGCTTGGTGCCGAGGATCTGTTTGATCTGATCGAACTGCTTTTGCGCATCGTTTACTGTGAAATGCGGATAAGCCGGGTCATAACCGCCCTCATCAAACTTCTCGGTAATGCCGATGCCCCAGCTGTTGTTGATGATGCGCGCGCCGCTGGCCACCAGCGCATCCCAACCGGCCTGGTACACCGCGCCGTCGTTGCCGAGGATGATGCCGTCCTCCGGGCCGGGATCGCCGTTTTCGGCGCTGATGATCTGCGCATTGAACGCCACGCCGTGCATGGCGCCGCCGTCGCGGCTGCCGGCGGCGATGCCACCCACGTGGGTACCGTGCGAACCGAGCGTGCCATCGGAATCCACGCTCGGCGTACCGTCATAGCGGAAAGTGTCGCCTTTTTTCACCGGAATATAGGGATCGGTGTATTCGCGGATGCCTTCGGTAACCAGATTGATCACCTTATTCTCACCGGCAAACTCCGGGTGCTTGGCGTAGACCGGCTGATCGAAAATGCCAAGTTTGATGCCTTTTCCGGTATAACCGGCGGCGTAGGCCTGGTCGGCGTGGATCGCCCCCAGCCCCCACTCTGCATTGAACTCGCTGCTGCGCCAGCTGGCCGGATCGCCCGCTTTGCCGTTCTCTATATAGCTGGAGGCCTGCGCGCCGCCGATCGCCGTCAGGCAGATCAGCATTGCGCTCCATTGTGCGCGATGAACTCCGATTTCAGGCCAGCCGAAGGCCGCCCGAGCGGATTTGACTCCTCTAAGTTTCTTCTCCATCCCAGATACCGTCCGTTGTTGTTTGCAAATGTTTTATAAGATTTTTTGTGTAACAGTTTGGTAACACCAAATAAATAAAGCACAACAATCTCAAGTGCGCTTAATGTGTCACTCGGCAGTTCGGTGGGCGGAGAGAACGTTTCAGGGATGAATCAGACGGGGGACGATAAGGAAAGAGAATGATCTCGCTCAGCGCTGAGGCGGCATTCCTCCGTGGAAAGGAATCACTTTAATTCAATGATAAATAATGATATTTAATTAAAAGACAACCAAGGAGAGCGTCGCCTGAAAAGTGCTTAACAGGCGCTTTTTATCACTTTTAATTATAACTTTTGCCAATATTTACTCAGTGAATTATGCTGGTTTTTCACTCAGGCAGCGGCAAAAATTGGATTATCCTGCTGATGTTTTTTTGCTGTTCATCGCATCCTCTTCCGCCTGACGCAGGATGGCTTTGGCCATCCATTGCGTGACATCCTGGATACCCTCAAGCTCCAGCCCCCAGATATCTTTCAGCACCAGGAACACCTCAGAACCGTAAATCAACGAGAAAGCATGAATCACTCTCTGTAAAGAATCTGGCGGCAGTTTACCCTGCAACGGCTCTACCGCCAGCGCCAGCAGCCGCTTGCGGTTGCCGCGCACAAACTTTTCGCCCGGCGTGGCGTGCGCCCACTGCTGCAAAGAGAGCTGCAATGCGGCGCGCAGCGCCCCTTCGTGTCGCTCCATCTGAGGATAGGCCAACGTCAGCAACTGCTGGATGCGCTTCAGGGCATCATCGTCGTGCGGGCGCCACGCCAGAATAGGCCCCAGACTTTCCGCCACCACCGCAGTAATTAATGCGCTTTGGGTCGGGAAATAGCGGTAGGCGGTCGCGCGCGATACCTGCGCATGCGCCGCCAGATCGGTGATCGATGGAAACGCGCCCTCGCCATACAGCGTCATTGCGCTGGCCAGCAACAAACGATGTGTTTTCGCCCGGGCGGAGGTCAGAGAAAGGTCGGACGGGGTGGGAAAAGCATTTATCGGCACTTAAACCTCATACATCTGTACACGCTTGCGCGACAGGCGAGACGCCACTGCCGACAGGTTGACGACAAAGGGTTGGCCGCGCAAAAAGCTCAAAAATGAGACAGGAGTCCCATTTTGCACTGAGCTGCCCTTGCAAAAATGATACTGCCGTCTCATTATATAAATACATTAACCAATTTAATTTAAATGCCAACACCAGGGCACCTAAAAAAATATAATACATTAATTTTTAAATAAAAATTAGAAACACACCGGAAAAACCCATGAAAGATACTTCAAATTTTGTCTATATTGCTACCACAGCAGATACGAAAGGACAAGAGTTGGAGTATGTGCGGCGGCTGATTGCCAGCCTGAATTTACCCACGCGAACCGTCGATCTCTCCACCCGAAGCTTGCCGTTTGACTCCCCGGCCGATATCGGCCCAGAAGAGGTCGCTCGTCACCATCCGGCGGGCGCAGGCGCGGTCTTTCTAGCCAGCCGCGGCCAGGCAATCGCCGCCATGGCGACCGCTTTCGAACGTTTTATCCTGACGCGCCGCGATATCGCCGGCCTGCTTGGCCTGGGCGGCTCCGGCGGCACCGCCATCATCACGCCGGCAATGCAGCAGTTGCCGATTGGCCTGCCGAAATTGATGGTCTCGAGCATGGCGGCGGGAGACGTTTCCGCCTATGTCGGCGCCAGTGATATCAGCATGTTGTATTCGGTCACCGATCTCGCCGGCCTGAACCGTATCTCGCGCCGGGTGCTGGGCAATGCGGCGCGCCAGATAGCCGGCGCAGTCCGCTTCGCCGCCGTCGATCATCACGACGACAAGCCCGCAATCGGCCTGACGATGTTTGGCGTCACCACCCCCTGCATTCAGGCGCTGGTTGCCGATCTTGAGCCGCAATGGGACTGCCTGACATTTCACGCGACCGGCAGCGGTGGCAGAGCGCTGGAAAAACTGATCGATAACCGGCAACTGCACGGCGCTATCGATTTGACCACCACCGAAGTGACCGATTACCTGTTTGGCGGTGTGCTGCCCTGCAATGCAGATCGTTTCGGGGCTATCGCGCGTACCGGCATCCCGTGCGTCCTCTCCTGCGGCGCGATCGACATGATCAATTTCGGCGCGCTGAATACGGTGCCGGCTCGCTACGCGAACCGCCTGCGCCACCATCACAATCCGCAAGTGACGCTGGTGCGCACCAGCCCGCGGGAAAATGCGCTAATCGGCCATTGGATTGGCGAGAAAATCAACGCCTGCGCGGGAGAAGTGCGCTTCGTGATCCCGGCGGGCGGCGTGTCGGCGCTGGATGCGCCTGGGCAACCGTTCTGGGATCCGGCGGCGCTGGCCGCCTTTACGCAAACGCTGGAGGAGACGGTGCACGCCACCCATAAGCGCCGGTTAATAAAAACGCCTTACCATATTAACGATCCGCGCTTTGCGCAGGCCGTTGCCGAACAGTTCCGACACATTGCCGATGGGGAATGATAATCACTCGCTGCCGGGTCTGCCGGTGATAACGCCGGAAAAAAAAAGGCCAGACAAATAGTCTGGCCCTTTTTTATTTACCGCGAGCGTATATTACTGACCGGAGGACATCTGCTCCTTCATTTTATTCATATGGTCCATCATCTTTTGCTCACGTTTCTGATAATTCTCATTGTATTGTTTTTTCTGCTCAGGGGTCAGCAGGTTATACATTTTATTTTCCGCCTTGGCGCGTTCCAGCATGCGTTCGGATTGCGCTTTGCCGATCGCGTCAATTTGCGCCTTCGCCTTCGCTTCATCGAAGCTGTCGGAAGCGACCAGATTATGCAGCGCCTGGCGTTCCTCTTTCATGCCCGGACCGCGTTTCGAGTGCGACTCTTTCATGATATCGCGCATTTGCTGGCGCTGCTGCTCGGTCAGGTTCAGCCCGGCGAACGGGCCGCCTTTACCTTCACCCTTGTGATGCATCATTTTCATCGGCGCCGCATCCGCAGCCGGGGCCGCCGTCGTATCAGCGGCGAACGCCGCAGAAGCAGAACCCAGAGCCAGCGTGGAAGCAATAAATAAAGCCGTCAATTTACGCATAATCATTTCCTTAAAAATTTTTCTTCATCAGGAGCGCTGTACGTTAACAGGCTCATTCGTTCGTCGAAGATAATAATAGGCTGATAAAATTCAAGTAATGCGAGGGTGTGTAAACTTTTTAAAACCCGTCACGGGTTTATTCACCAATTATGAGAAAACTATGAAGATGGCGTTTATTCGGCGGAAATTTTAATTTCCCGGCGCAAATCCCCTCGGCGGAGTTATTTTTCAGTCTCACCCTCAACGCTATAATTTACTCACGTTCACGGCAACCTTGCATCAACCGTTTTTCGTTAGCGAGAAGAATCTGTACAAACTTCGCGCGGCCCGATGTTCTCCTCCTACACTTTAAGACAACCGGTCGCCGGGTGGCGCGTACACCGCAAAACTAATCATTGCTTATAGAATAGTTTCCATTACCCGCCCCGCCTGTGAAAACCTGTTATATGATGCACAGACGCGCACGGCGACCACTTTCGGGCCACAGGCCGCCAGCGGTTCTTCGTGCTGACCGGCCGCCCGTGCTCTTTTGAGGAATCATCATGTCCGCAGACCAAGGCCCTGAGCTTCTTAACGCCCACTTCGGCACCCAGAGCCCCCACTGGCGGCTGGCGTTTGACAGCAATGCCCTGGAGCTTTCCGCCGTTAAGGGCAAAGCCCACGTCGCGGTGGCGCTGAGCGCCATGGACGCGGCGAAAATTCGCCGTTTGACCGGTGTGACCGCCAGCCTTGAACTCACCATCAAGCTGGCCGGCGAACCGCTGCATCTGCATCTGGTCGGACGCCGCGTCAATAACCTCGAATGGGCGGGCACCGCGTCCGCGTTCAGCGATACCCAATCCGTGGCGCGCGATCTGGTGCATGGGCTCTCCTTCGCCGAGCAGGTGGTGTCCGAAGCCAACTCGGTGATCGTGATCGTCGACCAGCACGGCCGCATCCAGCGCTTCAATCGGCTGAGCGAGGAGTACACCGGGCTGCACGAACACGAGGTGATCGGCAAGAACGTTTTCCAGCTGTTTATGAGCCCGGAAGAAGCCGCCGCCTCGCGGCGCAACATCGCCGGCTTCTTCCGCAACGGCTCTTCGTATGAGGTGGAACGCTGGGTAAAGACGGTCAAGGGCGAGCGGCTGTTCCTGTTCCGCAATAAGTTCGTGCACAGCGGCAGCGGCAAGAACGAGGTGTTTCTGATCTGCTCAGGAACCGACATCACCGAAGAGCGTCGCGCGCAGGAACGGCTGCGGGTGCTGGCCAACACCGATATCATCACTGGCCTGCCGAACCGTAACGCCATCCAGGACAAGATCAACCACGCCATCGCCACGCGCGGCGAAGAGAGTTTCGGCCTGGTGTACCTCGATCTCGACAACTTCAAAAAGGTCAACGACGCCTACGGCCATATGTTCGGCGATCGGCTGCTGGTTGAGGTCTCGCTGGCGATCCTCGGCTGCCTGAGCCCGGATCAGGTGCTCGCCCGCCTCGGCGGCGACGAATTTTTGGTGCTGGCGCCTCAGACCGATCGCGAACGTTTGCAAACGCTGGCGCAGCGCATCATCGATCGGCTGAAGACCCCTTTCCGCATCGGCCTGATCGAAGTGTATACCGGCTGTTCGATCGGCATCGCGCTGTGCCCGGAGCACGGCAACGATCTCGACAGCCTGATCCGCAGCGCCGATACCGCCATGTACGTCGCCAAGGAGCACGGCAAGCGCACCTATACCGTCTTCTCGCCGGAGATGAACAAGCGCGTCGCCGAATACATGTGGCTGGACACCAACCTGCGTAAAGGGCTGGAGCAAAATCAGCTGGTATTGTATTACCAGCCTAAAATCGACGCGCGCAGCGGTGAAGTGCACAGCGTGGAAGCGCTGGTGCGCTGGGATTCGCCGGAGCGCGGCCTGATCCCGCCGCTGCAGTTCATCTCCTACGCCGAGGAGTCCGGCCTGATCGGCCCGCTGGGCCAATGGGTGTTGCAGACCGCCGCCTGCCAGGCGGCGCAGTGGCGAGAGCGGGGATTGAATCTGCGGGTGGCGGTCAACCTCTCCGCCCGACAGCTGGCCGACGACGGCATCGTCAACGATCTGCTCGGGGTGCTGCGCCGTCACCGCATGGCCCCTTGCCTGCTGGACTTCGAGTTGACTGAAAGCAGCCTGATTGAAGACGAAAACCGCGCGCGCGTGCTGATCACCCGGCTACGCGAGCTGGGCGCGCAGGTGCATCTCGACGATTTCGGCACCGGCTATTCGTCGCTGGCGCAGCTGGCGCGTATTCCGCTGGACGCCATCAAGCTGGATAAAAGCTTCGTGCGCGGGGTGAATTTCAACCCGGTTTCGCAATCGCTGGTGCGCGCGATCGTCGCGGCGGCAGAGGCGCTGGCCTTCCGCGTGATCGCCGAAGGGGTGGAGACCGAGAGCGAAAATCAGTTCCTCGACGAGGTCGGCGTGGACGAAAAGCAGGGCTTTCTGTTTGCGCGGCCAATGCTCCCGGAACAGCTGGAGCATTGGCTGCAGTCCTATCGCCCGCGCTCACCTTCCGCGTGAGGCGGGCGCGTTAACGTTAGCCGGCACGACGCAGGTTCAGGGTGTGGCGATCCTGCAACATCACCAGCCGCTCGATGTAGGCGCGATCTTTTTCCTCAATGGTGAAGGCCGAGTGCACCCAATCCTCGGTAATGTCCATCAGCTCGGAACGCGTCAGCTGCAGCACGCGCTGACGCGCCCGCAACATGGCGCGCATGCCGTTGAGCTTCGGCCGGATGGTATCGATGAAAGTGCGCGTCGCCATGTAGGCGTCGCCGGGCTGGAACAGCTGATCCACCAGCCCACGGCTCTCGAACCACTCTGCGGTGTGCGACTCGCCGCCCCAAATCAGTTCTTCGGCCAAGCGCATGCCCGCCTTGCGCGCCACCAGCGAGTAACCGCCCATGCCGGGAAACAGGTTGAACGCAATCTCCGGGAACCCCATGCGCGCATTGTTCTGCGCCAACACGAAATGGTGCGCCAGCGCCGCTTCAAAGCCGCCGCCCAGCGCGCTGCCTTCGACCATCGCAATGCTGACCGCGCCGGTATCGAAACCGCGCGCCGCCGCATGCACGCAGTCGATGCAGGCACGCGCGTAGGCCATCATCGCCTCGCGTTTGCGGTTCTTGATGGCTTCGGCGAAGAACTGCAGATCGCCGCCGACGTTAAACATGTTCGGCACCAGCGAGCCGGTGACCCAGAAATCGAACCGCAGCGAAGACTCTTTCGCCGCCTGCGCCAGCGTCATGATGTCTTCAATCAGCGCCTGATTAAAGCAAGGACGCGGCGCAGCGCGCAGCAGCATCCACATGATATGCCTCTCCTCTTCATAGTAGGCGGAAAGCTGCGACAGATTGCCCGCTTCGGTAAACGGACGGCAGGTGGGGTGATTAAGCAATTTCATAAGACCTTCCAGTTTTTCTGTTGATGACGGGTGAGACCGTTCCAGCCCCTACGGCTGCAGCGGAGCGGCGCTTGGTAACGCGTGGCGCCACATCATGAGTAAACGCTTTCTCGCCGACGAAACAGATAAAAATTGGAGGTAGGGAAGTGAAAAAAAACCGAGGCGCCGCGGGGTTTTCATAGGAATTTTACCTATCGGCCGCCTCCTGGCATTTCATGCCGGGCGCTAACGCGTTAAGCTCGGAAAATGACCGTTTGCCGCCCCGGCGCTCAAAACGCCGCGGGGCTTTGGCTATAATCAACGCGGATACATGCCGTTTAACGTTAAGGAAATCGTGAAGTAATGCCTACAGGACCAGACCAGGAACGCCGCCAGCCCGCACAAGACACGCCGCCGAAGCCGCTTATCGCCATCAAGACCGGCCATGAAACGCTCGACCGCCGCATCAGCGGTTTTTCACGTCTGATTGAACGCATCAAAGCCTGGCCGAGCGTTGCGCACCTGCTGCGCGCCGCCGAACGCTTTAACGATCGGCTGGGCAGCCAGTTCGGCGCCGCCATCACCTATTTTTCATTCCTCTCGCTGATCCCGATCCTGATGGTGTCGTTCGCCGCCGCCGGTTTCGTGCTGGCTTCCAACCCGGATCTGCTGGCCCGTTTGATCAACCGGATCGTCGGCAGCATCAGCGATCCGACGCTGGCCAGCACGCTGAAGAACACCGTGAACACCGCCATTCAGCAGCGCACCACCGTGGGATTGACCGGCCTGGCGCTGGCACTCTATTCCGGCATCAGTTGGATGGGCAACCTGCGCGAAGCGATCCGCGCGCAGTCGCGTGACGTCTGGGAGCGCAATCCGCAGGATCAGGAGAAAATCTATTTCAAGTACACCCGCGACTTCATCTCGCTGACCGGCCTGGTGGTCGCGCTGATTATCACGCTGTCGCTAACCTCGGTCGCCGGATCGGCGCAGGCGGCGATCGTCAACGCGCTGGGGCTGGACGGCATCGAATGGCTGCGGCCGGCGCTGACGACGATCGCGCTGTCGATCTCGATTTTCGCCAACTATCTGCTATTCCTGTGGATTTTCTGGATGCTGCCGCGCCACAAACCGAAGAAAAAAGCGCTGCTGCGCGGCACCTTGCTTGCGGCTATCGGCTTTGAGGTGATCAAATTCGTGATGACGATGACGCTGCCGCAGGTGGCGAAATCGCCTTCCGGCGCGGCCTTCGGCTCGGTGATCGGGCTGATGGCGTTCTTTTACTTCTTCGCCCGCCTGACGCTGTTTTGCGCCGCCTGGATCGCAACGGCCGACTACAAAGGCGACAAAGCCTTGCCGGAACGCGAGCCGCCGGCACGCTGAAGCCATGCAATCGTGCCGGTGTTATCGCACGCGCCGGCACTTTCCTCTGGTTAATAAGCAAAAAACCAGTCAATCCCTCTAAATCATGCGGCATGGCATTCGAAAAACCAGCATAACAAACTACTCAGTCACTTTTCTTTCCCGTTTTTACAGCCATTCACACTACATGAAGCCTATTTCTCAACGTTTAACGCTACAGAAAAGAAGTCAGGTAAAACATTAGTCTTTTTAACCGGTTAGCGGCGGCGCTGCCCAAAGTTCCAGCGTTGAAAAGGCGCAATGCTGTCACTAAGATGGATTTTTACCCCCTCCAACAATAAGAAATAGATATGCAAGCCACCATCGCACCCCCACTCGACGCCGACGACGCGTCTACACCGGTGAATTCCCGCGGGAAAGTCATCGTCGCCTCGCTGGTCGGCACCGCCATCGAGTTCTTCGACTTTTACATCTACGCCACCGCCGCGGTGATCGTGTTCCCGCACATCTTCTTCCCTCAGGGCGACCCGACCACCGCGACGCTGCAGTCGCTGGCCACCTTCGCCGTCGCCTTTGTCGCGCGCCCTATCGGCTCTGCGCTGTTCGGCCACTTCGGCGATCGCGTGGGGCGCAAGGTGACGCTGGTCGCCTCGCTGCTGACCATGGGGATTTCCACCGTGCTGATCGGCCTACTGCCGAGCTATGAAACCATCGGCATCTTAGCCCCTATCCTGCTGGCGCTGGCGCGCTTTGGCCAAGGGCTGGGGCTGGGCGGCGAATGGGGCGGCGCCGCCTTGCTGGCGACGGAGAACGCGCCGGCCAAAAAACGTGCGCTGTACGGCTCCTTCCCCCAGTTGGGCGCCCCGATCGGCTTCTTCTTCGCCAACGGCACCTTCCTGCTGCTCTCGTGGCTGCTGAGCGACCAGCAATTTATGGAATGGGGCTGGCGCGTGCCGTTCATCCTCTCCGCCGCATTGGTGCTGATTGGCCTGTACGTCCGGGTGTCATTGCATGAAACGCCGGTGTTCGCCAAAGCGGCCAAGGCCGGCAAACAGGTGAAAGTGCCGCTCGGCACGCTGCTGAGCAAGCACCTGAAAGCCACCATCCTCGGCACCTTCATCATGCTGGCGACCTACACGCTGTTTTATCTGATGACGGTCTATTCGATGACCTACGGCACTGCGCCGCAGCCGCTGGGGCTCGGTTACTCCCGCAACAGCTTCCTGTGGATGCTGATGGTGGCGGTGATCGGTTTCGGCGTGATGGTGCCCATCGCCGGCCTGCTGGCGGACGCGCTCGGCCGTCGCAAGACCATGATCGCCATTACCCTGCTGATGATCGGCTTCGCGTTCCTGTTCCCGACCCTGCTGGGTTCCGGCAACCAGGCGCTGGTGATGGGCTTCCTGCTGTGCGGCCTGAGCATCATGGGGCTGACCTTTGGCCCGATGGGCGCGCTGCTGCCGGAGCTGTTCCCCACCGAAGTGCGCTATACCGGCGCCTCGTTCTCCTACAACGTCGCGTCGATTCTCGGCGCGTCCGTGGCGCCTTACATCGCCACCTGGCTGGCGGCCCACTACGGGCTGTTTTACGTCGGCATGTACCTGGCGGCGATGGCCGGGCTGACGCTGCTGGCCCTCCTGCTGATGAAAGAAACCCGCCACCAGTCGCTGTGATCCTCTGCGGCCCCCTCACTGCGGGGGGCCGCACGCGTTGTTCGTTTCCTGTCATAAAACCGGGCTATGCTGGACGTTTCTCTCGGTAACAGGATCGGCCGATGTCTCTGCGTCGTGGGGTATTTGTCTGCGTGGCGCTGCTGGCGGCTATCGCCATCGCGCTCTTTTACGGGTTGAAACCCGACCATCCCGATGCGCTGTGGCGCATCGTCAGCCAGCAATGTCTGCCCAATCAGCAGGCGCACGACAACCCGGCGCCCTGCGCGCAGGTGGATGTACAGGCCGGTTTCGTAGTGTTTAAAGATCGCAACGGGCCGCTGCAATACCTGCTGATGCCCAGCGCCAAAATCACCGGTATCGAAAGCCCGGCGGTGCTGGACGCCGCCACGCCGAATTTCTTCGCCCAGGCCTGGCGCGCGCGCCACGTGATGGCGGAACGCTATGGCAAACCGATCGACGACGGCGATATTTCATTGGCGATCAATTCGGAATACGGCCGCACGCAAAACCAGCTGCACATTCATATCTCCTGCCTGCTGCCGGCGGTAAAACAGCGGCTGGCGCAGATCGGCCCCCATTTCATCGAGCAATGGCAACCGCTGCCCGGCGGCCTGTTGGGGCATGACTATCTGGGGCGGCGGGTGACCCCTGCCGAACTGGAACAACAGGGCGCCTTCCGCCTGTTGGCCTCCGGCCTGCCGCGCGCCGACGGGCGCATGGGCAGCTTCGGCCTGGCGATGACCGCGCTGCCGGACGGGGATTTACTGCTGCTGGCAACCGAGCGCAGCCTGCTGCCGTTCACCCTGGCCTCGGCGGAAGAGATCCAGGATCACGACTGCCGGCTGCTCACGCCGCCGCCGCGCACCTGATTATTTTTTGCCTTTCATCTCCCGCAGGATCTGCCCGCACTGGTTCTCCTCGCCGCCTTCACTGGGCGAGACCAGCGCCAGCAGCGCCGCCGCCGGCGTCAGCACCGCCCCCAACGCCACCGCCGCCGCGCCGCGCGCGATCAGCGGCCCGGCTTTGACCCCGGCGTCCGGATGCTTGAAGGTGCCTTTCACGTACAGCGGCGATCGCAGCGTCAGCACGCGCATGCCCTTGCTTTCCGGATCGATGGACAAATCCAGCCGTTCGGTGGCGAGGTTGGTGTTGCCGGTGATGTTGATCACCGCGTTTTCGGTGTCGAACACAAACAGTCGCGGCGCGGCGACGCCGCTGCGGATGCCGACGTCCGCCGCCGCGCAGTTGATGCCCACCACGTCGTCACCGAACAGCTGCGCCACCAGATAGTTACCGACGTTCAGGCCGAGGATCTCCATCAGGCTACGGCTGATCACCCCGTTATTGATCAGCAGGCGCAGATCGCCGTTGCTGGTCGCCAGCAGCTCGGCCACCGAATTGCCGCTGCCCGTCAACCTGGCGTCGCCGTTCATCTGCCCGAGGCTGCGCTTCATCGCCTCCACGTTCGGCAACAGCTGTTTAAGCTGAAGTTTGCGTGCATGCATATCCACCTGCCCACGCATCGGCTTTTTGCCGCCGTCGAGGCGCACGACGGCGTTCAGGCTGCCGCCCGCCATGCCAAAGCGCAGCGGATCCAGGCGCAGTTCGCCATTGTTCAGCTTCAGGTGCGTGGCCAGATCGCTCAGCGGCAAATCGCTGCCGCGTTCAATGCGCGCGGCGGCAAACTTCACGTCCGCATCCATCTTGCTCCAGCTTTGCGTATCGAACTGTTCGACCGGCAGCACCTTATCCGCAGGCTGACGGCTTTTCTCGCCGCGCCCGGCTTTGGCGGCGTTGGAGTCCGCGCCGATCAGCGGCGCCAGATCCGCCAACCTCAGCTGCCGGGAGTTCACCGCGCCGCTCAGCGTGGGCCGCGGTTTACCGGCAACGTACTTCAAGCTGCCGTGAATGTCGCTGTCGCCGATTTTTCCGTCGAATTTCTGGTACTCAAACACCGCCCCGCCCGGCTGATGCAGGCGGGCGGTCAGATGGCCATCGGTCGCATACGGCGGGGTGTTCGGCAACAACACGCCGGTCAGGCCATAGAGGTTGCTCAGGCTTTCACCGGAAAATTTCAGCTGTACGTCCAGGCCGCCGAGGTTCAGCGGATCGGACAAAGTGCCCGCGACCACCACCCGGGTGCTGCCGGAGCGCACATCGGCCTGCAGCGGGAACGGCAAATCGGCGCTCTGCAGCGACAACATGCCGCCAATCTTGCCGCTGCCGCTCAACGGCTCGCCGTTATATTTGCCCTTCACCTGCCAGCCGAAAACGTAATCGGGGGTCGCGGCCTTGTCGCCGCCCTGTTTGCCGGTCACTTCACTGAACGGCAACGGCTTGCCGAGCGGATCGATGACGGCGCGGAAATCCGCCTTCAGCGTGGCGTCTCTAAAGGCGATCTGCCCCTTGTCGAATACGATGTCGTGAACGGTGAACGACCAATCGGAAGGCGGCTGCTTGGGATCCTGGCCGGCGGCCAGGTCAAACGTCCAGTTGTTGTCGCCGTTGGCCAGACGTTGCAACGAAGCATTCGGCTGCTTCAGCCAGATGCGCGGGATCAGCAGCTCTTTACCCAGCAGCGCCAGCGGCGCAATGCTGGCGTCGACGCGCTGCAGCGTCACCATGCTGTCGCCGGGCATGTTTTTCGGGTTACCCAGCCACACGTCTTCGGCGTGAATATGCGGCCAGGGCACCCAGGCGCGCCAGCCGCCCTCATCCGGATTGCGCGACCAGTCAACGCCCAGATCGCCGCGAATGGCGAACGGTCGCCGCAGTTCGGCCGACACTTTGTCGTTGATGGTAGGCTTGAGTCGATTCCAGTCGAAGGTAGCAATGAAGATCGTCAGCGCGACGATCAGCAGCAGCACAATGCCGCCCAGCCAGCTGAAAACCTTTCCTGTTCTTGTCATAGCGGCTCCCTCAGCGCATAAATCGGGCTGCCGAATGAAAGGAAAAGGAGTTAGCAGCCCCGTTTAAGCCTAGCTGAGGATAGGCCGGAGTTCACGCTGGCGCGCCGGGCGCGGCGAACAGCGTCGGCACGCTGTGCAGAGTTTCAAAGCACGCCGGGCGAGACAGGTAGTAGCCCTGTGCGGCCAACGCGCCGGAACGCTGCACCAGCCGCCACTCTTGTTCGGTTTCCACGCCCTCGACGATCACCCCGTCGCTGTGCTGGTTCATCATCTTGATCAGGGTGCCGAGCAGCTGGACGCCCTCTTCCGACTGTTTGAGCAAAGTAAACAATTCGCGCGCCACCTTGATGTATTGATAGCGCCAGGCGCCGACGGCGGAGAAGTTGGCCAGCCCGCTGCCGAAATCGTCCAGCCACAGCCGCTCGCCGCCGACGATCTGCTGCAGCGGGCAGTTTGACGCCGTTTCGGCGTGCTCCACCAGCTCGAAGCGCAGATAGGGCATTTCGGCGATCTGCCGTTGCAACGCGCTATGGCGCTGCAACGCTTGCAGCGCGATGCCGTCGATATTGACCGACACCATCACCGCGTGACGAATGAACAACGCCTGCCAGCGCTGCAACAGCGCCAGCTGTTCCTGGATCACCTGCAAACGCTGGGCGACGCCGAGCGAGGAAAAATAATGTTCCGGGGATTGCCGCTTGTCCGGCTCATTCGGGTGATACACCGCCGTCAGCAGTTCCACCGCCAGCAGCGCGCCGCTGGTGCGATAAATCGGCTGGAAGGTATACAAACGCCGGCATTGCCGCCAGTAGCGCCGCGATTTGGCGCAGGCATAGAGGGCAAAACAAGGCGCCAGCAGACCAGAGATCAGATTGGTTATCATCGGTACTATCGCCGTGGCGGGGAAATGAGAGCGCTGCCGCTGTTTCTTTACCCAGCTTATCGGCAACGCGGCGTAAAACTTTAAGCCGAATTGCCGCCCGTTTCTCCTCCGTCCTGCCCGCGTTCGCCGATCGCGATCATAAAAAATTAAAACACCGTTTTAATTTATTGACTCCCTTACCGCCTTGCGTGGAGACTGACGGCTATTGCTTCTTCTTTAGCCAGGGCTTATTGACGATGACTATCCGAAATCTCGCCGTGATCGGCGAATGCATGATCGAGCTGTCGCAGCAGGGCGCACAGCTGACGCGCGGCTTTGGCGGCGATACCCTCAACACCGCCGTCTACCTCGCCCGCCAAATGCCGGAACAGACGCTGCGGGTGCATTATGTCACCGCACTCGGCACCGACAGTTTCAGCGGCGAAATGCTGCAGGCCTGGCGGCAGGAGAAGATCGAGACCGGGTTGATTCAGCAATTCGACAACAAGCTGCCGGGCCTGTACCTCATCGAAACCGACGCCGCCGGCGAACGTACTTTCTACTACTGGCGCAATGACGCCGCCGCCCGGTATTGGCTTACGGGACCGCAGGCCGACACACTGTGCGAACGGCTGGCGCAGTTCGATTACCTGTACCTCAGCGGCATTAGCCTGGCGATCCTCGCGCCTGCCGATCGCATGAAACTGCTGGCGCTGCTGCGCCGCTGTCGCGCCAACGGCGGCAAGGTGATCTTCGACAACAATTACCGTCCGCGCCTGTGGCAAAGCCGTGAGGAAACGCAGCAGGCCTACCGCGAGGTGCTGGCCTGTACCGACATCGCTTTTCTGACGCTGGATGACGAAGAGTTGCTGTGGGGAGCGCAGCCTATCGAACGGGTGGTCGCACGCACGCAGGCGCTCGGCGTCGGCGAGATCGTCATCAAACGCGGCGCGCACGCCTGCCTGGTGTTCAGTATGGCAGGGGAGAAGCTTGAGGTGCCGGCGATCGCGCTGCCGCCAGAGCGTGTCGTCGACACCACCGCAGCGGGCGATTCTTTCAGCGCCGGTTACCTGGCGGCCCGCCTGAACGGCGGTAGCGCCCAACGGGCGGCGCAGCGCGGCCATCTGCTGGCCGCTACGGTGATCCAGCATCGCGGCGCCATCATTCCCGCCGCAATGATGCCGGAGGCATAAAAAAAAGCCGGCATCGCTGCCGGCTCTTTCTCTTTGTGCTTTGCCTTGCGGAAAATCAGCCCGCGACGGCGATGCGTTTCATATCGGTCATGTAGCCGCGCAGTTTACGGCCGACGGTTTCGATAGGGTGGCTGCGCACCGCTTCGTTCACGTCGCGCAGCTGCGCATTGTCCACCGCCGTACCCGCCACGGCTTTGCCCAAATCGCCCGCCTGCAGGGTGGTCATGAAGTCCTTCAGCAGCGGCACCGCCGCGTTGGCGAACAGGTAGTTGCCGTACTCTGCGGTATCGGAGATAACCACGTTCATTTCATACAGACGCTTACGCGCAATGGTGTTGGCGATCAGCGGCAGCTCGTGCAGCGACTCGTAGTAAGCCGACTCTTCGATGATGCCGGCATCGACCATGGTTTCGAACGCCAGCTCAACGCCCGCTTTCACCATCGCCACCATCAGCACACCGTGATCGAAGTACTCTTGCTCGCTGATTTTGCCTTCAAACTGCGGCGCATTCTCGAACGCGGTTTTGCCGGTCTCTTCGCGCCAGGTCAGCAATTTCACGTCGTCTTCCGCCCAGTCGGCCATCATGCCGCTGGAGAACGCGCCGGAGATGATGTCGTCCATGTGCTTCTGGAACAGCGGCGCCATGATGGTTTTCAGCTGTTCGGACAGCGCATAGGCGCGCAGCTTGGCCGGGTTGGACAGGCGATCCATCATCAGAGTGATGCCACCCTGCTTCAGCGCTTCAGTGATGGTTTCCCAGCCGAACTGAATCAGTTTCTCAGCGTAAGCCGGATCGGTGCCCTCAGCAACCAGCTTGTCGAAGCACAGCAGCGAACCCGCCTGCAGCATGCCGCACAGAATGGTCTGCTCGCCCATCAGGTCAGATTTCACTTCAGCGACGAAGGAAGACTCCAGCACGCCGGCGCGGTGGCCGCCGGTCGCCGCCGCCCAGGCCTTGGCGATCGCCATGCCTTCGCCTTTCGGATCGTTTTCCGGGTGAACCGCAATCAGGGTCGGCACGCCGAAGCCGCGCTTGTACTCTTCACGCACTTCGGTGCCCGGGCATTTCGGCGCGACCATCACCACGGTGATGTCTTTACGCACCTGCTCACCCACTTCAACGATGTTGAAGCCGTGGGAGTAACCCAGCGCCGCGCCGTCTTTCATCAGCGGCTGCACCGCACGCACTACGGAAGAGTGCTGCTTGTCCGGCGTCAGGTTGACCACCAGATCCGCCTGCGGGATCAAATCTTCGTAGGTGCCGACCTTAAAGCCGTTTTCGGTCGCCTTGCGCCAGGAAGCGCGCTTCTCGTCGATCGCTTCTTTGCGCAGGGCATAGGCGACATCCAGGCCGGAGTCGCGCATGTTCAGACCCTGGTTCAGACCCTGGGCGCCACAGCCGACAATCACCACTTTTTTACCTTTCAGGTAGCCGGCTTCGTCAGCAAATTCGTCGCGCGCCATAAAGCGGCATTTACCCAATTGCGCCAACTGCTGACGCAGGTTCAATGTGTTGAAATAGTTAGCCATGGTGGTACTCCGGTTTGATGTTGTCTTGCATTGTTATTTTCATTCCCCGCCCTGTCTGTGCGGAGATTCGTTAAACTCAATGTATAACAGGAAATGCGTTGCTTAAATTGATATATTGAGAACGTGATATTGCAATTTTTGCAACACTCTCACTGCGAGCGTATCGATATGGATTTACGTGATTTAAAGCTGTTCCTGCATCTGGCCGAAAGCCATCACTTCGGGCGCACCGCCAAGGCGATGCACGTCAGCCCGTCGACGCTCTCCCGCCAGATCCAGCGGCTGGAAGAGATCCTCGGGCAGCCGCTGTTCCTGCGCGATAACCGCACCGTGCAGCTCACCGACGCCGGCGAACAGCTGAAAGAATTCGCCCAGCAAACGCTGCTGCAATATCAGCAGCTGAAGCACTCGCTCGGCCAGCACGGCCCTTCGCTGAGCGGCGAACTGCGGCTGTTCTGCTCGGTGACCGCAGCGTACAGCCACCTGCCGCCGATCCTCGATCGCTTCCGCGCGCAGCACCCGCTGGTGGAGATCAAGCTGACCACCGGCGACGCCGCCGACGCGGTCGACAAGGTGCAGTCCAACGAGGCCGATCTCGGCATCGCCGGCCGGCCGGAAACGCTGCCCGCCAGCGTGGCGTTCACCAAAATCGGCGAAATTCCGCTGGTGCTGATCGCGCCGGCGCTGCCCTGCGCGGTGCGCAGCCAGGCGTTCGCCGACAAGCCCGACTGGGCCGAGATCCCTTTCATCCTGCCGGAACACGGCCCTTCGCGAAAACGCATCGAGCTGTGGTTCCGCCGTCACCGCATCAGCAATCCGCTGATTTACGCCACCGTCGGTGGCCACGAAGCGATCGTGTCGATGGTGGCCCTGGGCTGCGGCATCGCGCTGATCCCGAGCGTGGTGGTGGACAACAGCCCGGAACCGGTGCGCAACCGCATCTCGCAGTTGGATAATATCTCGATGGTCGAACCGTTCGAGCTGGGAGTTTGCGTCCAGAAAAAACGCCTCAGCGATCCGCTGATCGACGCCTTTTGGCGGTTGCTGCATCCCCGCTGACGCGGGGTTTTACAGATCCGCCGGATCGATCTGCTTCATCGTCTCTACCTGCATCAGCCAGTGGTAGAGCGGCTCAAGCTGCAAAAATGCCCCGGCCAGCAGCGGCACCAGATCGGCGCTGAACAGCTTTTCCACTTCGCTGTCGGTCACCATCACCGCGAACGATTTGCGGTTGTACCAGGTGGCGATCTCCGCCGCCTGCTCCTTCACCAGCGGGCGCTTGTAGCTCTCGCCCACCAGCTCGAACGGCGGCCGGCAGCAGGCAGCTACCTCAAGGAAAGGCTGCGGCCGCTGCCTCAGCGTATGGCGGAACAGATCCATGGTCGGCTTGTTGGCGCTGTAGTAACCGAGCCCATAGCGCAGCATGTCCGGCCCCAGTTCGAAAAAGTAGACCGGCGCATCTTTCCAGTCTTTGCTCGGGCGCTTGAACGTGAGCCACATGCGGCTGCGGTAGCGCGACTTGTCGTGAGAAAACCGCGTATCGCGATGAATGCGCGACAGCGTTTTGCCGATCGCCGGGCGAGTCTCGAACTGCGGATCGATCGCCAGCATGCCGGGAGCAAGCTGCTCCACCAGCGCGCGAAACGGCGCCAGCAGCTCGCGATCGTAGATGTCGCGGTTGCCGTCGAACCACGCCTTATCGTTCTCGATCCGCACCT
Source organism: Serratia sp. X3 (assembly GCF_014982455.1). Lineage (NCBI taxonomy): Bacteria > Pseudomonadati > Pseudomonadota > Gammaproteobacteria > Enterobacterales > Yersiniaceae > Serratia > Serratia sp. X3. The sequence goes on from NZ_JADCNB010000013.1 coordinate 19,396, forward strand.
GCTGCAGGAAATTCAGGCCCTGCTGGCTAAAGCCGGAGAAAGGTTGCGTCATAAGTTTTTCCGTTCTGACGGTTTATCGGGTATTGCGCAGCTCTTCCCTCTGCCAACGGCGTTTGATAAACACGCGCCGACGCGTGCGGAAATAGGCGACATACAGGTAGAACGCCGCCCGGTTGCTGAACAGCACCCCGCCAACCACGCCCCCCAGCAGCAGGGCGCCGGTGGCGATACCGGTCATGCCCGCCGCCCACGCCGCCGCGGCGCCGAGGCAACACAGACCGAGCATGCCAAGGTAATATTGCAGCAATACCACCCCGCTGTTTTTACCCTGCACCAGTTGGAACAGGATCAGCGTCATCCACACCGCCACGATCGCGCCGCTGCCCATGAGAACGGCGGCAGAGGTCCTGCCGCTCCAGGCGGTCGCCACATCCGTGACCAGACCCATCACACCCGCCAGGCCCAACATCAGGCACACCATCAGCAGCATGACGTTGCCGACGCCCGGCGGCGATAGCCGCTGGCCCGGCGTCAGGAAATGCTGCTCGAGCTGCGCATCCACACCGGCGAAAAGCGCGCGATCGCGCGCCGCGATTTGGCTTTCCATCTCCCGGCCCTGCACAATCAGGCGTTTAATCATCCAGTCCGCCATTACCTCACCATCTGCGGCAATTTCTGCATAATGCCCACAAAATACTGCCCGGTGGTTTTCACATTCACCGGTGCAGACAGGGTGCCGCTGATGCCGCTGCCCACGAACGTCAATGAGTTATTGAGCGCCGAGTGCAATTGCTGACGCAGCCCGTTTTGGATCGCTTCCGTCGGATAGCGCTTCGGGTATAAACCGTTCTTCACCATCTCTTTCAAGACGTTATTGGAAATCCCCGGGTTTTCCGCCCGAATGATGTTTTCGGTCAGCCGCTTCCTTTCGCTGCGGGGCATGCTTTTCAGCCACTCCGTCGCCTTGCGCGCCGAAATGCGGCGCATGGCGCGATAGGTCATCGTCGCTTCCTTCAGGGCGGCCCCGGCGCTGGCCAGCGAGATCACATCGAGCACGGTACTGGTGGCGATATACCACTGCTCTGAATCGAGCTGAGCCAATTCATCCCCTTTCCCGTCATAAAGCTTGTTGACGCGGTACAGCCCATTACCGCATTGCAACGCACTGGCGGCCATACCGGCATAGCCCAGATAAGCCACCGCCGAGCTGGTGCCGCCGGTAAACGGCACGGCGACGCTGCCCGACGCCAGTAAAAAGACCGATACCAGCAGCGTTCCACACGACAGCGCGGCCGAGGCCAGCTCTTTGCTGACGCTGGGTTTGCTCAGCGCTTCCGACAGCGTATTGGTCGCGGCAACGCGCGAGGTATGAGCCACCGTTTTGCTGATGACCACGTGGGTAACCTGCGAAGCGTTCGAGTAACCAGTGTGCTGCGTCGGGCGGACTAAAAATGAGTTTTGCCCGTCGGAAAAAATAATTCCCACGCCATGAAAGGCGAGGCTGCAGTCCAGCGAGTCCTGCAAGGCTTGCAGATTAATATCGCGATAGAATTCTTGTACGCCGGTATTGCCCAACAGGCGGGCAAACTCGGCGTTGGTCAAATCGTCTTCGGGAGAACCGAACGGCGTAGAAAAAGCAGTTTTCATTGTCGTGCATCCCTATACGTCAGAAGTCTTGGCAGTATAAAAATGCACGACAAAATCACAACCGCGCAACCCATAAACTGACTAATGCGTCACGGTTACTTATCAATCCGGCTCACCCCTGCAAAAAGAAGCGGAACGCCGGGTTGTCGGTTTCGTCGTGGCAATCGTAGCCCAGCGCCTGCAGGTGCCGCTCGAATTCCGGCTCGCTTTGCGCCAGCTCGAAGGCCGCCAGCACCCGGCCGAAGTCGGTGCCGTGGCTGCGATAGTGGAACAGCGAGATGTTCCAGTGCGTGCCCAGCGTCTGCAGGAACTTCAGCAGCGCGCCCGGCGACTCCGGAAACTCAAAGCTGTACAGCCGTTCGCGCAGCGGCTTCGACGGACGCCCGCCCACCATGTAGCGCACGTGCAGTTTAGCCATCTCGTCGTCCGACAGATCCACCACCTGGTAACCGTCGGCGTTGAGTTCGTCGATGATCTCCCGCCGTTCAGCGTGGCCGCGCGTCAGCCGCACGCCGACGAAAATGCAGGCGTTGTCGGCATCGGCGTAGCGGTAGTTGAATTCGGTCACCGAGCGCCCGCCCAGCAGTTGGCAGAACTTGAGGAAGCTGCCCTGCTGTTCCGGAATGGTCACCGCCAGCAGCGCTTCGCGCTGTTCGCCCAGTTCACAACGCTCGGAAACGTAGCGCAGCCCGTGGAAGTTGAGATTGGCGCCGGACAGCACGTGCGCGAGACGCTCGCCCTGAATGTTGTGCTGCTGGACGTACTTTTTCAGCCCCGCCAGCGCCAGCGCGCCGGAAGGTTCGGCAATGGCGCGCACGTCCTCGAACAGATCTTTGACCGCCGCGCAGATGGCGTCGCTGTCCACGGTGATCACGTCGTCCAGATATTCACGGCACAGGCGGAAAGTTTCGTCGCCGATGCGCTTCACCGCCACGCCTTCGGCGAACAGCCCGACGCGCGCCAGATCCACCGGATGGCCGGCATCCAGCGCCGCGCGCAGGCAGGCGGAGTCTTCCGCTTCGACGCCGATCACTTTGATCTGCGGCATCAGCTGTTTGATCAGCACCGCCACCCCGGCGGCCAGGCCGCCGCCGCCGACCGGCACGAAGACCCGATCCAGATGCGCGTCTTGCTGCAACAGCTCCATCGCCAGCGTGCCCTGCCCGGCGATCACCGTCGGGTGATCGAACGGCGGCACAAAAGTCATGCCCTGCTGCTGGGAAAGCTCGATCGCCTTCGCTTTGGCCTCGTCGAAATTGGCGCCGTGCAGCAGCACTTCACCGCCGAAGCCGCGCACCGCATCCACCTTGATGTCCGCGGTGGACACCGGCATCACGATCAGCGTTTTGATCCCCAGCCGTTTACCGGAGAAGGCGACGCCCTGCGCGTGGTTGCCGGCCGAAGCCGTCACGACGCCGCGCGCCTTCTGCTCTTCGTCCAGCCCGGCGATCATCGCATAGGCCCCGCGCAGCTTGAAGCTGTGCACCGGCTGGCGATCTTCGCGCTTCACCAAAATGGTGTTGCCGAGGCGCGAAGAGATTTTGCTCATGGCCTGCAACGGGGTGACTTGCGCCACCTCGTAAACCGGCGAGCGCAGTACCGCTCGCAGATATTCCGCGCCGCAGGGGGCGCTGGGTAGGGGTTGAGAGACCGCCATGCTGCTTATCCCCCCAGTTTGCTCTTGTCGCGCACCGCGCCTTTGTCGGCGCTGGTGGCCAACGAGGCGTAGGCGCGCAGCGCGAAGGACACCTGACGTTCACGATTTTTCGGCGTCCAGGCCGCGTCACCGCGCGCCAGTTCCGCCTCACGCCGCGCCGCCAGTTCCTGCTCGCTGACATCCAGTTGGATACCGCGATGAGGAATGTCGATCGCGATCATGTCGCCGTCCTGCACCAGGGCGATCAGGCCGCCGTTGGCCGCTTCCGGCGAGGCATGGCCGATGGACAGCCCGGAGGTGCCGCCGGAGAAACGCCCGTCGGTGATCAGCGCACACGCCTTGCCCAGCCCCATCGATTTCAGGTAGGTGGTTGGGTACAGCATTTCCTGCATGCCCGGCCCGCCTTTCGGCCCTTCGTAGCGAATCACCACTACGTCACCCGCCACCACTTTACCGCCGAGGATCGCTTCTACCGCGTCGTCCTGGCTTTCATACACCTTGGCCGGGCCGCGGAAGGTGAGGATTTCCTTGTCTACGCCGGCGGTTTTGACGATGCAGCCGTTTTCCGCCAGATTGCCGTACAGCACCGCCAACCCGCCGTCCTGACTGTAGGCGTGTTCACGGGTGCGGATGCAGCCTTCCTTGCGGTCGGTGTCCAGCGAATCCCAGCGGCAGTCCTGAGAGAATGCCTGCGTGGTGCGGATACCGGCCGGCCCGGCGGAGTACATTTTCTTGACGCTTTCGTCGCGGGTCAGCATCACGTCGTAGGCTTCCAGCGTCTGCGGCAAGGTCAGCCCCAACACGTTGTTCACCTCGCGGTTCAGCAAGCCGGCGCGATCCAGCTCGCCGAGGATGCCGATCACGCCGCCGGCGCGGTGCACGTCTTCCATGTGATATTTCTGCGTGCTCGGCGCCACCTTGCACAGGTGCGGCACTTTGCGCGACAGGCGATCGATGTCTTCCATGGTGAAGTCCACCTCGCCTTCCTGCGCCGAAGCGAGCAGGTGCAGCACGGTATTGGTCGAACCGCCCATGGCGATATCCAGCGTCATGGCGTTTTCGAACGCCGCCTTGTTGGCGATATTGCGCGGCAGCGCGCTTTCGTCATCCTGCTCGTAATAGCGTTTGGTCAGCTCGACGATGCGCTTGCCGGCGTTGAGGAACAGTTCCTTGCGATCGGCGTGGGTGGCCAGCAGCGAACCGTTGCCCGGCTGCGACAGGCCCAGCGCTTCGGTCAGGCAGTTCATCGAGTTGGCGGTGAACATGCCGGAGCAGGACCCGCAGGTCGGGCAGGCGGAACGCTCGATCTGCTCGCTGTCGGCGTCGCTGACATTCGGGTTCGCGCCCTGGATCATCGCGTCCACCAGATCCAGCTTGATGATCTGGTTGGAGAGTTTGGTTTTGCCGGCTTCCATCGGGCCGCCGGAAACGAAGATCACCGGAATGTTCAGGCGCAACGCCGCCATCAGCATGCCCGGGGTGATCTTGTCGCAGTTGGAGATGCACACCATCGCGTCGGCGCAGTGGGCGTTCACCATGTATTCGACCGAGTCGGCGATCAGCTCGCGCGACGGCAGGGAATAGAGCATGCCGCCGTGGCCCATGGCGATGCCGTCATCCACCGCGATGGTGTTGAACTCTTTGGCTACGCCGCCTGAAGCTTCGATCTGTTCGGCGACCAGTTTGCCCAGATCGCGCAGATGCACGTGGCCCGGCACGAACTGGGTAAAGGAGTTGACCACGGCGATGATCGGCTTGCCGAAATCGGCGTCGGTCATCCCGGTCGCGCGCCACAAGGCGCGGGCACCCGCCATATTGCGGCCGTGGGTGGTGGTGGCGGAACGGTACTTAGGCATGCTCTTTTCACTCCAAATGTATTTATGGCAGGCGGCGAACGAACCGCCTGGATATTTCTTATCTTGTCTGTCTTGTCGTCCGCCACGCTGCGCGGCGAGCCTTGTCGTTAAGGGTTTACCGGATCCAGCCAGCCGTACTTGTCTTCCGTCTTGCCGGTGAACAGGCCGAAGAACGCCTCCTGAATCTGTTTGGTCACCGGGCCACGTTTACCGATACCGACCTGAATGCCGTCCACGCTGCGTACCGGCGTGATCTCCGCCGCGGTGCCGGACATGAACACTTCATCGGCCAGGTACAGCGATTCGCGCGACAGCACCTGCTCGCGCACGTCGAAGCCCATGTCTTTCGCCAGCTTGATGATCGCATCGCGGGTGATGCCCGGCAGCGCCGACGAGGTGAACGGCGGGGTGTAGATCACGCCGTCTTTCACCTGGAACAGGTTCTCGCCCGCCCCTTCGGAAATGTAGCCGTGCACGTCGAGCGCGATGCCTTCCTGATAGCCGTGGCGGCGCGCTTCGCTGCCCACCAGCAGGGAGGAAAGATAGTTGCCGCCGGCTTTGGCCGCGGTCGGGATGGTGTTCGGCGCCGCGCGGTGCCAAGATGAGACCATCGCATCGATACCTTGCTCCAGCGCCTCTTCACCCAGGTACGCGCCCCAAGGAAACGCCGCGATAATCACGTCCGTTTTATAACCGGCCGGCGGGTTGACGCCCATGCCGACATCGCCGACGAACACCAGCGGGCGAATGTACGCGCTGACCAGGTTGTTCTTGCGCAGCGTGGCGCGGCAGGCTTCCATCAGCTCGTCGACGCTTTGCGACACCGGCATGCGGTAGATTTTCGCCGAGTCGTGCAGACGCTGCATGTGCTCGCGATGGCGGAACACCACCGGCCCCAAGTGCGAGTCGTAGCAGCGCACGCCTTCAAATACCGACGTACCGTAATGCAGCGCGTGCGACATCACGTGCACTTTGGCCTCGGCCCAAGGAACCATCTCACCATTGAACCAAATGTAATCGGCTTTCTTTGTCATTGTTATTTATCCTTCTCGGCGCCTCAGGCGCGTATTTGTTGTGATGTTGGCTGCTGGATCTCGACGCAGGAGACGTCCATCAGTTTGCTTAATTGAGATGACAACAGGGCGACCGGACGCGGGCTGGCAACGGTCAGTTCGATATTGATGCTGTCAGCGTTGGCCGGGGAAACCATATTCATAGCACAAACCTGAAAGCCGCGATGACGCACGACCCGCAATACGCGCTCTAACATTTCGGGGCGAAAACGCGCCTGGATCGAGAGTTGATGCTGCATCATGATATTTCCTCCAACATGGTTTCGTTGCCAGCGCCCGGCGGCACCAGCGGCCAGACGTTTTCGAGTTCGTCGATAGAGACCTGCAGCAGATAAGGGCCTTCGGTGTTGAACAGCGCCTCGAGGGCGCCCTCCACCTGATCCTTGCGGCTGATGCGCTGGCCGGGAATGCCGAAGGCGGCGGCCAGCATCAGGAAGTCGGGGTTATCGGACAGGTTGGTTTCGCTGTAGCGGCCGTCGAAGAACAGCTGCTGCCATTGACGCACCATTCCGAGGCGCTGGTTGTCCAGCAGCACGATTTTGAGCGGCAGCTGCTTGCGCTTGATGGTGCCCAGTTCCTGCACGTTCATCATGAAGGAGCCATCGCCCGAGACGCAGATCACCGTATCTTGCGGGCGGGCAATCTGAGCGCCTACCGCGGCCGGCACGCCGAATCCCATGGTGCCGAGGCCGCTGGAGGTGATGAAATTCTCCGGGCGCTCGAACGTCATGTGCTGCGCGCTCCACATCTGGTGCTGACCGACGTCGGTGGTCACTACGCTGTTGGCCGGCTTGCGGGCGGACAGCTGGCGCAAGAACAGCGGCGCAAAGATCGGCTGGCCGGGGTGATCGTAGCGGCAGGCGTGCTCGGCTTTCAGCGCCGTTACCCGCTGCTGCCAGGCGGCGATGTTCAGCGGGCGCTGCAACGCCGGCAGCAACGCTTTCAGATCGCCCTGCAGGGCCACATGCGCCTGGCGCAGCTTGCTCATCTCCGCCGGATCGATGTCCATGTGGATCACTTTGGCGTGCGGCGCGAAAGCGTTCAGCTTGCCGGTCACGCGGTCATCGAAACGCGCGCCGACGGCGATCAGCAGATCGCACTCCTGCACCGCCAGGTTGGCGGCCTTGGCGCCATGCATGCCCAGCATGCCGAGGTACAGCGGATCTTGCGCATCCGGCGCGCCCAGCCCCTTCAGGGTGGCGACGTTCGGCATGCGGGTCACGGCGATGAACTCGCGCAGCGCCGGCACCGCCTGCGCCATGCCCACGCCGCCGCCGACGTACAGCATCGGTTTGTGCGCCTGCGCCAGCAGCTCGGCCGCCTCGGCCAACGCCGCCGTCGGTAACGCCGGCGCTTCATCGACCGGCATCAAATGCGGATGCAGATCGCCCTGCGCCAGCTGGATGTCTTTCGGGATATCGATCAGCACCGGGCCAGGACGGCCGCCGGCGGCGATGGCGAAAGCTTCCGCCATGATGCCCGGCAAGGCATCCAGCGATTCCACCAGGAAGCTGTGCTTGGTGCAGGCCAGAGACAGGCCGAGAACATCGATCTCCTGAAAGGCATCGGTGCCAATCAGCGCGGACCCCACCTGACCGGTGATGGCGACAACGGGAACAGAATCGAGCAACGCATCCGCCAGGCCGGTGATCAGGTTGGTGGCGCCGGGGCCGGAAGTGGCGATACAGACACCGACTTTGCCGGTGGCGCGGGCATAACCGATGGCGGCCATGGCGGCGCCCTGTTCATGGCGGCACAGCAGGTGTTCCACGCCGCCGTCGTACAGCGCATCGTACACCGGCATGATTGCCCCGCCCGGATAGCCGAATACGGTATCCACACCCTGCGCACGCAACGCTTGAACTACCCACTGAGCGCCATTCATAGTTATTTCCCCGCCTTACTTCGACAACTGCAGAATTTTGTTCTGTTTTTCATCTTCCGCCCCTTGCTCCACTTTTCTCTTGCCAATAAAAAACCCCCGGACCTGACGGTGCGGGGGTTCTCTTGCGATTCCGGCTTGTTTGCTAAGCCTTTCTTCGTCCAAGTGCAGCCCCGCACGGTGGGATAATAATCACCACCACGCTAATCACGACTAGGCTAATCACTTGGGCAAAGGCTTTCATAATGGGTTTGTTCACTGTGCTCATTCAGAACTAATGCTTACAGAGGTACCACAGCCGCGCGCGACATGACAACACTTTTTTTGCGTTATTATTCGGCGCAATCTGGTCATACCTCACGCGAATCGCCCGGATTTCACACGTTGGCGCGCATACCTGGATTTTTCACCGCGCCGGTGATGGCCTTGCCGCGCGTATCCTTGCCGAAGAACACCAACAGAGCGATCGCTACCGCCACCGTCCCGGCAACCATGGCCATCGCCAGGCCGTAATTATGCCCATGATGCTCGGCGAGGGTGGCTTGCAGCGTGGCGTTGACCGAAGCGATCAGGTTGCCCAGCTGATACACGAATCCCGGCAGCACCGCGCGGGTGTTGGCCGGCACCAGCTCGGTCAGGTAGGTCGGCACCACGCCCCAGGCGCCCTGCACCATGAATTGCATCAGAAAAGCGCCGATCCCGAGCATCAGCGAACCGCTGGAAAACGCCCAAAGCGGGATCACCGGTAACGCCAACAATGCGGCGATGATAATCGCTTTTTTGCGGCCGATTTTTTCCGATAACGAACCGAAGAAAACGCCGCCGATAATTGACGCGATATTGTAGCTAATAGCGATGATACTGACGGTTTTCGGATCGAAACCGTGCTGAACTTTCAGAAATACCGGGTATAGATCCTGCGTGCCGTGAGAGAAGAAATTGAACGCCGCCATCAGCAGCACCAGATAGCAGCACAGCTTCCAGTGGCTCTTCAACACCGGCAGCAAGGCACTGCTCTCTTTACGCTCACGCGCCGCCAGCCATACCGGCGACTCCTGCACGCAATAATAAATAAACGGCAGCAGCAGGATCGGCGCCGCGCCGATGACGAACATGCCGCGCCAGCCGACCGTTTCGAACAGCAGGCCGTACACCACCGCCGCCAGCAGATAACCGAACGGATAGCCGGCCTGGAAAATCCCTGACATCAGGCCGCGCGAGCGGTCCGGTATGGTTTCCATTGCCAATGATGACGCCACGCCCCAGATACCGCCCATCGCAACGCCGTACAACACTCGTAACAGCAAGAAGACCGTCAGCGAGGGCGCGGCAGCGGAGAGCAGCTCAAACACCGAGAAGAAGACGATATTCAGCATCAGGATCGGTTTGCGGCCATATTTTTCCGCAGCGCGTCCGAAGATCAGCGCGCCGATCGGCCGCACCGCCAGCGTGAGCAGAATCGCCAACGTGACCTGTTCCAGGCCGACGTGAAAGGATTGTGCGATGTCGCTGAGTAAGAATACCAGCACGAAAAAATCGAAAGCGTCGAGCGTCCAGCTTGAAAAACTGGCGATTGCCGCATTGCGTTGCAGCGGGGTCCAACCAAACATAGTGTTATCCCTACCGTAGAGTACGAAGTCAGGAGATTTAGCGGCTGCCGGGCAGACTGCGGCGGCGGTCGGAGTGTGTTAAAGAAGTGATTTTTCTTTTAATCAATTGTTAAATACACCCATCAAGCCTATGGCTGCAATGCGTACAGGCCGCTAATGTGTTGCAGGCTTCAGCGAATTGTTAATGGGTATTGCCACAGGCTGCGAGGCGGTTCGCACAATTTCGTTCAATTCGATGAAAATCAGTGATTATGCTGCGAGTTTCATGGAAAAAATGCCAAGAACGCCGCGCGGCATCGGGATAAATCGCGCATCATGCCGCCCTCAGCAAGGAGAGCGATATGTCACTGGCGGTAATCTATAGCCGCGCCATCATCGGCGTTCAGGCCCCTTCCGTAACGGTAGAGGTGCATATCAGTAATGGCCTGCCCGGCCTGACGCTGGTTGGCCTGCCGGAAACCACGGTAAAAGAGGCGCGCGATCGGGTGCGCAGCGCCCTGATCAACAACGGTTTCACCTTTCCCGCCCGGCGCATCACCGTCAATTTGGCACCGGCCGATCTGCCGAAAGAAGGCGGGCGCTACGATCTGCCGATTGCGCTGGCGATCCTCGCCGCCTCCGAGCAACTGCCCCTCGCACCGTTGGCACGCTACGAGTTTCTTGGCGAACTGGCGCTGTCCGGCGCGCTGCGCGCGGTCAGAGGCGCCATCCCGGCGGCGCTGGCGGCGGCTAACGCCGGGCGACAATTGGTCCTCTCGACGGACAACGCCGCCGAGGTCGGCCTGATCGCGCAGTCACAATCCCATACTGCCCAACACCTGTTGGAGGTCTGTGCCTTTTTGCTCGGCCAGGGCGAGCTGCCGGTAGCCGTCATGCCTCCCGCGGCAGACAACCCGCACGAAAACGCCGATCTGCGCGACATCATCGGCCAGGAGCAGGCCAAGCGGGCATTAGAGATCGCCGCCGCCGGCGGGCATAACCTATTGTTGATTGGGCCGCCGGGCACCGGTAAAACCATGCTGGCCAGTCGACTGACTGGCTTACTGCCGCCGCTGACGGAACCTGAGGCGCTGGAGAGCCTGGCGGTCGCCAGCTTGCAGCATCCTGTTCTCACCGCTTTGCCATGGCGCCAGAGGCCATTTCGCGCACCGCATCACAGCGCATCGATGGCGGCGTTGGTCGGCGGCGGCTCACTGCCGCGCCCGGGTGAGATATCTTTGGCGCATAACGGCGTGCTGTTTCTGGATGAGCTGCCGGAATTCCAGCGTAAGGTGCTGGATGCGCTGCGTGAACCGCTGGAATCCGGCGAGATCGTGATTTCACGCGCCAACGCCAAGGTCTGCTTCCCGGCCAAGGTGCAATTGATCGCGGCGATGAATCCCAGCCCAACCGGGCATTACCAGGGTATGCATAATCGCGCCTCGCCGCAGCAGGTGCTGCGCTACCTGGCCCGGCTGTCAGGGCCTTTTCTCGATCGTTTCGATCTGTCTATCGAAGTGCCGCTGTTACCTCCAGGTACGCTCAGTAAGCGGCAAACTCAGGGAGAAAGCAGCGAGCAGGTGCGGGAAAGAGTGCGACAGGCACGCACCCGGCAGCTCGAACGCGCCGGTAAAATCAACGCGCTGTTAACCAACCGTGAAGTGGAACGGGATTGCGTGTTGCAGGCGGCAGACGCCGAGTTTTTGGAAGCGACATTAAACGCGTTGGGGTTATCGGTCCGCGCCTGGCAGCGCATCTTGAAAGTGGCGCGCACGCTGGCGGATTTGGCGGGGGATGCCGAGATCGGCAGGCACCACCTCAGCGAAGCGCTGAGCTATCGCAGTATGGACCGTCTGCTGTTACAACTGCATCGTAGTCTGGAATAGAAAATGGGGCCCGAAGGCCCCATCGTCTTTAGTCTTCGCTGTCGCTGTAATCTTCTACTGCGTCAGCCTGCGGCTTACCGCCGGACAGCGTATGGAATTTCTTCGGGCGACGTGTGCGCGCCAGATATTTAGCCCATACTTTTTCCTGCTCGGTGGCCGCTTCGCGCTCACCGCGGCACACTGCGACGAACAGCTGTTCTTCTTCAGTGGCCGGCTGGCGTTTGCCCGAGTCCAACTCGTTAAACGCGTAGCCGAAGCGCTCTAGCAATTGCGCCTCTTTAATGGTGAAATCGCCGTGACGGGAGAACCCGCGAGGGTAATGTTTATTATCAAAAAAACGATTGGTCGTGGTGAAGCTATCCGCCATCTGACACGCTCCTAATTCTCTTATGGCCGTGCTGTTTATGGCGCGGAGTATTAGATAGGCTTGACAGCGTGTAAAACAAAACATTTAAATCTTAACGACAAATTTTTTTGGAGATAGGTGTGGATACCGAATTACTGAAAACCTTTTTGGAGGTCAGTAGAACGCGTCACTTTGGCAGAGCCGCAGAATCTTTGTACTTAACGCAGTCCGCGGTCAGTTTCCGCATCCGTCAGTTAGAAAACCAGTTGGGCGCAAATTTATTTACCCGTCATCGCAATAACATCCGCCTGACGCCTGCCGGCGAGCGGCTTCTGCCCTATGCCGAAAGCCTGATGAACACCTGGCAGTTGGCGAAGAAAGAGGTCGTGCGTTCACTGCAACATACCGAGCTGTCGATCGGCGCGACTGCCTCGTTGTGGGAGGCTTATTTGACCCCCTGGTTGCAGTCTCTCTATCAACAAAGAGAGGCGCTGCAGCTCGAAGCCAGGGTGGCCTTAAGGCACTCTTTGGTAAAGCAACTGCATGAAAGGCAGCTCGATTTACTGATCACCACTGAGCCGCCAAAGATGGATGAACTGGCCAGCCAGCAGCTGGGCAATTTCTCATTACGCCTGTTCTCATCCGCGCGTCGTGACAAGCAATCCCCCATGCCGTACATCAAGCTGGAATGGGGGGCCGACTTCCACCAACAGGAAAACCGCATGTTGGAAGGTGATAACGTGCCGGTACTCACGACCACCTCGGCACACCTTACGCGTCAGTTGCTGGAAACCACAGGCGGATGCGCTTTCCTGCCCAGCCAGTGGGAAAAAGAGTATCCGCAGTTGCTTGCCGCTGCCGAGATCCCGCCGATTGTCCGCCCACTGTATGCCGTCTGGTTGCAAAACAGCGATCAACAGCCTTTGATTCGGCAATTACTTAAAATACCTTTAAATACCGCAGCCTAAAGCGCTATGGCGGCCTTAAAAGCCGCCACCGTGGTTATGGCTGTCTATCATGCCAAAAACCGCCCATCGCCTTCTGAGAGAAGAAAATGCAAAACGGTAGGAGAATCAGGTGGTCTGCGGGGGTAAAGATCGAAAGATCATAAGGCAACTCGGATCAGATAGACATCAGCATAGAGCAGCCAATGCGCTCTTTTTCAAAGCGGGAATGCTCCAAGGGAATGGATAGTAGGTAAAAAAAAACCCTTTGCTTTCGCAAAGGGTTCTTAATATGGCAGGGGCGGAGAGACTCGAACTCGCGACACCCGGTTTTGGAGACCGGTGCTCTACCAACTGAGCTACGCCCCTAAATCTCGCTTAACATTATGCCTGCTAAAAAAGCAGGCACAATTAAATAAGTGGCGGAACGGACGGGGCTCGAACCCGCGACCCCCTGCGTGACAGGCAGGTATTCTAACCAACTGAACTACCGCTCCACCGATTCTTTTACGTTGTATCTTTCGATACCGGCAATATCGCGCT
>NZ_JADCNB010000014.1:0-30727 GCF_014982455.1 Serratia sp. X3
GAGTGCCCACACAGATTGTCTGATAAATTGTTAAAGAGCAGTGAGTTAGGCGCTTTCGCTTGCTAACTCGAGGTGGCGTATATTACGCTTTCCTCTTTCAGAGTCAACCCTAATTTTCAGGATTTTTCTCTGCGACCCCCGGATACTCTGTGAAGTTGTTCACATGTTCCGTGTCGATGGAGGCGCATTATAGGGAGTTCCTCGCAGGCCGCAACAGGTATTTTCAGCAAAAACGATCGTTAGCTGCATTCCACAGCAAAACCCCGCTTTATACCCACTTGCACACAGTGTTATCCACAGATGCGATTTGTACGGAAAATTTACGAGCGCCACGCAAACGTTTTCGCTACAATTCCCCGCGACGAAACGATCCCCCTTTTTACGGGGGCGTTACCTGAATTTGTGCCTGTCCCTCCCTTTATAAGGCAAAAAACCGCGCTTTATAGAGAGAACGAGGTAGACATTCACGTAACGCTCTTTAATTGCGACTCAAAGCCAAGGGATAAAACCATGCAACAACCTCGTCCAATCCGCCGGGCTCTGCTCAGCGTGTCTGACAAAGCCGGTATCGTTGAATTCGCCGAAGCGCTTTCCCAGCGCGGCGTTGAACTGCTCTCCACCGGCGGCACCGCCCGCCTGCTGGCAGACGCCGGTCTGCCCGTTACCGAAGTTTCCGACTACACCGGCTTCCCGGAAATGATGGACGGACGAGTTAAGACCCTGCATCCCAAAGTTCACGGCGGTATCCTCGGCCGCCGCGGCCAGGACGACGCGGTCATGAATCAGCATGACATCCAGCCTATCGACATGGTGGTCGTCAATCTGTACCCGTTCGCCCAAACCGTAGCGCGCCCGGATTGCTCGCTGGAAGACGCGGTCGAAAATATCGATATCGGCGGCCCGACCATGGTGCGCTCCGCCGCCAAGAACCATAAAGACGTCGCCATCGTGGTGAAGAGCAGCGACTACGCCGCCATCATTACCGAGATGGACAACAACGACGGTTCGCTGCGCTATGCCACCCGTTTCGATCTCGCCATCAAGGCCTTCGAACACACCGCCGCCTACGACAGCATGATCGCCAACTACTTCGGCGCGCTGGTGCCGGCGTACCACGGCGAGACCGAGCAGCCGTCCGGCCGCTTCCCGCGCACCCTGAACCTCAACTACATCAAGAAGCAGGATATGCGCTACGGTGAGAACAGCCACCAGCAGGCCGCCTTCTATATAGAAGAAGAGGTAAAGGAAGCGTCCGTCGCGACCGCCGAGCAGCTGCAGGGCAAAGCACTCTCCTATAACAACATCGCCGATACCGACGCCGCGCTGGAATGCGTGAAAGAGTTCGCCGAACCGGCCTGCGTGATCGTCAAACACGCCAACCCTTGCGGCGTGGCGATCGGCGACGACATCCTGGCCGCCTATGAGCGCGCTTACCAAACCGACCCGACTTCCGCCTTCGGCGGCATCATCGCCTTTAACCGCGAGCTGGACGCCGCCACCGCGCAGGCGATCATCAGCCGTCAGTTCGTGGAAGTGATCATCGCGCCAAACGTCACCCAGGAAGCGCGCTCCCTGCTGGCCGCCAAACAGAACGTGCGCGTGCTGGCCTGCGGCCAGTGGCAGCAACGCGTGGCGGGGCTGGACTTCAAGCGCGTCAACGGCGGGCTGCTGGTGCAGGATCGCGATCTGGGCATGGTGACCGCCGCCGATCTGCGCGTGGTATCCGAGCGCCAGCCGACCGAACAGGAACTTCGTGACGCGCTGTTCTGCTGGAAAGTGGCCAAGTTCGTGAAATCCAACGCCATCGTTTATGCACGTGACAACATGACCATCGGCATAGGCGCCGGCCAGATGAGCCGCGTTTACTCCGCCAAGATCGCCGGCATCAAAGCGGGCGACGAAGGGCTGGAAGTAAAAGGCTCCGCCATGGCCTCCGACGCCTTCTTCCCGTTCCGCGACGGCATCGACGCCGCAGCGGCGGTTGGCATCACCTGCGTGATCCAGCCTGGCGGCTCGATCCGCGACGACGAAGTGATCGCCGCCGCCAACGAACACGGCATTGCGATGATCTTCACCGACATGCGTCACTTCCGCCATTAATTCCTTTTGCCGCGTGCGCTTCGGCGCACGCCATTCGTGGAGCCCCTGATGAACATTTTGATTATCGGCAACGGCGGGCGCGAGCACGCGCTGGCCTGGAAAGCCGCCCAGTCTCCGCTGGCGGATAAAGTCTACGTTGCGCCGGGCAATGCCGGCACCGCGCTGGAAGCCAATCTGGAGAACGTGGCGATCGCCGCCACCGATATCCCCGCCCTGGTCGCTTTCGCCCAGAGCCATGACATCGGTCTGACCATCGTCGGGCCGGAAGCCCCGCTGGTGATTGGCGTGGTCGACGCCTTCCAGGCCGCCGGTCTGAAAATCTTCGGCCCGACGCAGGCCGCCGCACAGCTCGAAGGCTCCAAAGCTTTCACTAAGGATTTCCTGGCGCGCCACCGCATCCCGACCGCCGAATATGAAAACTTCACCGACGTGGAGCCGGCGCTGGCCTACGTGCGCAGCAAAGGCGCGCCGATCGTCATCAAGGCCGATGGCCTGGCGGCCGGTAAGGGCGTGATCGTCGCGATGACGCTGCAGGAAGCGGAAGAGGCGGTGCGCGACATGTTGGCCGGCAATGCCTTCGGCGACGCCGGCCATCGCATCGTCGTGGAAGAGTTCCTCGACGGCGAAGAAGCCAGCTTCATCGTGATGGTCGACGGCGAGAACGTGGTGCCGATGGCCACCAGCCAGGACCACAAGCGCGTCGGCGACGGCGACACCGGCCCGAACACCGGCGGCATGGGTGCTTACTCCCCGGCACCGGTAGTGACCGACGAAATCCACCGGCGCGCCATGGATCAGGTGATCTGGCCGACGGTGCGCGGCATGGCGGCGGAAGGCAACACCTACGTCGGCTTCCTTTACGCCGGCCTGATGATCGCCGCCGACGGCCAGCCGAAGGTGATCGAATTCAACTGTCGTTTCGGCGATCCGGAAACCCAGCCGATCATGCTGCGCCTGCGTTCCGATCTGGTGGAACTGTGCCTGGCGGGAGCCGAAGGCCGCCTGAACGAGAAAACCTCCGACTGGGACGAGCGCCCTGCGCTCGGCGTGGTGCTGGCGGCCGGCGGTTATCCGGGTGACTATCGCAACGGCGAGGTGATCCAGGGGCTGCCGCAACAGGAAAGCGCCGACGGTAAGGTCTTCCATGCCGGCACGCGCCTGCAGGGCGATGACGTCGTCACCAACGGCGGTCGCGTTCTGTGCGTGACGGCGCTGGGCGACACCGTGGCGCAGGCGCAACAACGCGCCTATCAGCTGGCGGAAGGCATCCAGTGGCCGGGCAGCTTCTGCCGCAAAGATATCGGTTATCGCGCGATTGCGCGCGGCAAGTGATTTGACCTGATAAGGTCATGACAAGAGGCTCCGCAGCGCGGGGCCTTTTTTATAGCTGGTCTTCTTTCGGTTCCCAGCTGCAGAAGTCGTCGTTCGCCACCAGCAGCAGCTCGCTGCCTTCCGGCCCTTCCAACCAGGCGACGCTCACCGGCCGGCTGCTGCTGCGGGCGCGTTTTTCGATCCAGGCGATGGCGGAGGCATCCAACCCGGGTTTTAAGCGCTGCCCGTCGCAGGTTTGCACTTCGCCCTGCAACCAACGCCCCTGCAGCAATTTGACCTTGCCGGCGCGCAGCGCATTGCTGACTTCGAGGATCCGTCGCGCCTGATATTGATACAGGGCGATTTCATCGCGGGTCAGCGGTTCGCGGCGTGTCGCCAGCTGGCGCTGCATAAAGCTCACCGTGCCGTCATCGGCAAAGCGCAGTTGAATGGAATCTCGATCGCCGTCGGCGTCGTTGCGTTTGATTTGGCGCAGCACGTCGCCCTGATAGGTGTACAGCGTGGTGATGGTACCCGGTCCGCGGTAGGGACTATAGACGCTGACCAGCACCTGCGGACGATGTTGCTCATCGTCTTTACGCCACAGGCGTATCACGCCCTGATCGGCCACAAAGCCGCTGGCGGTAAAGCTGGGAATATCGGAATGGAAACTGCAGGCGCTCAGACCGAGGGCGATGCCGGCGGCCATGAGCACCCGACGAGTAAACAAAAGGGGCGCCATCGCCCCTCTGTTTAATCTTTTCACCGAGGCGCGGTCTTATTTAACAGCGTCTTTCAGTGCTTTGCCAGAAACGAACGCAGGCACGTTGGCTGCTGCGATTTTGATTTCTTTGCCAGTCTGTGGGTTGCGGCCAGTGCGCTCGCTACGATGGTTTACTTTGAAAGTGCCGAAGCCAACCAATTGTACTGCATCACCTTCTTTCAGAGACTCAGTAATAGCAGCCAGGGTGGATTCCAGAGCCAGTTTAGCTTGTGCTTTGGAAAGGTCAGCCTTGTCCGCGATTACATCAATCAGTTGAGTCTTGTTCATAAGTTATCCTTACAGTGTGTTTATCGTTTGCAAAGCATCGAGTGCGACGGATATGCCGATTGACAGCACTCTCCTGCATACACGCACCGATAGCCACTTTTTTTACGCCCCCCAAATGTAGACCAGACAGGGTGCGGATGTGAAGCCTTAAGGCATGACAAATCAGGCGTTAAATCACGTTTTGTTGCCTTATTGCGCTAAATTTATCCCGATGTTGCTGATACCGGCCTCTCGCAGGTCGGATCGCAGCCCCTTGATCAGGTCTATATCGCGCTCTTCACAGGCGTCCAACAGGCGGAAAATTTCCCATTGAATGTCCCATTCTTCCTCTACCGCCGGCAAACTTCCCAACTCTTCGTCGGTCATTTCCCTACCGGCTTGGGTCATTTCCAACATCGCCACGGTGCGAATCGATGTTTCGCTGATGGCGATGGCGTGCTCCAGCGTCTCCCCGCCGAGCCGCGAATGGATCAGTTCCCCTAATGCGATACAGGCATCAATTGCCGGGTAAACGCCGTAAAGATCGTAATCTTCCGCCGACGGAATCGCCTCTTCCAACTTCTCGAGCTGGCTGTCGAAGTTGACCTTGGCGTCCTTAACCACCAGCGTTTCCCACACCAAATCCAGAATGCGGCGATAAACCGCCGGATCGCCGAACTCGGTCTGTTTGCAGAACATCTGGTAATTCGGGTACATACGCTCGCACAAACTGGCCATAAAGGTCAAATGTTGCCAAGCCTCGTGCCGTTCCAGACGTAAATGAATCGGGTTACGTAGCATGCTTTACTCTCTTACGCGTTATCTGCGGCGCAGTGTACCCGAAATCGCTCATGGCGACACCTCCGGATGCTGCTGCAACCAACGCTGAAACGCCGGACGGCGCGAAGCGATGGCATCGGCCCAGCGGGTCGGCTCCGGCAAACGGTAGCCCGCCATACAGCGCTGCACCCACGCCAGCGCGCTGTCGGCGCCCACGCGGTGACCGGTAGAGATGAACAGCGGGTTGCAGCGCGCCTTGCTGCGCCATACCCAGCCCAGCTGTTCCCCCTTATCTTCCAACGGCGCCAGCGCGCCGACGGCGGCCTCCAGCGGCGCGAATTTGCCGCACAGGCGCTTCTTGGCCACGCCGATGGTCGGTACATCGACCAGCAGGCCAAAATGGCTGGCGACGCCGAGGCGCCGCGGATGTGAAGTGCCATGTCCATCGACGAAGATCAGCCCCGGCTTTTGCCGCAGCTGTGCCCAGGCGGCCAACAGCGCCGGGTATTCGCGAAACGACAGGAAGCCCGGGATATAAGGCATGACGGTGGCGATGCGCGCCACCTGATATTCCACCAGCTCCAGCGACGGATAGCGCAGTATGGCGATGGCGGCACGCGTCACCGCCCCCTCCTGCTCGAAGCCCACGTCGGCGCCGGCGATGAAGGCCGGCGGTTCGGCCGGCAGATCGTCGTAGCGAATGACTTCAGCAGCGCGCCGCAGCTGTTCGGCACGCAGGGCCTGCATATCGGTCACATCGAATCCTTAACGGTGGTATTTCGCCGACTGCGCGTGCACCGCCTCGACGAAGGCGCCGGCGTGCTCAGGCGGCACATCCTGATGGATGCCGTGGCCCAGGTTGAACACATGACCGTTGCCATGGCCAAAACCGGCCAGAATGGTCTCCACCTCTTCCTCGATGCGCGCCGGAGAAGCATAGAGCATCGACGGATCCATATTGCCCTGCAGCGCCACTTTGTCGCCCACGCGCCGACGCGCGTCGGCGATATCGGTGGTCCAGTCCAGCCCCAGCGCATCGCAGCCGGTGGCGGCCATCGCCTCCAGCCACTGCCCGCCGCCTTTGGTAAACAGCGTCACCGGCACGCGGCGGCCGTCATTTTCACGCAGCAGGCCATCGACGATCTTGTGCATGTAGTGCAACGAGAACTCGCGGTAATCGCGCCCGGTCAGCACCCCGCCCCAGGTGTCGAACACCATCACCGACTGCGCGCCGGCCTTGATTTGGGCGTTGAGGTACAGGATCACGCTGTCCGCCAGCTTGTCCAGCAACAGGTGCAGCGTGGCCGGTTCGGCATACATCATTTTTTTCAGCTTGGTGAAGGCCTTGCTGCTCCCGCCTTCAACCATATAGGTAGCCAGCGTCCACGGGCTGCCGGAGAAGCCGATCAGCGGCACTTCGCCCTTCAGCTCGCGGCGGATGGTGCGCACCGCGTTCATCACATAGCCCAGCTCCACTTCCGGATCGAACGCCGGCAGTTTGTCGACGTCGGCGCGGCAGGTGATGGGTGAGCTGAAACGCGGGCCTTCGCCGGCTTCAAAGTACAGGCCAAGCCCCATGGCGTCGGGAATGGTGAGAATGTCGGAGAACAGAATGGCGGCGTCCAGCGCATAGCGGCGCAGCGGCTGCAGCGTAACCTCGCAGGCCAGCTCCGCGTTCTTGCACAGCGACATGAAATCACCGGCCTGGGCGCGGGTCGCCTTGTACTCCGGCAAATAACGACCGGCCTGGCGCATCATCCATACGGGGGTCACATCCACCGGCTGGCGCAACAGCGCGCGCAGGTAGCGATCGTTCTTCAACTCAGTCATTTATGGGGCTCCCTTAATAATCTGCCGGCCATTGTACATTATTCTTCCCGGCACAGCGCCACGGTGTCCTCAATCAACCGGCGCGCCACGGTGCCGGGCGGCGGCAACAGCGGCAGTTGGTCGTAGCGATACCAGCTGGCGTTGAGCAGCTCCTTGGGATCGTGACGAAGGTCGCCCTGATGGTAATCGGCCATAAAGGCCATCATCAGCGAGTGTGGGAACGGCCAGGGTTGTGAAGTGACGTAGCGCAGGTTCTTGATTTCGATATTGCTCTCTTCCATCACTTCGCGCGCCACCGCCTGCTCCAGCGTTTCGCCCACTTCGACGAAACCGGCCAGCACCGTGTGGATACCGCCGCGATGACGCACGTGCTGTGCCAGCAGGATCTGATCGTCGCGCCGAATGGCGACGATCACGCAGGGCGCAATCTGCGGGTAGTACCGTTCTTTGCAGTGGCCGCAGAGGCAGGCGCTTTCGGTGCGGCTGAGATGCATCTCATGGCCGCAGTAGCCGCAATAGCGATGGGAGCGGTAGAAATCCGCCAGCTGCACGCCGCGCCCGGCAAGCTGGAACAGACCACGATCCTGATCCAACAGCTGACGCACCGATCCCATCTCCCGCGGCATCGCCTGGCGCACCAGCCAGACCGGCGCGCCCTCCCACTCACCGATGACGCGCGCCATGTGGCCCTGCAGCCCGAGGGCAGCGGCCGTCCCTGACGGCAATTCACCGTTCGGTAACCAAAGTTTGCTTTCATGGCTGACGATCCACCAGCCGTTTTCATTGCCCGTTAATGCAAGTTCCATATCGTTGTTGCACAACCTCAGCTTCACTGGCACTCTACAAATCGGCTTTGTTACATTTTAATAACTTACCGGTTACTTTTGTTACTTACACGGAGTCAAACATGCTCAACCGTTTGGAAAGGCTGACTCAGCGCGTTGGCGGTAGTAATGAATTAGTTGATCAATGGCTTCAGGCCCGCAAGCAGTTGCTGGTCGCCTACTGCACGCTGGTAGGCCTCAAACCGAATAAAGAAAAGCATACGCCGCTGAATGAAAAAGCGCTGGAGAACTTTTGCCATAACCTGGTGGATTACCTCTCCGCAGGGCATTTTCATATCTATGACAGAATTATCAAACAAGTGGAAGGCGCAGCCAGTCCGAAAATGTCGCTGGCGGTGAACATCTATCCCAAACTGTGGGCCAACACCGAACAGATCATGGCGTTCCACGATCGCTATACCGAAGTGGATATCGATCAGGAGGTTTGTCTGGAATTCCATCAGGCCTTGTCGGATATCGGCGAAACGCTGGCGGCGCGCTTTGCGCTGGAAGATAAGCTGATCCTGTTGGAAGCGGAGGCCGCGCAGCAACCGCTGCCGGACCAGGCGCTGGATCCGGCGCGTTAAAATTTTATAGTTTTTTTTCTTATCCCTCCTATACTGGGGGGCATCTTGTCGGAGTGCCTAGCGCCTGATTTGTTCATCGAATCAGCCAGGCTGAGACCGTTAATTCGGGATCCGCGGAACCTGATCGGGTTAATACCCGCGAAGGGAACAAGAGTAATCTATCGCCACAGGCACGGCCTTTCCCTTGCGGGCGCCCAGCCTTATCGGCCACCATCATTACTCCCTCCGAGCTCCAGACAAGCAACTTTCCCAACCCAACACACTGGTAGGAACTTGCTATGTCTAACGTTAATCCACCGCGCGCCCGTAAAGCGCAACGCGAAGCCGCCCAGCAGTTTATCGACACGCTGCAAGGCATGGCTTTCCCGAACTCTCGCCGCATCTACCTGCAGGGCTCGCGCCGCGATATCCAGGTGCCGATGCGCGAAATTCAGCTCAGCCCGACCCTGGTCGGCGGCAGCAAAGATAACCCGCAGTATGAACAGAACGAGGCGATCCCGGTGTATGACACCGCCGGCCCGTACGGCGATCCGCAGGCCGAGCTCGATGTGCACGCCGGCCTGGCCAAGCTGCGCGCCGGCTGGATCGACGCGCGCGGCGATACCGAGGCCCTGAGCGGCGCCAGTTCCGGCTTCACCCAACAGCGGCTGGCGGACGAAGGGCTGGATCACCTGCGCTTCGAACACCTGCCGCTGCCGCGCAAAGCGCTGCCGGGCAAGCGCGTCACCCAACTGCACTATGCCCGCGCCGGCATCGTCACCCCGGAGATGGAGTTCATCGCTATCCGTGAAAACATGGGGCGCGAACGCATTCGCGGTGAGGTGCTGCGCCACCAGCATTCGGGCCAAAGCTGGGGCGCCAACCTGCCGGACAACATCACGCCGGAGTTCGTGCGTCAGGAAGTGGCCGCCGGCCGCGCCATCATTCCCGCCAACATCAATCACCCTGAGGCGGAGCCGATGATTATCGGCCGCAATTTCCTGGTGAAGGTGAACGCCAATATCGGCAACTCGGCGGTCACATCGTCGATCGAAGAAGAGGTGGAGAAGCTGGTGTGGGCCACCCGCTGGGGCGCAGACACCGTGATGGATCTCTCCACCGGCCGCTACATTCACGAAACCCGCGAATGGATCCTGCGCAACAGCCCGGTGCCCATCGGCACCGTGCCGATCTACCAGGCGCTGGAGAAGGTCAACGGCGTGGCGGAAAACCTCACCTGGGAGATGTTCCGCGATACGCTGCTGGAACAGGCTGAACAAGGGGTCGACTACTTCACCATCCACGCCGGCGTGCTGCTGCGCTACGTGCCGATGACCGCCAAACGCCTGACCGGCATCGTGTCGCGCGGCGGCTCGATCATGGCCAAATGGTGTCTGTCGCACCATCAGGAAAACTTCCTCTATCAGCACTTCCGTGAAATCTGCGAGATCTGCGCCGCCTACGACGTTTCGCTGTCGCTCGGCGACGGCCTGCGCCCCGGTTCGATTCAGGACGCCAACGACGAGGCCCAGTTCGCCGAGCTGCATACGCTGGGCGAGCTGACCAAAATCGCCTGGGAATACGACGTACAGGTGATGATTGAAGGTCCGGGCCACGTGCCGATGCAAATGATCCGCCGCAACATGACCGAAGAGCTGGAACATTGCCACGAAGCGCCGTTCTACACCCTTGGCCCGCTGACCACCGATATCTCCCCGGGCTACGACCATTTCACCTCCGGCATCGGCGCGGCGATGATTGGCTGGTTCGGCTGCGCCATGCTGTGTTACGTCACGCCGAAAGAGCACCTCGGCCTGCCAAATAAAGAGGACGTCAAACAGGGCCTGATCACCTACAAGATCGCCGCCCACGCCGCCGATCTGGCCAAAGGCCATCCGGGCGCGCAGATCCGCGATAACGCCATGTCCAAGGCGCGCTTCGAATTCCGTTGGGAAGATCAGTTCAATCTGGCGCTCGATCCGGCCACCGCGCGCGCCTATCACGACGAAACCCTGCCGCAGGAGTCCGGCAAGATCGCTCACTTCTGCTCGATGTGCGGACCGAAATTCTGCTCGATGAAGATTTCACAAGAGGTGCGCGACTACGCCGCCGCCCAGGAGGCCGCCAAACCGATCGAGGTGCAGCTGACCGGCATGGAGAAAATGTCCGCCGAGTTCCGCGCCCGCGGCAGCGACCTCTATCACAGCGCCGCCTCACTGCAAGAGGAGACCAGCAATGACTGATATCACTACCCCCTTCCCGGCGACGCCTCACAAACTGGGGCTCTACCCGGTGGTCGACAGCGTTGAGTGGATCGCTCGCCTGCTGGAGGCCGGCGTTACCACGATCCAGCTGCGCATCAAGGATCTGCCGGACGAGCAGGTCGAAGAGGATATCGCCGCCGCCATCGCACTGGGCCGGCGTTATCAGGCGCGGCTGTTCATCAACGATTACTGGCGGTTGGCGATCAAGCACGGCGCCTACGGCGTGCATCTGGGCCAGGAAGATCTCGATACCACCGATTTGGCGGCCATCCACCGCGCCGGGCTGCGGCTGGGGGTTTCCACCCATGACGATGCCGAGCTGGCGCGCGCGCTGGCGGTGAAACCTTCCTACATCGCGCTGGGGCACATCTTCCCCACTCAGACCAAAGACATGCCTTCGGCGCCGCAGGGGCTGGCGGAGTTGAAACGCCACATCGCCGGTTTGGCGGATTATCCGACGGTGGCGATCGGCGGGATCAGTATCGATCGCGTGCCGGCGGTGCTGGCGTGCGGCGTCGGCAGCGTGGCGGTGGTCAGCGCCATCACCCAGGCGCCGGACTGGCGTGCGGCGACGGCCGAACTGCTGCGGCTGATCGAAGGTAAGGAGCCGAACGATGCTTAACGATCGGGAGTTCCTGCGCTACAGCCGCCAGCTGCTGCTGGAGGATGTCGGCCCGGAAGGTCAGGAAAAACTCAAGCGCGCCACGATGCTGATCGTCGGCCTGGGGGGGCTGGGATCCCCGGCTTCGCTGTATCTGGCCGCCGCCGGCGTCGGCACGCTGCTGCTGGCCGACGACGACCAGCTGCACGTCACCAACCTGCAGCGGCAAATCCTGTACCGCAGCGCCGATACCGCCACCGGCAAGGCGGCGCTGGCGCAACGCCATCTGCAGGCGTTGAACCCGTTGGTGGAGTCCATCCCGCTGGCGCAGCGGCTGCAAGGGCAAGCGCTGCGCGACGCGGTCGCCCGCGCCGATCTGGTGCTGGACTGTTGCGACAACATGGCGACCCGCCATGAGGTCAACGCCGCCTGCATCGCCGCCGCCAAGCCGCTGATCAGCGGCAGCGCAGTGGGTTTCAGCGGCCAGCTGCTGGTGCTCGAGCCGCCCTATGCGCACGGCTGCTACGCCTGCCTGTACCCGGAGCAGGAAGAACCGCAGCGCAACTGCCGCACCGCCGGGGTGCTCGGCCCGGTGGTGGGCGTGATCGGCACTCTGCAAGCGCTGGAGGCCATCAAGATGCTGGCCGGCATGCCTTCCTCCCTCAGTGGCAAGCTGCGGCTGTTCGACGGCAAGCAGCAGAGCTGGAGCACGCTGCAGCTGAGCC
The DNA here is from genome assembly GCF_014982455.1 of Serratia sp. X3. Taxonomy (NCBI): domain Bacteria; kingdom Pseudomonadati; phylum Pseudomonadota; class Gammaproteobacteria; order Enterobacterales; family Yersiniaceae; genus Serratia; species Serratia sp. X3. Next base: position 12,032 of record NZ_JADCNB010000014.1, read on the forward strand.
GGGCCCGCGCCTGCCCGGTATGCGGAGGCGCCGCATGAAGATCCGTCTGAACGACCAACCGCTGGAGCTGGCGCAGCCGCTCAGCGTCGCCGCCCTGCTGACCCAGCTGGAACGCCACCAGCCGGGCACCGCGCTGGCGATCAACCAAACCATCATCCCACGCGCCGACTGGGCCGACCATCAGGTGCAGGACGGTGACGACATTTTGCTGTTTCAAGCGATCGCCGGAGGCTGACATGCTGAAAATCGCCGATACCACTTTTACCTCGCGCCTGTTCACCGGCACCGGCAAGTTCGCCACCCCGGCGCTGATGTTGGAGGCGCTGGCGGCCTCCGGCTCACAACTGGTGACCATGGCCATGAAGCGCGTCGATCTGCGCGGCGGCAACGACGCCATTTTGGCGCCGCTGCAACAGTTGGGCGTCAGGCTATTGCCCAATACCTCCGGCGCCAAAACGGCCGCTGAAGCGGTGTTCGCCGCCCGACTGGCGCGCGAAGCGCTCGGCACCCACTGGGTGAAGCTGGAGATCCATCCCGATGTGAAATACCTGCTGCCGGATCCGATAGAAACGCTGAAGGCGGCGGAAACGCTGGTGAAAGACGGTTTTGTGGTGCTGCCCTACTGCGGCGCCGATCCGGTGCTGTGCAAACGGCTGGAAGAAGTGGGATGCGCGGCGGTGATGCCGCTCGGCGCCCCTATCGGCTCCAACCGCGGTCTGCGCACCCGTGACTTCCTCGAAATCATCATCGAGCAAGCCAAGGTGCCGGTGGTGGTAGACGCCGGCATCGGCGCGCCGAGCCACGCGCTGGAAGCGATGGAGCTGGGCGCCGACGCGGTGCTGGTGAATACCGCCATCGCCGTGGCGCGCGATCCGGTGCAGATGGCGCGGGCGTTTCGCCTGGCGCTGGAGGCCGGCGAGCTGGCACGCAGCGCCGGATTAGGCTCCAGCCAGCGCAGCGCGGTCGCCTCCAGCCCGCTGACCGCTTTCCTCAGCCAGCCAGAGGAGGCGCAGTGATGGCCGACGATTTCAGTAGCCGCTGGCAACAGCTGGACTGGGACGACATTACCCTGCGCATCAACGGCAAAACGGCGCGCGACGTGGAACGCGCGTTGAACGCCGACAAGCTGACGCGCGACGACTTTATGGCGCTGATCTCCCCTGCGGCCGCGCCGTATCTGGAACCGTTGGCGCAACGCGCGCAGTTGCTGACCCGTCAGCGGTTCGGCAACGTCGTCAGCTTCTATGTGCCGCTGTACCTGTCCAACCTGTGCGCCAACGACTGCACCTACTGCGGCTTTTCGATGAGCAACCGCATCAAGCGCAAAACGCTGGATGCGGCGGAGATCGCCCGCGAGTGCGAAGCCATCAAGGCGTTGGGGTTCGAACATCTGTTGCTGGTCACCGGCGAACATCAGACCAAGGTCGGCATGGACTATTTTCGCCAGCACATTCCGGCGATCCGCCGCCACTTCAGCTCGCTGATGATGGAAGTGCAGCCGCTGGCGCAGGAGGAATACGCCGAACTGAAAACGCTGGGCCTGGACGGCGTGCTGGTGTATCAGGAAACCTACCATCCGGCCACCTATCTGCAGCACCACCTGCGCGGCCAGAAGCAGGATTTCCATTGGCGCCTGGCCACGCCGGATCGCCTGGGGCGCGCCGGGATCGACAAGATCGGCCTCGGCGCGTTAATCGGCCTGTCCCACAGCTGGCGAACCGACTGCTATCTGCTGGCGGAACACCTGTTCTACCTGCAGCAAACCTATTGGCAGAGCCGCTACTCGATCTCGTTCCCACGCCTGCGCCCCTGCGCCGGCGGTATTGAGCCCGCGTCTATCATGAGTGAGCCTCAGCTGGTGCAGCTGATCTGCGCCTTCCGGCTGTTCGCGCCGGACGTTGAGCTGTCGCTGTCTACCCGGGAGTCGCCGTACTTCCGCGATCATATGATCCCGGTGGCGATCAATAGCGTCAGCGCCGGATCCAAGACGCAACCCGGCGGCTATGCCGACGACGTACCGCCTGAGCTGGAACAGTTCGAGCCGCACGACGGCCGCACGCCGCAGCAGGTCGCCGAGGCCATCAGCAACGCCGGGCTGCAGCCGGTGTGGAAAGACTGGGACGATTATCTGGGACGCAGCGCGCAATAGACGGCAACGTTTGCCGCCGTGTGAAGAAAACGCTGGAGCGGCCGCGCAATGACGAACGATGACGCTGGCGCCGGCAAACGCGCCGATTATAGTGACGTTGCCGACCGCCAAACCCGGTGTCGGCCGGGGCCGTTACCCTCTCGATGGCCCCGCCTTATCCCACCCCGGATCGCGCACAGACGCTCTTGCGCGACTCCGGTTCCTCAGCAACGGCCATCCTGGAACCTCGCCTGAGGGCACGCACGAACAGGCGGTTTTATCGGCTCAAGTGACGGGCATGATGAGGGAATAGCGGTGTTCAGCACTCACGCAGAGTGTTTTTCAATGGAGCCCGTTGCGGCAGAGAACGGCAGAACGAGGAAAAAGTCGATGCAAAGACGAAAAGTGACTCGAGGGGTAATCCCCGATACTGCCAATGGCCCTGGTGTTGGCCGTCGCGTTTTTTTGCCGCCTGCTCCCTGCTTACGGACAAGAGCAGGCGGTTTATTTTGTGAGACTGGCAACCCCCCCCAGGACGCGAATCACACAGTATGTGCGCTAATTAACCATACAAACGATTAAATGTGAATGTCTTTTGAGTGTTTTTTTATTTGATATCGAGTGTATTCTGAGTTTGCCAAGGAAAATCAAACTGATATCGCCGCAACCTCCGGGGCATCATCTATAATCCAGCACGGGTCCTCGCGCAGATTTGCCACGCTCGCGGTCAACATCAAAAAAACCAAGGTTGTCATGAAGAAAACGCCAAATTACATCGATGCAATCAGCGCGTTGCTCACTCTGAAAGGGGTTGGCGACAGAAAACATGCCTCCACGATGGCCAACATACTGAACCTTCAGTACAACAGCGCCAAACAGAAGCTGGATGGTAAAAGGGGCATCACCCTCGACGAAGTCAGAAAGGTGTTTCAATACTTCAACGAGCCATTCGCCGGCCAAAGAACGCATAACGGCGTTTTTATCATGAACAGCATTCACAAACGCTGTAAGGTTGAAGTCGACGAACACCCGGTGACACAGCTGGACGACGACGAAACCTACGCCTACAAAAAAGATGACCTTTTCATCATCAATACCAGCCGGGATACGCAGGCCGACGTACCGCTGTACAGAGTCAACAAGATAGACTTTCTGCCGGCGCCGCGCATCGCGATCCTGGACAACGACAGCGATATCCTCGAGCTGTTGAAGAAAATCGCCTGCCGCTACGGCATTGAGACCGAGACCTTTCAAACGGCGGATGCCATGCTGGCCGCACTTGAGCAACAGTCCTTTGAGGCGTTTATTCTGGACTGGCTGTTGGACTTCGGCGAAACCTCAGAACGCGTCGTGAAGAAAATAAAGGACACCCTCGATCCGCACGCGCGCATCATCATTCTGACCGGCCAGCTGAATCACTATGAGAAGAATATCGGCGATATGATCCTGCACTATGACGTGCACCTAGTGGAAAAACCGACCAAACCGCTGATTATCTCCTCACTGCTGCTGTCGAATTTATTCTTTAATTAGTTTGACCGGAATGCGGATGAAAAACGATGAGCCAACGCCTTCGGTGGATTTGACTCTGATGGCGCCTTTCAGCGTCGTCACATAATTCTTGATAATGGTCAGCCCCAGCCCCAGTCCCTGCCGCGTTTCCCTTTCTACTCCCTGATTGAACGCCTTGTACAACCGTTCCAGATTATTAACGTTAAATCCGATGCCGTTGTCTTTTACCCATAAATACAGATTGCCGTGGCACACCTTCACGTTGAGGATGATCGCGCCGTGGTGGGTAAATTTGTCCGCGTTGCTGAGCAGATTGGCCAATATTCGGTAGAGCTTGTATTTGTCGGAGCAAATCAAACCAACATAGGATGAACGACGCACCACGATGCGATTACCGCGCCCGGCGCTGATACTGGTCATGGCATCGTCCACCACCTCATGCAGCCGAAAGGTGGAAATATTGACGTTGACCTCCCCCATTTCAAACCGCGAATAATCCATCACCTCGCGCGTTTGTTCGGCGATCTTGTTGCCGTGGTAGGAGATCAGGCGGGCCTCCTTTTTCAGCTCTTCCTGCGCCAGCTCGTGCTCCATGATATCCGCGGCGATGACGATGGCCTGCGTCGAACCGGCGATTTCATGGTAGATGGATGAGATAAAAATGTTCTTGTTCTTGATGATCTCTTTTAACGAGAAGGCGTTTCTCACCACCAGGAACATCATCAGGAACACCAACATCAGCGATAAGACGGCGAACATCTCGGCTTTTCTTGAATTATCCTGGATGATGCCTTTAACCTCGGTGAAGTTTTTAATTTGTATCCGATAAATAATCTCCTGGATATCGACCAACGTGCCCTCGATGTCATCCATATAAGCGAGGATATCCGCCTTGCTTTTCCGCCCTGCCAGCAAACCGACGGAAAGATCGCCCAGCGTTCGGTACTGTTGCTTCAGCAGAGCGACGTTCTTGATAAATTCGTCGTCGTAATAGAAAGAGTCGCTGAAGGTGGAGCGGCTCTCCAGGATTTGGATCTTCGAGTAAAATATTTTCTTTTTAATCAGGAAAGCGTCGTAGTCGTCGTTTTCACTGAGCAGCAGCGCAGTTTTGGTTCTTTCAAACGCCAGAAACAGGATCTCGGCCACCGAGTAGTTATCCAGATTGGGTTCGATCTGCTTATAACGATCTTTTACGCCACCGAAGTTAATGGCAATCAGCAAAATTAATAAGGAGAAGATGGCAACCAACGCGATAAGAGTACCGATCAGTTTCTTGCTCATCTCATTTAATCTCCAGCCGTTTGACTTGCCAGACGGTTTTCGCGTTCACGTCCAGGTTATTCAGCTCGGGGTATTGATCGCGCGGATAGATAATAGCGAACGGCCCCAGCTCCCCCACGTCGATCGGCTTACCGCCGCGCAGATAGGCGATAATCACGCGATATTTAATCATCTCGTCAATCGACATCGAATAGGAATAGTCGTCCCACGCGAAGGCCCGCACCGACTTCCCTTGCAGATGGTACGCTTTCACCAGCTCCGAAAACTCAACGCCGGTGAACGCCTCTTCCGGGGTGAAATTGGTCGAGGTTTTAATCGTGTGCGACGGCATCGCCTCCAGCATCTGCCGGGTGACCTTGATCTTCTCGCCGTCCGCCGGCTTCAGGTAAAAAGAGTCAACGGCCGCGTACAGCGGCGCGCTGAACAGCGAAAGCAGCAGTAACGTCATCAATCCTTTGATTTTCATTATTCACCCTCTTTGCGTTTCACCAGCTCCGCCTGACCAAACTCATCCCGCCCGATCAGTTCCCAACCGTGATGTTGATAAAAACCTTCGGCTTTAGAGCCGGGATCGGTGGTTAAGTGAATGGCTTCGGCGCCGTGCTCAAACATCCAGGCAGTGACTCGCGCCAGCAAGGCTGAACCCATCCCCATTGATTGGTATTCCGGCTTCACGAACAATCCGCCAATCAACGGTTCGGGGATGAACAACCCGAATCCAACGCCGGCATAGTCCTCGCCATACTTGCAGATCCAGCCACCGCCCTGGTTGATGTCTTCCAGCGCCTGCTTGCGCTGCAGATACTGGATCTGATGCGGATGCAGCAGATTCTCTTCGACGGAAAAGCGGATCTCATACAGGTAAGGCAGGTGTTTCGCCGTCAGTTTTTCGAAGGTAATGAGGCTGTCCATGTTTTGTGCTGTCCTTGGTTGTCAGGTAAAAAGCGCCGGTCAATTTCTGCTGTAACCATAGTAGCAAAGTTTGTCATAACCCGGCGCGAGGCGAAAAAAAACCGCCCCCTAGGGAGCGGTTTATCTGGCGATAGGCCCGGCGTAGCGGGCCCGCGGCGCGGATGACGATTACTCGTCGTCGCTGCCGCCCAGACCTGCGTTAAGCAGTTCGGCCAGGTTCGCAGTCGCTTCTTCCGCGCTGACTTGCGGAACAACCGGCGCTTCGCCCTGAGCACGACGACGCATGCGATCCTGATGATAAGCGTAACCGGTACCGGCTGGGATCAGACGGCCCACGATGACGTTCTCTTTCAGGCCACGCAGTTCGTCGCGCTTGCCGGCTACGGCAGCTTCGGTCAGAACGCGCGTCGTTTCCTGGAACGATGCGGCGGAGATGAAGGACTCGGTCGCCAAGGAAGCCTTGGTGATACCCAGCAGATCGCGCGAGAAGGTTGCCGGGATCTTACCTTCAGCTTCCAGCTGACGGTTGGCAATCTTGACGCGAGACACTTCAGCCTGCTCGCCTTCCAGGAACTCGGAGCCACCAGCGCTAACGATAGTGCCTTTACGCAGCATCTGACGAACGATAACTTCGATGTGCTTATCGTTAATCTTAACGCCTTGCAGACGGTAAACTTCCTGCACTTCGTTGGTGATGTAGCGGGTAACCGCATGCACGCCACGCAGACGCAGAATGTCGTGCGGAGACTCTGGGCCGTCGGAGACGACGTCGCCACGTTCCACCACTTCGCCTTCGAACACGTTGAGCTGACGCCATTTCGGAATCATCTCTTCGTAAGCGTCGCTGCCGTCCAGCGGAGAGATCACCAGGCGACGTTTGCCTTTGGTCTCTTTACCGAACGAGATAATCCCGCTGATTTCAGCCAGGATTGCCGGCTCTTTCGGACGACGCGCTTCGAACAGGTCGGCAACGCGCGGCAGACCACCGGTAATATCCTTGGTACCGCCGGATTCCTGAGGAATACGCGCCAGGGTATCACCCGCACCGATCTGAATGCCGTCTTCCAGCTGAACGATCGCTTTGCCCGGCAGGAAGTATTGAGCAGGCATATCAGTACCTGGGATCAATACGTCTTCGCCCTTAGCGTCAACGATTTTCAGTGCCGGACGCAGGTCTTTACCGCTACCGGTACGCTCTGCGCTGTCCAGAACAACCAGAGAAGACAAACCGGTCAGTTCGTCGGTCTGACGAGTAATCGTCTGGCCGTCGACCATGTCGGCGAAGCGAATGAAGCCGCTGACTTCACTGATGACCGGCATGGTGTGCGGATCCCAGTTAGCAACGGTTTCGCCGCCGTTAACTTCTTCACCGTCGCCTTTGCCCATCACGGCGCCGTAAGGCACCTTGTAGCTTTCTTTGGTACGGCCGAATTCGTCGATCAGTTTCAGTTCGGTGTTACGCGAGGTGATCACCAGCTTGCCTGCGGCGTTCATAACGAACTTCGCGTTGCTCAGCTTGATGCTACCCTTGTTTTTCACCTGAATGCTGGATTCAGCAGCCGCACGAGATGCCGCACCACCGATGTGGAACGTACGCATCGTCAGCTGTGTACCCGGCTCACCGATGGACTGTGCCGCGATAACGCCGATGGCTTCACCTTTGTTGATGATGTGGCCACGTGCCAGGTCGCGACCGTAGCAGTTTGCACACACACCGAAGTCGGTTTCACAGCTCACCACGGAACGGACTTTAACGCTGTCGACAGAGTTCTCTTCCAACAGGTCACACGCCTTCTCGTTCAGCAGGGTGTTGCGTGGCACCAGAATGTCCGCCGTACCCGGCTTGAGGACGTCTTCTGCCGTCACACGGCCCAGAACGCGTTCACGCAGCGGCTCTTTCACGTCGCCACCTTCGATAACCGGAGTCATCAGGATGCCGTCGTGGGTGCCACAGTCGTCTTCAGTCACCACCAGGTCCTGCGCCACGTCAACCAGACGACGGGTCAGATAACCGGAGTTCGCGGTTTTCAGTGCGGTATCCGCCAGACCTTTACGAGCACCGTGAGTGGAGATGAAGTACTGGAGTACGTTCAGACCTTCACGGAAGTTCGCGGTGATTGGCGTTTCGATGATGGAGCCGTCCGGCTTCGCCATCAGACCACGCATACCGGCCAGCTGACGAATCTGAGCGGCGGAACCACGCGCACCGGAGTCGGCCATCATAAAGATGCTGTTGAAGGAAACTTGCTGTTCCACTTCGCCGTCACGGTTAACCACGTCTTCTACCGACAGGTTTTCCATCATCGCTTTCGCAACGCGTTCGTTCGCGGCAGCCCAGATATCGATCACTTTGTTGTAGCGTTCGCCGGCGGTCACCAGACCAGACTGGAACTGCTCCTGGATCTCGGCAACTTCGGTTTCCGCTTCTTCGATGATCTCCGCCTTCTTGGCCGGGATAACCATGTCGTCGATACCTACGGAAGCGCCGGAACGGGCTGCGTAAGCAAAGCCGGTGTACATGATCTGGTCAGCAAAGATAACGGTCGGCTTCAGGCCCAGGATGCGGTAACAGGTGTTCAGCATCTTGGAGATCGCTTTCTTGCCCAAAGGCTGGTTAACGATCGCGTACGGCAGACCTTTCGGTACGATCATCCACAGGATGGCGCGGCCGATGGTGGTGTCGATGATGCTGGTCTGAGAGGTCCACTCGCCTTCGGCGTTCTTGACGTCTTCGGTGATACGCACTTTAACGCGCGCATGCAGCGACGCCAGGCCGGCGCGGTAAACACGCTCAGCTTCTTTGGAACCGTTCAGCACCATGCCTTCGCCTTTGGCGTTAACACAGTCGCGGGTCATGTAGTACAGACCCAGTACAACGTCCTGAGAAGGAACGATGATTGGCTCGCCGTTCGCTGGGGACAGGATGTTGTTGGTGGACATCATCAGCGCACGCGCTTCCAGCTGGGCTTCCAGCGTCAGCGGTACGTGAACGGCCATCTGGTCACCATCGAAGTCGGCGTTATATGCCGCACAAACCAGCGGGTGCAGCTGGATCGCTTTACCTTCGATCAGAACCGGTTCAAACGCCTGGATACCCAAACGGTGCAGGGTTGGTGCACGGTTCAGCAGTACCGGGTGTTCGCGAATCACTTCGTCCAGGATATCCCAAACGACGGCTTCTTCACGCTCAACCATTTTCTTGGCGGCTTTGATGGTGGTGGCCAAGCCACGCAGCTCCAATTTGCCGTAGATGAACGGTTTGAACAGCTCCAACGCCATCTTCTTAGGCAGACCGCACTGATGCAGACGCAGGTATGGACCTACGGTGATAACGGAACGGCCTGAGTAGTCAACGCGTTTACCGAGCAGGTTCTGACGGAAACGACCCTGCTTACCTTTGATCATGTCGGCCAAAGATTTCAGAGGGCGTTTGTTGGAACCGGTGATCGCACGACCGCGACGGCCGTTATCCAGCAGGGCGTCTACCGCTTCTTGCAGCATACGCTTTTCGTTGCGCACGATGATGTCCGGCGCAGCCAGATCCAGCAGGCGTTTCAGACGGTTGTTACGGTTGATCACGCGGCGATACAGATCGTTCAGATCCGACGTCGCGAAACGACCGCCATCCAGCGGAACCAGCGGACGCAGATCCGGCGGCAGTACCGGCAGCACGGTCAGGATCATCCACTCCGGCTTGTTTCCGGACTGTACGAACGCTTCCAGCAGCTTGATACGCTTGGTCAGCTTCTTGCGCTTGGTTTCGGAGTTGGTTTCGTTCAGCTCTTCACGCAGCTGCTCGCACTCGGCTTCCAGATCCATGTTTTTCAACAGGGCCTGAATGGCTTCCGCACCCATCTTGGCGTCGAATTCGTCACCGAACTCTTCCAGCGCGTCCAGATACTGCTCTTCGGTCAGGATCTGACGACGCTCGAGGTTGGTCATACCGCCTTCGACCACCACATAGGATTCGAAGTACAGTACGCGTTCGATGTCACGCAGCGGCATATCCAGCAGCAAACCGATGCGGGATGGCAGCGATTTCAGGAACCAGATGTGCGCAGTCGGGGAAGCCAGCTCGATGTGGCCCATGCGTTCACGACGCACTTTGGTCTGGGTCACTTCAACGCCGCACTTCTCACAGATCACGCCGCGGTGTTTCAAGCGCTTGTACTTACCGCACAGGCACTCGTAATCTTTTACCGGCCCGAAGATACGGGCGCAGAAAAGGCCGTCACGCTCTGGTTTGAACGTACGGTAGTTAATGGTTTCCGGCTTCTTAACTTCACCGAACGACCACGAACGGATCATGTCTGGCGAGGCCAGAGCAATCTTGATCGCATCAAACTCTTCGGTCTTAGTTTGCGCTTTCAGAAACTTCAATAAGTCTTTCACGGATTGGCTCCTGTCGGAGTTAAACCTGTTGGGCACCCACAACCGCAGTAGGTACCCGTGTGACCTGAACAACCACCCTCAGGCTCCCTTAGGCGGGGAGCCTGAGCCGGAATGACGATTACTCGTCTTCCAGTTCGATGTTGATGCCGAGCGAGCGGATTTCTTTCAACAGTACGTTGAAGGATTCCGGCATGCCTGGCTCCATCCGGTGATCGCCATCCACGATGTTTTTGTACATCTTGGTACGGCCGTTAACGTCATCCGACTTAACGGTGAGCATTTCCTGCAGGGTATAAGCCGCGCCGTATGCTTCCAGTGCCCACACTTCCATCTCACCGAAGCGTTGACCACCGAACTGCGCTTTACCACCCAGAGGCTGCTGAGTAACCAAGCTGTAAGAACCGGTTGAACGGGCGTGCATTTTATCGTCAACCAAGTGGTTCAGTTTCAGCATGTACATATAGCCGACAGTAACCTGGCGCTCGAATTGCTCACCGGTACGGCCATCGAACAGCGTGATCTGACCGGAGGTCGGGATACCGCCCATTTCCAGCAGCTTCTTGATTTCAGTCTCTTTCGCACCGTCAAACACCGGCGTTGCGATCGGCATACCTTTTTTCAGGTTCTCTGCCAGACGCAGCACTTCGTCGTCGCTGAAGGTGTTCAGGTCAACTTTCTGGCAAACGTCGTCGCCCAGATCGTAGGCCTTCTGGATGAACTCACGCAGCTTGGCCACTTCCTGCTGCTGCTTCAGCATCTGGTTGATCTTCTCACCGATGCCTTTCGCAGCCATACCCAGGTGGGTTTCCAGGATCTGACCGATGTTCATACGTGATGGTACGCCCAGCGGGTTCAGTACGATGTCTACCGGCGTGCCGTTTTCATCGTAAGGCATATCTTCGATCGGGTTGATCTTGGAGATAACACCCTTGTTACCGTGGCGGCCCGCCATCTTGTCACCCGGTTGGATCTGACGTTTAACGGCCAGATAAACCTTGACGATTTTCAGTACGCCCGGCGCCAGATCGTCGCCCTGAGTAATCTTACGACGCTTGGCTTCCAGCTTCTTCTCGAAGTCGGATTTCAGTTCGTCGTACTGCTCAGCCAGCTGCTCCAGCTGGTTTTGCTTCTCTTCGTCGGTCAGGCCCAGTTCCAGCCAGCGATCGCGCGGCAGCTTGCTCAGCTTGTCGGCTTCGATGCCACCGGCAACCAGTACCGCGTGGATACGCGCAAACAGGCCGGCTTCCAGGATCTGCAGTTCTTCAGTCAGGTCTTTCTTCGCCTGCTTCAGCTGCATCTCTTCGATTTCCAACGCGCGCTTGTCTTTTTCCACGCCATCGCGGGTGAAGACCTGCACGTCGATAACGGTACCGGAAACGCCGTTCGGCACACGCAGAGAAGAGTCTTTAACGTCAGACGCTTTCTCACCGAAGATCGCACGCAGCAGTTTCTCTTCCGGCGTCAGCTGGGTTTCGCCTTTAGGCGTTACCTTACCGACCAGGATGTCGCCGCCGGTCACTTCAGCACCGATATACACGATACCGGACTCATCCAGCTTGGAGAGCGCCGCTTCACCCACGTTAGGGATGTCGGCGGTGATCTCTTCAGGCCCCAGCTTGGTGTCACGAGACACACACGCCAGTTCCTGGATGTGGATGGTGGTGAAGCGATCTTCCTGCACCACGCGCTCGGAGACCAAGATGGAGTCTTCGAAGTTGTAGCCGTTCCAAGGCATGAACGCTACGCGCATGTTCTGGCCCAGCGCAAGTTCACCCAGGTCTGTCGATGGGCCATCCGCCAGCACGTCGCCGCGCTCGATTGGCTCACCCAGATTCACACACGGCATCTGGTTGATGCAGGTGTTCTGGTTAGAACGGGTGTACTTGGTCAGGTTGTAAATATCGATACCTGCTTCGCCCGGGTACATCTCGTCTTCGTTAACTTTGATAACGATACGGGAAGCATCCACGTACTGAATCACACCGCCGCGTTTGGCAACGGCGGTTACGCCGGAGTCAACCGCTACAGCGCGTTCCATACCGGTACCGACCAGCGGCTTATCAGCGCGCAGGGTTGGTACGGCCTGACGTTGCATGTTCGCACCCATCAATGCACGGTTGGCGTCATCGTGTTCCAGGAATGGAATCAGTGAGGCACCAACGGAAACGACCTGCTGGGTGGATACGTCCATGTAGTCAACCTGATCGCGGCTAAACAGGCTTGATTCGCCTTTGCTGCGGCAGGTGACCAGGTCTTCTACGAAGCGGCCTTCTTCATCCAGGTTGGAGTTCGCCTGGGCGATAACGAAGTTGCCTTCTTCAATAGCAGACAGATAGTTGATTTCATCGGTCACCACGCCGTCACGCACGCGGCGGTACGGGGTTTCCAGGAAGCCATACTCGTTAGTCTGTGCGTACACGGACAGGGAGTTGATCAGACCGATGTTTGGACCTTCCGGCGTTTCGATTGGGCACACGCGGCCGTAGTGGGTCGGGTGTACGTCTCGAACTTCAAAGCCGGCGCGCTCACGGGTCAGACCGCCCGGGCCCAGTGCGGAGATACGACGCTTGTGCGTGATCTCGGACAACGGGTTGTTCTGGTCCATGAACTGGGACAGCTGGCTGGAACCGAAGAACTCTTTCACCGCCGCCGAAATCGGTTTGGCGTTGATCATGTCCTGAGGCATCAGGGTATCCAGATCGCCCAGAGACAGACGCTCTTTCACCGCACGCTCAACACGCACCAGACCTACGCGGAACTGGTTCTCGGCCATTTCGCCGACGGAGCGGATACGACGGTTGCCCAAGTGGTCGATATCGTCCACTTCGCCCTTGCCGTTACGGATATCGATGAGCTTCTTCATCACTTCGATGATGTCGTCTTTGCTCAGGATGCCCGAACCTTCGATCTCGTCACGCAGCAGAGAACGGTTGAACTTCATACGGCCAACCGCGGACAGATCGTAGCGGTCTTCGGAGAAGAACAGGTTCTCGAACAGGCTTTCGGCAGCTTCGCGCGTTGGCGGCTCACCAGGACGCATCATGCGGTAGATTTCTACCAGCGAGCTCAGACGATCGTTAGTCGGATCGACACGCAGCGTTTCAGAGATGTACGCGCCGTGGTCCAGATCGTTGGTGAACAGCGTTTCGATGCGCTTGTGGCCGGACTGGCTCAGCTTGGCCAGCAGATCCAGCGACAGCTCCATGTTGGCTGCGCAGATCAGTTCGCCGGTATTGGTATCGATATAGTCTTTCGCGACCACTTTGCCCGCGATGTACTCTACCGGTACTTCAATGCTCTGAATGTCGTCTTTTTCCAGCTGACGGATATGACGAGCGGTGATGCGACGGCCTTTCTCTACGTAGATCTTGCCGTTGGCTTCGATATCGAACGAAGCGGTCTCACCACGCAGGCGCTCTGGCACCAGCTCCATCTGCAGCTTGTTGTCGCGGATTTCGAAGACGATCTTGTCAAAGAACAGGTCGAGGATCTGTTCAGTGGTGTAGTTCAGCGCGCGCAGAATGATGGTCGCAGGCAGTTTGCGGCGACGGTCAATACGCACGAACAGGTTGTCTTTCGGATCGAACTCGAAGTCCAACCATGAACCGCGGTAAGGGATGATGCGTGCGTTGTACAGCACTTTACCCGAGGAGTGGGTTTTACCCTTATCGCTGTCGAAGAATACGCCAGGACTACGGTGCAACTGAGATACGATAACCCTCTCAGTACCGTTGATCACAAAGGTGCCGTTTTCGGTCATGAGCGGAATTTCGCCCATGTAGACTTCTTGTTCCTTGATGTCTTTGACCGTACCTTCAGGCGCTTCGCGCTCATAGATAACCAGGCGCAGTTTTACGCGCAGCGGTGCAGAGAACGTCACACCACGGATCTGGCACTCTTTGACGTCGAAGACCGGCTCACCAAGACGGTAGCTAACGTATTGCAGCTCCGAATTGCCACTGTAGCTCTGGATAGGGAAAACAGAACGGAATGCGGCTTCAAGGCCGTACTGCCCTTCTGGATCTTGCTCGATAAACTTCTGGAACGAGTCAAGCTGGATAGAAAGGAGATATGGTATGTCCAGCACTTGTGGACGTTTACCAAAATCCTTACGAATACGTTTTTTCTCGGTATAGGAGTAAACCATAGGGTTCCTCAGCTCGCTGATCAGTGACCCAATCTGTCCGTCCGATTAGGGACAGTTCATGCAACACCGTTTTGTCGACCGGAAAGCGGGAACACTTTCCGCAATATCTCTTGCTATCACGCTTAAACCATTTCATCGCGCCTTCCCCCAGAACTCCTGGTAGTGCAAAGACCGCGGTATATTAAGTCGTCGATAGAAACAAACATTGGGAGGCGAAACCAGCAGCCAAACAGTGTGAAACGCTACTGGCGCCCTACAGCGCAAAAAGGCTGGTGACTAAAAAGTCACCAGCCATCAGCCTAAAAGACTAGGCTGCAACCGGAAGGGTTGGCTTATTTAACTTCAACTTCTGCGCCAGCTTCTTCCAGAGATTTTTTCAGAGCTTCTGCGTCATCTTTGCTCACGCCTTCTTTCAGAGCGGCTGGAGCAGATTCAACCAGGTCTTTAGCTTCTTTCAGACCCAGGCCGGTAGCGCCACGTACTGCTTTGATAACAGCAACTTTGTTAGCGCCTGCAGCTTTCAGGATAACGTCGAACTCAGTTTTCTCTTCAGCAGCTTCAGCTGGGCCAGCAGCTACAGCTACAGCAGCAGCAGCAGAAACGCCGAATTTTTCTTCCATAGCGGAAACCAGTTCAACAACGTCCATTACGGACATAGCGGCAACTGCTTCCAGGATTTGGTCTTTAGTGATAGACATAACAATTGTTCCTAAAATTCAGAAATAGTTTAAATACGTTAGCAAAGGCTAAGAAAGAGTGGCTTACGCCGCTTCTTTCTGATCGCGTACTGCAGCCAGAGTGCGAACCAGTTTGCCGGCAGCGGCTTCTTTCATGGTTGCCATCAGGCGTGCGATCGCTTCTTCGTAAGTTGGCAGCGTCGCCAGGCGGTCGATTTGCGCCGCTGGGATCAGCTCACCTTCAAAGGCCGCAGCTTTAACCTCGAATTTTGCATTCGCTTTCGCGAACTCTTTGAACAGACGAGCAGCAGCGCCCGGGTGTTCGTGAGAGAATGCAATCAAGGTTGGACCGACAAACGTGTCTTTCAGGCATTCGAATGGAGTGCCTTCAACTACGCGACGCATCAGGGTGTTGCGAACAACACGCATGTAAACGCCAGCTTCACGACCTGCTTTACGCAGTTCAGTCATTTTATCTACGGTAACGCCGCGGGAATCCGCAACAACCGCAGACAGCGCGCCTTTGGCTACTTCGCTGACTTCAGCAACAATCGCTTGTTTGTCTTGAAGATTTAATGCCATTAGCTTTTTGCTCCTGGATTAGCCGGGGAAAATCCCCCGGAACTCACTTCACTCGGCGCTTTGTAAAACGCCACGCCGAGCGGCTTAACACGGTGAGCAGAATCCAGCAAAGACATTCTTTTATAAAAAAGAAAAATTTTCTTAGGCTCTGTCACCGTCTACGCAGGAAGGATTAAGCATCTTGCGATACACCTGCGGTCTTGGACGGAGGCCTGGATAGGCCAGGCTCCAACCGAAAAATCTTTGTTTTGCCTACGGCATAGCCAATAGCAAAACCTTGGGGCATAAGATTCTAGACAAATCTCGGCCCCAAGTCAAAGCGATAATCGCAAGTGCGATTAGTTCGCTGCGGCAGACAGACCGCTTTGATCGATAGCAACGCCAGCACCCATGGTGGTGGAGAGGCTAACTTTCTTGATGTACATGCCTTTCGCCTGAGAAGGTTTTGCTTTTTTCAGCGCAACCAGCAGGGCTTCCAGGTTTTCTTTCAGTTTGTCTGCGTCGAAATCAACCTTACCGATAGTGGTATGGATGATGCCGTTTTTGTCGTTACGGTAGCGAACCTGACCTGCTTTAGCGTTTTTCACTGCTTCAGCAACGTTCGGAGTAACGGTACCCACTTTCGGGTTTGGCATCAGGCCGCGTGGACCCAGGATCTGGCCCAGTTGACCTACAACGCGCATTGCATCCGGGGAAGCAATAACAACGTCGAAGTTCATTTCGCCTTTCTTGATCTGCTCAGCCAGATCGTCCATACCTACCAGCTCTGCGCCGGCAGCTTTCGCTGCTTCAGCGTTAGCGCCTTGGGTAAATACGGCAACGCGAACGGAACGACCGGTGCCGTGTGGCAGAACGGTAGCGCCACGAACGTTTTGGTCAGATTTACGAGCGTCGATACCGAGGTTAACGGCAACGTCAACGCTTTCTACGAATTTAGCGGTGGCCAGCTCTTTCAGCAGAGCAACAGCTTCAGTGATGTCATACTGTTTAGTAGCATCAACTTTGTCACGGATCACGCGCATGCGCTTGGTCAGCTTAGCCATCTCTTAATCCTCCACTACCAGGCCCATGGAACGAGCGGTACCTTCGATGGAGCGAGTCATCGCTTCAACGTCAGAACCAGTCATGTCCGCAGCTTTGGTTTCTGCGATTTCACGTACCTGAGCACGGGTCACTTTACCTACTTTGTCTTTGTTCGGCTTACCGGAACCAGACTTGATACCAGCCGCTTTTTTCAGCAGAACTGCTGCTGGCGGGGTTTTGGTAACGAAAGTGAAGGAGCGATCAGAATAAACGGTGATAACAACCGGAATCGGCAGACCTTTCTCAACGCTGTCAGTTTTAGCGTTGAATGCCTTACAGAATTCCATGATGTTAACGCCCTGCTGACCCAGAGCTGGACCCACTGGTGGGCTCGGGTTAGCCATACCAGCTGCAACTTGCAGCTTAACGTAGGCTTGTACTTTCTTAGCCATTTAAATTTCCTCGGTTTGGGTAGTATCGCCTCGTGAGAGGCTCCCCGTGTTTAACCTCGCCGGACAAACATCAGGCAAGGCATCTAAAAACAAAAGGCGCGAAATTGTAGTTCAATTTCGCGCCTTTGACAAGCGGCAACGGACCGCTTATTGCTGATTATTCGATCAGCCTTTTTCAACCTGGCTGAAGTCCAGTTCCACCGGCGTTGCACGGCCGAAGATGGAAACGGAAACTTTCAGGCGGCTCTTTTCGTAATCGACTTCTTCGACCACGCCGTTGAAATCGGCAAACGGGCCGTCGTTGACGCGCACCAGCTCGCCCGGCTCGAACAGCGTTTTCGGACGCGGTTTGTCACCGACCTGCTGCAGGCGGTTCATGATCGCATCAACTTCTTTATCGCTGATCGGCGCAGGACGGTCAGACGTACCGCCAATGAACCCCATGACACGCGGTACGCTGCGCACCAGGTGCCAGCTGGCGTCATTCATCACCATCTGCACCAGCACGTAGCCAGGGAAGAATTTACGCTCGCTCTTGCGACGCTGACCACCACGGATTTCAACCACTTCTTCCGTAGGCACCATCACTTCGCCGAACAGCTCTTCCATATCGTGCAGTTTGATGTGTTCACGCAGCGATTGCGCTACGCGACCTTCAAAACCGGAAAACGCCTGAACGACGTACCAACGTTTTTTTGGAGCTTCAGACATTTTAGAACCTCAGGCCAGTAATAAACGACACCAGACGGACCAGAATACCATCCAGCCCCCACAGAATCAGTGACATCACGGCGGTTACCGCGGCAACGATCAACGTGGTGTGTAGCGTTTCCTGACGAGTTGGCCAAATCACTTTACGTACTTCGGTACGCGCTTCGCGGGCAAACGCAACGGTAGCTTTGCCTTTGGTGGTCATCAGAGCCACTGCACCTGCAACGGCGATGATCAGCACAACTGCCAGCGCGCGCAATGGCAGGCTTAAATCACGGTAGTAATAGTTACCGACAATAGCCACAACCAACAGAACGGCGACGATCAGCCACTTTGCCGCTTCCAGGCCGCGTCCGCTCCCTTGAGCCTCGGTATTCGCACTCATAAACCAACCTGTCACAATGATGATTCAGAACAAACAACTTTGCCTCGCATTGCGAGGCAAACCAAACCGATCGGATACCGCACGAGCGATATCCCGGTGTTTTACGCCATGACGTATTCAGTCAATACGGTTTAAGAGCCCATCTCACCAATGATTATGACTGCAAAATCGCTGATGAGATAGGTTCTAGTTCACAGCGTAGAAAAAGGGCATCAAATGATGCCCTTTTATCGCGTGTCGCGTCAAACTTTATCAGCGATTAAGCGATAACTTTAGCAACAACACCAGCGCCTACAGTACGGCCGCCTTCACGGATTGCGAAACGCAGACCGTCATCCATCGCGATTGGGTGAATCAGGGTAACTTTCATGTTCACGTTGTCGCCTGGCATTACCATCTCTACGCCTTCTGGCAGTTCGATGGTACCGGTCACGTCAGTAGTACGGAAGTAGAACTGTGGACGGTAGCCTTTGAAGAATGGCGTGTGACGACCA
>NZ_JADCNB010000015.1:0-25841 GCF_014982455.1 Serratia sp. X3
GAGGTGGCGTATATTACGCTTTCCTCTTTCAGAGTCAACCCTAATTTTCAGGATTTTTTCTCTTTCTTCCCGGCCGCTGTGTGAAGTGAATCACTTGCGCCGTGTCGATGGAGGCGCATTATAGGGATCCGAGTTTTTTGCACAACCCCTTTTTTGATCTTTTCTTTTTGTTTGCACACTTTTCAGCCCTTCCGGGTGGATCTTGTGCGATCAGGGCCATTTTCCGCAGGATCCGGCGCTGCGATTGGTTGTAATTCCATCGCCAGAGTCTAGTATTGCCGGTAAATATGATCCCGACGTGAGGCAAGCACCATGTCCGATGCAGTACGTTCTTATCTTCAATACACCCCCAAACTCGGTCAGCGCGTCTTGATCGATCCTTCCAGCGTCGTCATCGGCGACGTCGATCTGGCGGATGACGTCAGCATCTGGCCGCTGGTCGCTATCCGCGGCGACGTCAATGCGGTAAAGATCGGCGCGCGCAGCAACATACAGGACGGCAGCGTACTGCACGTGACTCACCGCTCCGAACATAACCCCGACGGTTATCCCCTGTTGATTGGAGAAGACGTGACCGTAGGCCATAAAGCGATGCTGCACGGCTGCGCCATCGGCAACCGGGTGCTGGTCGGTATGGGATCGATCCTGCTGGACGGTGTAGTCGTAGAAGACGACGTGATGATTGGCGCCGGCAGTTTAGTGCCGCCAGGCAAACGCCTGGTCAGCGGCTATCTCTATATGGGCAGCCCGGCACGCCAGGTTCGGCCGTTGACCGCCGCCGAGTTGGAAGGATTGCTTTATTCTTCGAACAACTATGTACGCTGGAAAGATGAATACCTGTCGGAAGACATCTGACGGACGCCCCGTTCCCTATAAAGAGAACGGGGTTGCATTTATGCCGCCAGTTCGCTGCGCAACTGGCGCAATACCGGCTCAATCTCTGGCATCACTCCATGCCAAAGCAGGAAAGCATGCGCCGCCTGCCCCACCAGCATGCCCAGCCCATCGGCATATTCCGTTGTCCCCTGCTGCTGCGCCCAGGCCAGGAATGGCGTAGCGCCCTGCTGATAGAACATGTCATAGCAACGAGTACGCGCATTAACTACGCTCGCCGGCAACGCCGGGATCTCTCCGCTGATGCCGGACGCCGTCGCATTGATCACCAGTTCGAACGCTTGCTGATCCAATTGATCCATCGGCGCCGCCGAGATCTCCCCCAGATGCCGAAAAGCGTCTGCCAACGCCTGGGCTCGGCTGAAGGTGCGGTTGGTAATCGTTAGCCGACAGCCGAAAGACAGCAGCGGCAGGATCACGCCGCGCGCTGCGCCGCCGGCGCCCACCAGCAGGATGCGATCCTGCGGCCGGATCAATTGCTGACGCTGTAGATCGGTCAGCAACCCGATGCCGTCGGTGTTATCCCCCAACAGCTCGCCATTCGGCAATACCTTCAGAGTGTTGACCGCACCGGCCATCGCTGCGCGCTCGCTCAGCTCAGAAGCGGCCGAATAAGCACGCTCCTTGAAGGGCACCGTGACGTTCGCCCCCAGCCCTCCGGCGCGGATAAACGCCTGCAGGCTGGTTTCAAAACCGTCTAACGGCGCCAACACCGTTCCATAAGGATGCTCAATGCCGGTCTGGGCAGCAAACAGCGCATGAATTCGCGGCGACTTGCTGTGGCCGATAGGGTTGCCAAATACCGCAAACTTCTCCATGCCCATTACCTCTAGCCCTGACGGATCTGTTCGCCGGTCAGAACGTCTCTGATTTCGGAAGGATTAAGACGGCCACCCACCTTGCCGCGCAATACCGGGAAAGCTTCGCCGAACTGCCGCGTAACCTCATCCGCACTGCGGCATGGCTCCAGCCCACTGAGATTGGCGCTGGTCGACACCAGCGGCTTGCCGTACTGCCGACACAGCTGCTGCACCAACGGATGATCGCTGACGCGCACTGCCAGCGAGCTGAAGCGTCCGGTCAGCAAACGCGGCGTCTCCGGCCGAGCGGGCAAAACCCAGGTTACCGGCCCAGGCCAGCTGGCAAACATCGTCGTGCGCTGCTGTTCGCTGAGTGCACTGTCGTCGATATAAGGCTTAAGCTGTGCATAGTCGGCGGCGATCAAAATCAGCCCCTTCTCCCACGGCCGCTGTTTCAGCGCCAGCAATGCATTGACCGCCTGCTCGCTGTCGGGATCGCAACCCAGGCCGAATACGGCTTCTGTGGGATACGCAATCACCTGCTGTTGATGCAAAGCATCGATGATAGATAAAAGGTTCGGGCTTAATTCTGAGTTCATGATGTGATTATTCTGTAGTCGCGACGGGTTTTCCGCACAGCTTGCTGGCACAGCACAGGACGGGGCCTTTTGCCGTGCGCTTTTCCATCAGCAGCGGATAATGGCAATAGGCGCACTCACCGGCGACAGGTTTAACATTGAGGGCAAACTGGCATTCCGGGTAACGATCGCAGGAATGAAAAACTTTGCCGTAACGCGACTTGCGCTGCAGCAGTTTGCCTTGGCCGCACTGCGGACAGGTAATGGCGGTTTCGTCAGGCTTATCGATCACTTCAGTGTGATCGCACTGCGGATAATCGCTGCAGCCGATAAACATGCCATAGCGCCCCTGGCGCAGCACCAACGTCGCCTGACATTTCGGGCACTGTTGCCCATCCAAGACCTTAACGATATGTCCATCGGCCTGTGCTTTCAGCGGCCGAATATATTGGCATTCAGGGTACTGGGAACAGCCGAGGAAGGGGCCGTGGCGACCGCTACGGATCACCAGTTCGGCCCCGCATTCCGGACAGGGTTCATTTTGCCTGGCGGCAAAAATCGCGTTTTTTGTCATAACGTCTTCTATGCGCGTTATCGGCTCAATGCAGATAACCTTCGTTCACTTCAAACAACAGTTCTTCCATTTGCTGATAGGCGCTTTCATATCCGGGGATATTAAACAGCACCATCAACACGACCCATTTCAGATCTTCGAGATCGAATTCCGCATTATCCAAAGCCATAACGCGGTCGATAACCATTTCACGGGTTTCGAGGTTCAATACCTGAATCTGTTCCAGGAACAGGAGAAAACCACGGCAGTCGGCGTCCAGACGTGCACCTTCTTCTTCGGTGTAGATCCGCATTGCCAGCGGATCGGCATCCATAAAGTAAGGGGCATTTTGACCCTCTTGCAGGTCAGCCAACTTCTCAAGCCAATTCAACGCGTTGTAGATATCATCCCGATGAAACCCCGCCTGAGCGAGATCATCGGTCAGTTGATCCTGATCGACGCGCATCTCTGGTTCATTGTGGATATAAGTTTCAAACAAGTACATGAGTACGTCGAACATGGCTTGCCCTCCTTATTCGGACATAGCCGCCGGGTACAGCTGCGATCCACCCTGCTAACTCCAGCTCGAGTAACTTGATTACCACCACTGGCACAGGTTGGCCGGCACGTTCAGCGACGACGTCAACAGGTGTCACCTCATCTCCTACGTTAGCCAACACATCGCCAAATGGCAATTCAACTTCAGCCTGCGACGCACAAATAGTTGTATTTTCGTTCAGTGACAGCCATTGAAGGCCGCTTCCCAGCAATTCGGCGATATCTTTCGGCCCGGTGACCAGATGCGCGCCCTGCTGGATTAACCCATGCGTCCCCTCACTCATCGGGTTTCCTAATGGCCCAGGCAAGGCGAACACCTCACGCCCCTGCTCCAACGCGTAGCGAGCCGTCACCAGGGTACCGCTGCGCAGCGAAGCTTCTATGACCAGAACCCCCAGGCTGAGCCCGCTGATAATGCGGTTACGGCGTGGGAAATGGTCGGCCAGCGGCAAATCGGTGACTAAATGATCTGAAATCACGGCTCCGCCCTGCTCGACTATCTGCTCCGCGAGCCGGCGGTGCCGGCGCGGATAGATATTGCCCAGCCCGCTGCCCAACACCGCAATCGTGCAGCCATCGGCCGCCAGCGCCGCACGATGGCAAATGCCGTCGATGCCGATCGCCAAACCGCTGGTGATGGTGAAACCGCAACGCGCCAACTCCTCGGCGAAATGGTTCGCCCAACGCTCGCCGTAATGGCTGAACTGCCGGCTGCCGACCATAGCGAGCTGAGGTTGCAACAGCACCCGAGGATCGCCCTTGATCAGCAGAAACAGCGGCGCGTCGTCGATCTGAGCCAGGTTTTCAGGATAGCCGGCCGCCCCATAGTTCAGCATACTGTGCGCCGGCTCCTCCAGCCAACGCAGGGTGGCCGCCAGATAGACGGGATCCACTCGGTTGAACTGTGCCTGCTGCCGTTCGTTCAATCCCAGCTCATGCAACACGCGGCGAGGCTCGCCACTCATTTGCGATAACTGTCGCACGAGCCGACTGGCCACGACGGTCTGTAGCCCCGTGACTCCCCGCATCCGTAAAGCGATCTCTTCCGGCCGCATCGTCTGTTCCCTCAGCAAAAACGGTGGTATTGCCAATCTGAGCAATTGGTGCGCAATGCTGTCAATCAGGTCGGGAAATGTCTAGAATA
This sequence comes from Serratia sp. X3, assembly GCF_014982455.1. Lineage (NCBI taxonomy): Bacteria > Pseudomonadati > Pseudomonadota > Gammaproteobacteria > Enterobacterales > Yersiniaceae > Serratia > Serratia sp. X3. The sequence continues at coordinate 4,528 of NZ_JADCNB010000015.1, forward strand.
GAGGTTAAACCTCGTTCATTACTCGGATACAGATCTAAAGATATATGTCAGTCTTGCAGGTATTACATTTCCCAGACGAGCGTCTGCGCAAAGTCGCAGCGCCGGTAAAAGAAGTCAATGCAGATATCCAGCGCATCGTGGATGATATGTTTGAAACCATGTACGCAGAGGAAGGCATTGGCCTGGCTGCGACTCAGGTGGATATCCATCAGCGCATTATCGTGATCGACGTCTCCGAGAATCGCGATCAGCGCCTGGTGCTGATCAACCCGGAGCTGCTGGAAAAGAGCGGCGAAACCGGCATCGAGGAAGGCTGTCTTTCCATTCCAGAGCAGCGTGCGTTAGTGCCGCGCGCCGCGCAGGTGAAGATCCGCGCGCTGGATCGTGAAGGCAAACCTTTCGAGCTGGAAGCGGACGATCTGCTGGCGATCTGCATCCAGCACGAGATGGATCACCTGATGGGCAAACTGTTCGTCGATTACCTGTCGCCGCTCAAGCGCCAGCGCATTCGTCAGAAACTGGAAAAAATGGCCAAGCTTCAAGCCCGCGCCTAACCGATCAGGAAATCAACGTGTCTGACTCTTTACGGATTATTTTCGCCGGAACACCAGACTTCGCAGCGCGTCATCTTGACGCGCTGTTGTCATCTGAGCACCAGATTGTCGGCGTATTCACTCAGCCCGACCGCCCGGCAGGCCGCGGCAACAAGCTGACGCCCAGCCCGGTCAAAATGCTGGCCGAACAACACCAATTGCCGGTATTTCAGCCTAAATCGCTGCGCCCCGAAGAGAACCAGCGTCTGGTGGCGGATCTCAACGCCGACGTGATGGTGGTGGTTGCCTACGGGTTGATTCTGCCGCAAGCGGTGCTGGATATGCCGCGTCTTGGCTGCATCAACGTACATGGTTCGCTGCTGCCTCGCTGGCGCGGCGCGGCGCCGATCCAGCGTTCACTCTGGGCCGGCGACAGCGAAACCGGCGTGACCATCATGCAGATGGATGTCGGCCTCGATACCGGCGACATGATGCACAAGATCGCCTGCCCGATTGAGAGCAGCGACACCAGCGCCAGCCTCTACGACAAACTGGCGCAGCTCGGCCCGCAGGGCATGCTGACGACGTTGCGCCAAATGGCCGACGGCAGCGCCACCCGCGAAGTGCAGGACGAGTCGCAGGTCACCTACGCCGAGAAGCTGAGCAAAGAAGAAGCTCGCCTGGATTGGACACTGTCCGCCGCACAGCTGGAGCGTTGCATCCGCGCCTTCAACCCTTGGCCGATAAGCTACTTCACCATCGATGAGCAACCGGTGAAAGTGTGGCAGGCCAGCGTACTGGCGGAAAGCGCCAACGCGGAGCCGGGCACCGTTATCCATGCCGACAAGCACGGCATTCAGGTGGCGACCGCCGACGGTATCCTCAATCTGATCCAACTGCAGCCCGCCGGCAAGAAACCGATGTCGGCGCAAGATCTGTTAAATTCACGTCGTGAATGGTTTACCCCGGGTAACCGGCTGTAAGTCACCCCACTGCCCGGCCGTTCATCGCCGGGCCGTTATTTTCTTAATGCCGATCGTTATCAGCTTCAGCCTATGAAAAATAATTACAATCTCCGCAGCATCGCTGCCAAAGCCATCGGCCAGGTGCTGGATCAAGGGCAGTCACTGAGTACTGTCCTGCCGGCGCTGCAAACCTCCATCAGCGATAAAGACCGCGGGTTGCTGCAGGAACTGTGCTTCGGCACGTTACGCGTACTGCCGCAGCTCGAATGGTGCATTCAGCAATTAATGGCCAAACCGCTGACCGGCAAGCAACGTACACTTCACTATTTGCTGATGGTCGGCTTGTATCAGCTGCTGTATACCCGTATCCCGGCGCACGCCGTACTCGCAGAAACCGTGGAAGGTGCGGTGGCGCTGAAACGCCCACAGTTGAAAGGTTTGATTAACGGCGTCTTGCGGCAATTCCAGCGCCAGCAGGAAGAACTTCTGCAGCGCGCCGCCAACAATGACAGCCGCTACCTGCACCCGAGCTGGTTGCTGAAACGCATCCAACAGGCTTATCCCGCCAACTGGCAACAGATCGTCGACGCCAATAACCAGAAGCCGCCGATGTGGCTGCGCGTCAACCGCCTGCATCACACCCGTGAGGCTTACCTGCAGCTGCTGACCGACGCCGGCATCGCCGCGGAGCCTCATGCAGACTATGCCGACGCCGTGCGGTTGCTGGCACCTTGCGCCGTGACCGATCTGCCAGGGTTCGCCGACGGCTGGGTCACCGTGCAAGATGCCTCAGCCCAAGGCTGTGTTGATCTGCTGGATCCACAAGACGGTGAACAGATCCTCGATTTGTGCGCCGCGCCCGGCGGCAAAACCACGCATATTCTGGAAGCGGCGCCGAAAGCACAGGTTATGGCCGTCGATATCGACGAACAGCGTCTGGCGCGGGTGAAAGAAAACCTGCAGCGTCTGCGTTTACACGCAGAGGTTAAACTGGGCGATGGCCGCACACCGCAGCAATGGTGCGGTGACAAGCAGTTCGACCGTATCCTGCTGGACGCGCCTTGTTCGGCCACCGGCGTGATCCGCCGTCATCCCGACATCAAATGGCTGCGCCGCGATCGCGACATCGCCGAACTCGCCGCCCTGCAGGCCGATATCCTGGAAGCCGTCTGGCCGCATCTGAAATCAGGCGGCGTAATGGTTTACGCAACCTGCTCTATTCTGCCGGATGAAAACAGTAGCCAGATCGCCGCGTTCTTGCAGCGCCATGCCGATGCCAAGCTGGTTGAAACCGGCGATGCGCAGCGGCCGGGACGGCAGAATATCCCGCATCCCGAGGACGGCGATGGCTTCTTTTACGCTAAGCTGATTAAAATGTAATTCTTCAGGGTGCGTACGCGCCCTAAGTCTTTCAGTGTGAAGCAGAGAACACGATGAAAATAATTATTCTTGGTGCCGGGCAGGTTGGCGGGACGCTGGCGGAAAACCTGGTAGGTGAAAACAACGATATCACCGTCGTCGATACCGACTCCGGCCGGTTGCGTCAGCTGCAGGATAAATTCGATCTGCGAGTGGTTCAGGGACATGGTTCTCACCCCCGGGTGCTGCGCGAAGCCGGCGCAGAAGATGCCGACATGCTGGTCGCCGTCACCAACTCCGACGAAACCAACATGATCGCCTGCCAGATCGCCTATTCTCTGTTTAATACCCCCAACCGTATCGCCCGTATCCGCGCGCCGGAATATATCCGCGAGTCGGAGAAACTGTTCCTGCCGGAAGCGGTGCCGATCGACCATCTGATTTCGCCGGAGCAGCTGGTCATCGACTATATCTACAAGCTGATTGAATACCCCGGCGCGCTGCAGGTGGTCAACTTCGCCGAAGGCAAGGTCAGCATCGCCGCGGTTAAAGCCTATTACGGCGGCCCGCTGGTCGGCAATGCGCTCTCTTCGATGCGCGAACACATGCCACATATCGACACCCGCGTCGCCGCCATTTTCCGCCAGGATCGGCCGATTCGTCCGCAAGGCTCGACCATTATCGAAGCCGGTGATGAAGTGTTCTTCGTCGCCGCCTCACAGCACATTCGCGCGGTGATGAGCGAACTGCAACGGCTGGAAAAACCTTATAAGCGCATCATGATCGTCGGCGGCGGCAACGTCGGCGCCGGCCTGGCCGCCAAGCTGGAGAAAGACTATAACGTCAAACTCATTGAGCGCAATCAGCAACGTGCTGCCGAACTGGCCGAGCAGTTGCACGATACCATCGTGTTCTACGGCGATGCCTCCGACCAGGAACTGCTGGCCGAAGAGCACGTCGAGCAGGTGGATGTCTTCATCGCCATCACCAACGACGATGAGGCCAACATCATGTCGGCCATGCTGGCCAAGCGCATGGGCGCCAAGAAAGTGATGGTCTTGATCCAGCGGCGCGCCTATGTCGATCTGGTGCAAGGCAGCGTGATCGATATTGCCATTTCACCGCAACAGGCAACCATCTCCGCGCTGCTTGGGCATGTGCGCAAAGCGGATATCGTCAGCGTCTCGTCACTGCGCCGCGGCGTAGCAGAGGCGATCGAAGCGATTGCCCACGGCGATGAAAGCACGTCCAAAGTGGTTGGCCGTATCGTTGAAGATATCAAGCTGCCACCGGGTACCACCATCGGCGCTATCGTTCGTGGCGACGACGTCATCATCGCTAACGGCAACAGCAAAATCGAACAGGGCGATCATGTCATCATGTTTATTACCGACAAGAAATTCGTGCCGGACGTTGAACGCCTGTTCCAACCGAGCCCCTTCTTCTTGTAGAACGAATTTATTTGGCGATGGTCTATAATCGCGTAGTTGTTCTCTGCCTTGAGGGGAGATAAAACTTCTCTCCTTTTGTGGCAAAGGGAAATTGCTTTGTTAAACTTGAGTTATTAATTCTGCAAGGGGTGCGTTCTATGAGTATGTTGAAAGAGTTTCGCGAATTTGCCATGCGCGGCAACGTGGTCGATCTGGCCGTCGGTGTGATTATCGGCGCCGCTTTCGGCAAGATTGTTTCATCCTTCGTCGCTGATATCATCATGCCTCCGCTGGGCTTACTGATCGGCGGCGTCGACTTTAAACAGTTCCATCTGGTATTACGTGAAGCTCAGGGCGCCGTACCGGCGGTGGTAATGAACTACGGTTCATTCATCCAAACCGTATTTGACTTCGTGATTGTCGCCTTCGCCATCTTCCTGGCGATTAAATTGATGAACAAAATGCGCCGCAAACAGGAAGAAGCTCCGGCAGCGCCGCCAGAACCTACAGCAGAAGAGAAACTGCTGACGGAAATCCGTGATTTGCTGAGCCATCAACAGCAACCAAAACTGTAAGACAGCGTTTGGTTATGCCAATAAAAAGCCACCGGATGAAGGTGGCTTTTTTAATGCCTTAAAACCAGAAGGCCAGTGGTAAATTATCGTTTGATAGTTTGCCACTGGCCTCCCAGTTACCGCCTTTGATGTGTTTTTCTTTACGCCGATAGCTGCCTTTGCCTTTCACATTCTTTTCTACCCGCTGACGGAATAGCGGATCATGCAGCAGCGCCTCAATGGCGTTATCTTGAATCTGACCTTTGGTGTGACGATATTTCGTCATGATAATGCTCCTGTAAAATATGAGGAATAAAACGGGGCGATAATACTGCCGGTGATATAAAAATTAAAGTGCCGTCAGCAACCTTTTTTGCCTTTGTCATCGCTGGCGCCCTGTTCCAAAGTTTCCAGGATCGAACAGTAGTTGCTGGTATGGGCGGTACCGCAGCAGGCGTCGCTCAACCGTTTCAACGATTCGCGCATCCGGGTCAGCTCCGCCAACTTGCTTTCCACTTCGCTCAGGCGCGCATCAACGATAGACTTCGATTCCTGGCAGGTATGATGTTCCGGATCGACCCGGATCGACAACAGCTCGGCGATCGTTTCCAGAGTAAAGCCCAACTGCTTGGCATAACGGATAAAACGCAGCCGCTGCAAATCCTGCTCGGTGTACAGCCGATAACCGCCTTCAGTACGGACATTGTGATCCATCATGCCCTGCTTTTCATAGTAACGCACGGTGTCCGGCGTCACTTCGGCAAGCTTGGCCAACTGACCTATCTTGAACATTACTTCTCCTCTCGGGTGAGTTTACCGTCCAGCGCGCGCTGATATTCGCCATGCAAGAAGTCCGTGCTCATTCCAGCCTGACGCAACCGATGTTCCAGCAGTGCCATACGCTTGCTGAGATCGACATAGTCCGGATGCTCACTGTTGATCCCTTGCAGTAAGTGAGCAACGGTTAATGCCTCTTTGCGATCTTCCAGCGCCGGCGGCAGATAACCGGCATTTTTCAGCAGACGGTAACCGGCGCGTAGCTCAGCAGGCACCGCGCTGTCATCGTCCAGCGCCAGCGGTTGTCCCTGGCCGGGCAAATTGTCGAACTCGCCTTTCTCCTGGGCATCAAGGATATGACGTTCCGCCCATTGGTCGAGCAACCCCATAACAGACAGCCTCGGTGAGCCTATGGAATGAGTCTTAGCATAATGGATAGGAGCGGGGATTTTAAGCACGGCGGGGGAATTGAGCACATTTGGCTGGATTTGGACGTAAAAAAACCGGGCAAGCCCGGTTTTTTTACGCGTCTACAGATTACTCTGCAGTTGCTACTTCTGCTTGAGACTCAGCACGATCAACCAGCTCGATGTATGCCATCGGCGCGTTGTCGCCTGCGCGGAAGCCACACTTCAGAATGCGAGTGTAACCACCGGCACGGCTCGCGAAACGCGGGCCCAGCTCGTTAAACAGTTTTGCCACGATCTCGTTATCACGAGTACGGGCGAATGCCAGACGACGATTAGCTACGCTGTCGGTCTTGGCAAGAGTAATCAGCGGCTCAACAACGCGACGCAGCTCTTTTGCTTTTGGCAGGGTCGTCTTGATGATCTCATGACGAACCAAAGAGCCGGCCATGTTACGGAACATAGCCTGGCGATGGCTGCTGTTACGGTTCAGTTGACGACCACTCTTACGATGGCGCATGACCTTATCCTTCTCAGTAAAACCTTAACCTGTGATCCGGTTACTCGTCAGCAATGCTTGCCGGCGGCCAGTTTTCCAGGCGCATGCCCAGAGACAGACCACGTGAGGCCAGCACGTCTTTAATCTCGGTAAGAGATTTTTTACCCAGGTTTGGCGTTTTCAGCAACTCAACCTCGGTACGCTGTACCAGATCACCGATGTAGTGGATAGCTTCTGCCTTGAGGCAGTTAGCAGAGCGGACAGTCAATTCCAGATCGTCAACAGGGCGCAGCAAGATCGGATCGAATTCCGGTTTCTCTTCTTTAACTTCCGGCTGACGTACATCACGCAGGTCAACGAAAGCTTCAAGTTGTTCAGCCAGAATGGTGGCCGCACGGCGGATCGCCTCTTCAGGATCGATCGTGCCATTGGTCTCCATCTCGATGACCAGCTTATCCAAGTCAGTACGCTGTTCTACACGCGCAGCTTCAACATTGTAGGCGATACGCTCTACAGGGCTGTAGCAGGCGTCAACCAACAGACGACCGATTGGGCGCTCATCTTCTTCCGAATGAATTCGGGCAGAAGCCGGCACATAACCGCGACCGCGCTGAACTTTGATACGCATGCTGATAGCCGCGTTCTCATCAGTCAGGTGGCAGATCACGTGCTGAGGCTTGACGATTTCGACATCACCATCATGGGTGATGTCGGCAGCGGTCACAGGGCCAATGCCAGATTTATTCAGGGTAAGAATAACTTCGTCTTTGCCTTGAACTCTCACCGCCAGCCCTTTCAGGTTGAGCAGGATCTCCAGGATATCTTCCTGTACGCCTTCTTTGGTGCTGTACTCATGCAGTACACCATCAATCTCAACCTCGGTCACCGCGCAACCCGGCATAGATGAAAGCAGAATACGGCGCAGTGCGTTGCCAAGAGTATGGCCAAAGCCACGCTCTAAAGGCTCAAGGGTCACCTTGGCGTGCGTCGAACTGACTTGCTCGATATCTACCAGGCGCGGTTTTAGAAACTCTGTCACAGAACCCTGCATTGTGTCCTCTCTTTGGTACTAAGCTTTACTTGGAGTAAAGCTCGACGATCAGGTGTTCGTTAATGTCCGCAGACAGATCGGTACGTTCAGGCATACGCTTGAACACGCCTTCCATCTTAGCAGCATCAACTTCCAGCCAAGTCGGCTTTTCACGCTGCTCAGCCAGCTCCAGAGAAGCTTTAACACGAGACTGCTTTTTAGCTTTCTCGCGGATGCTGACTACGTCATTCGGAGATACCTGATAAGAAGCGATGTTAACAACGCGACCGTTTACCATAACTGCTTTGTGGCTAACCAGCTGACGTGACTCTGCACGAGTAGCGCCGAAGCCCATACGGTAAACAACGTTGTCCAGACGACCTTCCAGCAGCTGCAACAGGTTTTCACCGGTGTTGCCCTTCAGGCGGGTTGCTTCTTTGTAATAGTTACGGAATTGACGCTCCAGAATGCCGTACATACGGCGAACTTTCTGCTTCTCACGCAACTGAACACCGTAATCAGACAGACGCGGTTTACGCGCACCGTGCTGACCAGGTGCTTGTTCAATTTTACACTTGGAATCGATCGCGCGAACGCCAGACTTAAGGAACAGGTCTGTGCCCTCACGACGGCTCAGCTTGAGCTTAGGACCCAAATATCTTGCCATTTTCTTTCTCCAACAATCCTAAAAGCTGCGTTACACGCGGCGCTTTTTCGGCGGACGACAACCGTTATGAGGGATCGGAGTCACATCAGTAATATTAGTGATGCGGAAACCAGCCGCGTTCAGAGCGCGGATAGTAGACTCACGACCAGGACCAGGTCCTTTAACCATAACTTCCAGGTTCTTGATACCGTATTCTTTTACTGCGTCAGCACAACGTTCTGCTGCAACCTGTGCTGCGAACGGAGTGGACTTACGAGAACCACGGAAACCGGAACCACCGGCTGTTGCCCAACCCAAAGCATTACCCTGACGATCAGTGATGGTAACGATGGTGTTGTTGAAAGAAGCATGGATATGAGCCACGCCGTCAGAGACTTGCTTTCTTACACGCTTACGTGTACGAACAGGTGCCTTTGCCATTATTCAATAACCCCGATTATTTCTTGATCGGCTTGCGCGGACCCTTACGGGTACGAGCGTTGGTCTTGGTGCGCTGACCGCGTACCGGCAGACCACGACGATGACGCAAACCACGATAGCAACCAAGGTCCATAAGACGCTTGATGCTCAGGGTAATTTCACGACGCAAATCACCCTCAACGGTGTATTTGGCAACTGCATCACGAAGCTTTTCGATTTGCTCTTCAGACAGCTCACTGATCTTAACATTTTCAGCAATACCCGTGGATGCACAGATAGCCTGTGAACGGGTTTTACCGATACCGAAGATCGACGTTAAGGCGATAACGGTATGTTTATGATCAGGAATGTTAATGCCTGCTATACGGGCCACTATGCACTCCTACTATTTTATACAGCAACACCATTCTGAAAAGCCCGTTTTCAGGATACTCAAATAATGTTGCAGTGCGACATACAAAAGATTGGCTGGCTAATCTAGCCAGCTCAACCCAACTTTGCAAGAAAAATATGCGAGATAATCAGCCTTGACGCTGTTTATGCTTCGGCTCGGCGCTGCAAATCACACGAACGACACCGTTACGCTTAACGATTTTGCAGTTACGACATAATTTCTTGACGGAAGCACGAACTTTCATTTTTACTCTCCGTAACTTCTCAAACGAATCTGACTAGCGGTTATAGCCTTTCAGATTTGCTTTCTTCAATGCAGACTCGTACTGACTTGACATCATCAGAGTTTGCACTTGAGCCATAAAGTCCATGATGACGACAACCACGATCAGTAGCGAGGTACCACCAAAGTAGAATGGTACTTTCATTGCATCACGCATGAACTCCGGGATCAGGCAGATGAAAGTAATGTACATCGCGCCCACCAGGGTTAAACGCGTCATTACTTTATCGATATACTTCGCCGTTTGCTCTCCCGGACGAATTCCTGGTACGAAGGCACCGGACTTCTTCAGGTTATCTGCTGTCTCACGCGGGTTGAATACCAACGCCGTGTAGAAGAAACAGAAGAAGATGATTGCAGACGCATAGAGTAACACATAAAGCGGTTGCCCTGGCTGCAAATACAGCGAAATCGTAGTCAGCCAGTTCCAACCGGTACCGCCCCCAAACCATGATGCAATCGTGGCCGGGAACAGAATAATGCTGGAAGCGAAAATCGCCGGGATAACACCCGCCATGTTCACTTTCAACGGTAAGTGTGTACTCTGTGCTGCATAAACACGACGACCTTGTTGACGCTTCGCATAGTTAACGACGATACGACGTTGACCACGCTCGATGAAAACAACGAAGAAGGTTACTGCAAACACCAATACTGCAACCAACAGCAGCAGGAGGAAGTGCAGGTCGCCTTGCCGCGCTTGCTCGATAGTATGGGCCACTGCCGGCGGGAGCCCCGCTACAATACCCGCGAAGATAATGATCGAGATACCGTTGCCGATACCGCGCTCAGTAATCTGCTCACCCAGCCACATCAGGAACATTGTCCCGGTGACCAAGCTCACAACCGCAGTAAAGTAGAATGCAAAGCCTGGGTTTAACACCAGGCCCTGCATACCAGGCATATTCGGCAGACCGGTAGCAATACCGATCGACTGGAATATGGCCAATACCAGCGTACCGTAACGGGTGTACTGACTAATCTTGCGACGGCCAGCCTCCCCTTCTTTCTTGATTTCCGCCAACGCCGGATGGACCACCGTCAGTAGCTGGATAATGATCGACGCCGAAATATACGGCATGATCCCCAGAGCAAAGATAGAAGCACGGCTGAGGGCACCACCAGAGAACATGTTAAACATTTCAATGATAGTGCCTCTCTGCTGCTCAAGCAATTTGGCAAGCACAGTGGCATCGATACCAGGAATCGGAATGAAAGAGCCGATACGGAAGACAATCAGCGCGCCGATTACAAACAAAAGTCTGCGCTTCAGCTCGCCGAGCCCGCCTTTAGCACTTTGAAAATCTAATCCTGGTTGCTTAGCCATCTGCTACTTATTCCTCAATTTTACCGCCAGCAGCCTCGATAGCAGCACGAGCGCCTTTGGTGACACGCAGACCACGCAGGGTTACCGGACGAGCGACTTCGCCAGAAAGTACAACTTTCGCGAATTCGATCTGGACACCAACTACGTTAGCGGCTTTCAGCGCGTTCAGGTCGATAACATCGCCTTCAACCAGAGCCAGTTCAGACAGACGAACTTCTGCCGTGATCATCGCTTTGCGTGAAGTGAAGCCGAATTTCGGCAGACGACGGTACAGAGGCATCTGACCACCTTCGAAACCACGACGTACGCCACCGCCAGAACGAGACTTCTGACCTTTGTGACCACGGCCGCCGGTTTTACCCAGGCCAGAACCAATACCACGACCTACACGCTTAGGCGCATGCTTGGCACCTTCAGCCGGAGACAGAGTATTTAAACGCATCTGTTACTCCTCAACTTTAACCATGTAGGAAACCAGGTTGACCATACCGCGAACAGCAGGAGTATCCTCGCGCTCTACGGTGTGACCAATACGACGCAGACCCAGACCGAGCAGAGTAGCTTTATGCTTCGGCAGACGGCCAATTGAGCTGCGAGTTTGTGTAACTTTAATAGTCTTAGCCATGGTCAATTACCCCAGAATGTCGGCAACGGATTTACCACGCTTAGCAGCGACCATTTCAGGAGACTTCATATTCGCCAGAGCGTCGATAGTTGCACGAACCACGTTGATCGGGTTGGTGGAACCATAAGCTTTAGCCAATACGTTGTGCACCCCAGCAACTTCGAGAACGGCGCGCATTGCACCGCCCGCGATGATACCGGTACCTTCATGAGCAGGCTGCATGAACACGCGAGAACCCGTGTGAGCGCCCTTAACAGGGTGCTGCAGGGTGCCGCTGTTCAGCGCGACGTTCATCATGTTGCGACGGGCTTTTTCCATCGCTTTCTGGATCGCTGCTGGAACTTCGCGTGCTTTGCCGTAGCCAAAACCAACGCGACCGTTACCATCACCAACTACAGTCAGTGCGGTAAAGCTGAAAATACGGCCACCTTTTACGGTTTTAGATACGCGGTTTACCGCGATCAGCTTTTCCTGCAGTTCGCCAGCTTGTTTTTCGATGTGAGCCATCTTAAACCTCTTCCTTAGAACTGAAGGCCAGCTTCACGGGCAGCATCTGCCAGTGCCTGGACTCGACCATGATATTGGAAACCGGAACGGTCAAAGGATACTTTCGCAATCCCTTTTTCCAACGCGCGCTCAGCCAGAGCTTTACCTACGGCTGCTGCTGCGTCTTTGTTACCGGAATACTTCAGTTGCTCCGCGATAGCTTTTTCTAAAGTAGAAGCGGCTACCAGTACTTCAGAACCGTTTGGAGCAATCACCTGTGCGTAAATGTGACGCGGGGTACGATGTACCACCAGGCGGGTTGCACCCAGCTCTTGGAGCTTGCGGCGTGCGCGGGTCGCACGACGGATACGAGCAGATTTCTTATCCATAGTGTTACCTTACTTCTTCTTAGCCTCTTTGGTACGCACGACTTCGTCGGCGTAACGAACACCCTTGCCTTTGTAAGGCTCAGGACGACGGTAAGCGCGCAGATCTGCTGCTACCTGGCCAATTACCTGCTTATCAGCGCCTTTCAGCACGATTTCAGTTTGGCTTGGGCATTCAGCAGTGATACCTGCCGGCAGCTGGTGATCGATAGGGTGAGAGAAGCCCAGGGCCAAATTCACCACGTTGCCTTTAACGGCAGCACGATAACCAACACCTACCAGTTGAAGCTTCTTGGTGAAGCCTTCGGTAACACCAACAACCATTGCGTTCAGCAGAGCGCGCGTGGTACCCGCTTGGGCCCATGCGTTAGCAAAACCTTCGCGCGGAGCGAAAGTCAGTGCGTTAGCTTCTTGCTTCACTTCAACGGCGTCGTGGATAGTACGAGTCAACTCGCCGTTCTTACCCTTAATCGAAATAACCTGACCGTTGAGTTTTACCTCTACGCCGGCAGGAATGACGACGGGTGCTTTTGCAACACGAGACATTCTTTCCTCCCGAATTAAGCTACGTAGCAGATAATCTCGCCACCCAGACCAGCCTGGCGAGCTGCACGATCGGTCATAACACCTTTAGAGGTAGAAACAACAGCGATACCCAAACCGGCCATAACTTTTGGCAGCTCATCTTTTTTCTTGTAGATGCGCAGACCTGGACGGCTGATACGTTGAATGCTTTCTACCACAGCTTTGCCCTGGAAGTACTTCAGTACCAGTTCCAGAACAGGCTTGGCGTCGCCTTCGATTTTGAAATCTTCAATAAAACCTTCTTCCTTCAGCACGTTGGCAATTGCCACTTTCAGCTTGGAGGAAGGCATGGTGACCGCAACTTTGTTCGCGGCTTGACCGTTACGGATACGGGTCAGCATATCCGCGATCGGATCTTGCATGCTCATCTGTCTTTACTCCCGTGATTCAATTGGTAATTACCAGCTAGCCTTTTTCAAGCCTGGTACTTCACCGCGCATAGCGGCTTCACGAAGCTTAATACGGCTCAACCCGAATTTGCCCACATAACCATGTGGACGGCCAGTTTGGCGGCAGCGTTTACGCTGACGAGACGGGCTGGAATCACGCGGCAGAGTTTGCAGCTTGAGAACAGCATTCCAACGATCTTCGTCGGATGCGTTCACATCAGAGATGATAGCTTTCAGTTCAGCGCGTTTAGCAAAGAACTTGTCAGCTAATTTCACGCGCTTGACTTCGCGTGCTTTCATTGATTGCTTAGCCATAAGTTAACCCTGCCTTACTTGCGGAACGGGAAGTTAAAAGCAGCCAGCAGCGCGCGGCCTTCATCATCAGATTGCGCGGTAGTGGTGATGGTAATATCCAGACCACGTACGCGATCGACTTTGTCGTAGTCGATTTCTGGGAAGATGATTTGCTCACGCACACCCATGCTGTAGTTGCCACGGCCATCGAATGACTTAGCGGACAGGCCACGGAAGTCACGGATACGTGGAACAGCAATGGAGATCAGACGCTCAAAGAACTCCCACATGCGTTCGCCACGCAGAGTTACTTTACAGCCGATCGGATAGCCCTGACGGATTTTGAAGCCTGCAACAGATTTGCGGGCTTTGGTGATCAACGGTTTTTGACCGGAGATAGCTGCCAGATCCGCTGCTGCGTTATCCAGCAGTTTCTTGTCAGCGATCGCTTCACCAACACCCATGTTCAGGGTGATCTTCTCGACCCGAGGGACTTGCATGACAGAATTGTAGTTAAACTGAGACATCAGTTGTTTAACTACCTCGTCTTTGTAGTAATCATGCAGTTTCGCCATCGTATTACTCCAAATTACTTGATAGTTTCGCTGTTAGACTTGAAGAAACGGACTTTTTTGCCGTCTTCGAATCTAAAACCTACACGGTCAGCCTTGCCGGTAGCCGCGTTGAAGATAGCAATGTTAGAAACCTGAATTGCAGCTTCTTTTTCAACAATGCCGCCTGGTTGGTTCAGAGCCGGAACCGGCTTCTGGTGTTTCTTAACCAGGTTGATGCCTTCAACAATGACCTTGCCAGCAGACAGGACATTTTTTACTTTACCGCGCTTACCTTTGTCTTTCCCGGTAATCACGATAACTTCGTCATCACGACGGATCTTCGCTGCCATGTTCGCTCCTTAGAGTACTTCTGGTGCCAGAGAGATAATTTTCATGAACTTCTCATTACGCAGTTCACGAGTTACCGGCCCAAAAATACGCGTACCGATTGGCTGCTCGCTGTTATTGTTCAAAATAACGCATGCATTGCCATCGAAGCGAATGACAGAACCGTCCGGGCGACGTACACCCTTCTTGGTGCGCACCACTACCGCCTTCAGAACATCGCCTTTCTTCACCTTACCGCGAGGAATTGCTTCCTTGATGGTAATTTTGATGATGTCGCCGACGCCTGCGTAGCGACGGTGCGAGCCACCTAGAACCTTGATACACATTACGCGACGTGCACCGGAGTTGTCGGCGACGTTCAGCATAGTCTGTTCTTGGATCATTTTAGTGCTCCGCTAATGTCAACTACTACTTTAAAGACCCAAGTAAAATTAGGCCGTTGAAAAGCCCCATAACCGAGGGCGCAGCATTATAACACCGCTTACTTGGTATGGGTAGAAAAAATAAACGGCTCATTTTCTGAGCCGTTTATTAAGTGAGAGCCAGCTACTCTATTACAGAATCGCTTTCTCTACAACGCGAACCAACGTCCAGGACTTGGTCTTGGACAGTGGGCGGCATTCGCGGATTTCTACCACGTCGCCGGTACCACATTCGTTGTTCTCGTCATGTACGTGCAGCTTGGTCGTACGTTTGATGAATTTCCCGTAGATTGGGTGCTTCACAGTACGCTCGATAGCAACAACGATGGATTTCTCCATTTTATCGCTAACAACACGACCCTGCAGGGTACGGATAACTTCAGTCATTTACACACCCGCCTTTTGAGTCAGTAAAGTCTTAACGCGTGCGACGTCACGACGCACTTGTTTCAACAGGTGAGTTTGTTGCAGCTGGCCACTGGCCGCCTGCATGCGCAAGTTGAATTGCTCACGCAGCAGGTTGAGCAGCTCGGCATTCAGCTCTTCAACGCTTTTTTCACGCAGCTCTTGTGCTTTCATTACATCACCGTCTTAGTTACAAAGGTGGTTTTGATCGGCAGTTTCGCTGCTGCCAGTTTGAATGCCTCGCGGGCAACCTCTTCTGGCACGCCGTCCATTTCGTACAGGACCTTACCAGGCTGGATCAGGGCAACCCAATACTCCACGTTACCCTTACCTTTACCCATACGCACTTCCAGCGGCTTCTCGGTGATCGGTTTGTCCGGGAATACACGGATCCAGATCTTGCCTTGACGCTTAACTGCACGAGTCATTGCACGACGAGCTGCTTCGATTTGACGAGCAGTCAGACGGCCACGGCCAACAGCTTTCAGACCGAAAGTGCCGAAGCTAACATCCGTACCTTGCGCCAGACCACGGTTGCGGCCCTTGTGCACCTTACGGAATTTTGTACGCTTTGGTTGTAACATCAGCGACTCTCCTTACTTGCGGCCTTTACGCTGCTGCTTTTTAGGTTGAGCAGCCGGTTCCGGTTGTTCAACTGCAGCCATACCACCCAGGATCTCACCTTTGAAGATCCATACCTTAACGCCGATTACACCATAAGTGGTGTGCGCTTCAGATGTGTTGTAGTCGATGTCCGCACGCAGAGTGTGCAATGGAACACGACCTTCGCGGTACCATTCGGTACGTGCGATTTCAGCGCCGCCAAGACGGCCGCTTACTTCAACTTTGATACCTTTAGCGCCAAGACGCATTGCGTTCTGTACTGCACGCTTCATAGCACGACGGAACATAACGCGACGTTCCAGCTGAGAAGTGATGCTGTCAGCAACCAATTTAGCGTCGAGTTCCGGTTTACGGACTTCGGCGATGTTGATCTGTGCAGGAACGCCAGCGATGTCCGCTACGACCTTGCGCAGTTTTTCGACGTCTTCACCTTTCTTGCCGATAACGATGCCTGGGCGAGCAGTGTGAATGGTCACACGGATGCTCTTCGCAGGACGCTCGATAACGATGCGAGAAACGGAAGCTTTCGACAGTTCCTTAGTCAGGAATTGACGAACTTTAAAGTCGCTGTCCAGGTTGTCAGCGAATTCTTTGGTATTCGCATACCAAGTAGAGTTCCAAGGTTTGACAATACCCAGGCGAATACCATTAGGATGTACTTTCTGACCCATTGCTAGTCTCCAGAGTCTCAGCGATCGGACACAACCACAGTAATGTGGCTGGTGCGCTTCAGGATGCGATCTGCACGACCTTTTGCACGCGGCATAATGCGCTTCATGCTTGGGCCTTCGTCTACGAAGATTTTCGTAACTTTCAGATCATCGATGTCAGCGCCATCGTTGTGTTCTGCGTTAGCAATGGCAGACTCCAGCACTTTCTTAACCAGACCAGCAGCTTTCTTGTTGGTGTAGGTCAGAGTTTCCAGAGCTTGCGACACTTTCTTACCGCGAATCAGGTCAGCAACAAGGCGAACCTTCTGAGCAGAAGAACGAGCGTGGCGATGTTTAGCGATAGTTTCCATCTCTTCCTCCTACCTTAGCGCTTTTTAGCTTTTTTATCAGCCGCATGGCCGCGATAAGTACGAGTCGGCGCGAATTCACCCAGTTTGTGACCGACCATTTCATCGGAAACGAACACTGGTACGTGCTGACGACCATTATGGACAGCGATGGTCAAACCGATCATGTTAGGAAAGATCGTTGAACGACGGGACCAAGTGCGCAAAGGCTTCTTGTCACCGCTTTCCACCGCTTTCTCTACCTTCTTCAGCAAGTGCAGGTCAATAAAAGGACCTTTCTTGAGAGAACGTGGCATGGCTTATCCTCTAATTATTTTTTGCTACGGCGACGTACGATGAACTTATCAGTACGCTTGTTGCTACGGGTCTTCTTACCTTTGGTCTGAACGCCCCACGGAGTTACCGGGTGCTTACCAAAGTTACGACCTTCACCACCACCGTGCGGGTGATCTACCGGGTTCATCGCCGTACCGCGAACGGTAGGACGAACACCACGCCAACGTGCAGCACCTGCTTTACCCAGAACGCGAAGCATGTGTTCAGCGTTACCGACTTCACCCAGGGTGGCGCGGCAATCAGCTGGAACTTTACGCATTTCGCCGGAGCGCAGACGCAGAGTTACGTAGGAACCATCACGAGCAACGATCTGAACGTAGGCACCAGCGGAGCGAGCCATCTGGCCGCCTTTGCCTGGTTTCATTTCTACGTTGTGAACCGTTGAACCAACTGGAATGTTGCGCATCGGCAGGGTGTTACCTGCTTTGATTGCAGCATCAACGCCAGATTGAATCTGGTCACCAGCTTTCAGGCCTTTCGGCGCCAGGATGTAACGGCGTTCGCCGTCTTTGTACAGAACCAGCGCGATGTTCGCGGAACGGTTCGGATCGTACTCCAGACGCTCAACCACAGCAGGGATACCGTCTTTGTTGCGCTTGAAGTCAACCAGACGATAATGTTGCTTGTGGCCACCACCGATATGACGGGTGGTGATACGGCCATTGTTGTTACGACCACCGCTTTTGCTCAGTTTTTCCAGCAGCGGGGCATAAGGTTTACCCTTGTGCAGCTCAGGGTTAACCACTTTAACAACGTGGCGACGACCCGGAGATGTAGGTTTACATTTAACAATTGCCATTGTTCTTACTCCTCCGACTTACTCTGCGCCGCCGATGAAGTCCAGATTCTGGCCTTCTTTCAGGGTGACGTAAGCTTTTTTCCAGTCGCTACGACGACCAACACGCTGACCGTGACGTTTCACTTTCCCTTTAACAACCAGGGTGTTCACGTCTTCGACTTCGACTTCAAACAGTTTCTGCACTGCAGCTTTGATTTCTGCTTTGGTCGCGTCTTTGGCAACTTTGAGAACGATGGTGTTGCTTTTTTCCATCGCAGCGGATGCTTTTTCAGATACGTGCGGTGCACGCAGCACTTTCAGCAAACGTTCTTCACGGATCATGCCAGCATCTCCTCAACTTGCTTCACAGCATCAGCAGTCATAACCACTTTGTCGAAGGCGATCAGGCTAACCGGATCGATACCTGCTACATCGCGCACGTCAACCTTGTACAGGTTGCGAGCTGCCAGGAACAGATTCTCATCCAGTTCACCGGTCACGATCAGCACGTCTTCCAGAGCCATATCTTTCAGTTTCTGTGCCAGCAGCTTAGTTTTAGGCGCTTCTACAGAGAACTTCTCGACAACGATCAGACGATCTTGACGTACCAGTTCGGACAGGATGCTTTTCAGCGCGCCGCGGTACATCTTTTTGTTTACTTTCTGACTGTGGTCCTGTGGCTTAGCAGCAAAGGTCACGCCGCCTGAACGCCAGATCGGGCTCTTGATAGAACCTGAACGCGCACGGCCGGTGCCTTTCTGACGCCATGGCTTTTTGCCGGAACCAGTTACTTCAGCACGGGTCTTCTGAGCACGGGTACCTTGACGGGCACCTGCTGCATAAGCAACAACAACCTGGTGTACCAGCGCTTCGTTGAAATCACGACCGAAGGTAGTTTCGGAAACAGTCAGCGCGCTTTGCGCGTCTTTCAATACTAATTCCATTGCTATCCCCTTACGCCTTCACAGCTGGTTTAACGATCAGGTTGCCACCGGTTGCGCCCGGTACAGCACCCTTAACCAGCAGCAGGTTGCGCTCAGCGTCAACACGTACTACGTCCAGGCTCTGAACGGTTACGCGCTCATCACCCAGGTGGCCAGCCATTTTCTTGCCTTTGAACACTTTGCCCGGAGTCTGGTTCTGACCGATAGAACCCGGAACGCGGTGAGACAAGGAGTTACCGTGGGTAGCGTCTTGGGTACGGAAGTTCCAGCGCTTAACAGTGCCAGCAAAACCTTTACCTTTAGAAGTACCGGTAACATCGACTTTTTTAACGTCAGCGAAGATTTCTACGCTAATTTCCTGACCTGCAGCAAACTCCTGACCTTCTTCCAGGCGGAATTCCCACAGACCACGGCCAGCTTCAACGCCAGCTTTAGCGAAATGGCCCGCTTCCGGCTTGGTTACACGGTTAGCTTTTTTGCTACCAGTGGTAACCTGAACGGCACGGTAACCGTCGGTGTCCAGGCTTTTAACCTGAGTCACGCGGTTCGCTTCAATTTCAATTACGGTTACTGGGATAGAAACGCCATCTTCAGTGAAGATACGGGTCATACCCACTTTTTTACCGACTAAACCAATCATTGTTTCAACCTCTCAATCGCTCAATGACCTGATTAACCCAGGCTGATCTGCACGTCTACACCGGCAGCCAGATCCAGACGCATCAGAGCATCAACGGTTTTCTCGGTTGGCTCAACGATGTCAACCAGACGCTTGTGAGTGCGAATCTCGTACTGATCGCGCGCGTCTTTGTTGACGTGCGGAGAGATCAGGACGGTAAAGCGCTCTTTGCGAGTTGGCAGCGGGATCGGACCACGGACTTGCGCACCAGTGCGCTTTGCAGTCTCGACGATTTCCGCGGTTGATTGATCGATCAGACGATGATCAAACGCTTTCAGGCGGATACGGATTCTTTGGTTCTGCATGAGACCAGAGCTCCAATTATTTATAAACGTAAATAATTACTCCTCACACCCATTTCGATTGATGGGGGAGTGTAATCGTCAACATATAACCCCCATATCGGGAGTATTGTTCGAAAGGCAAAAAAGGCCTGCCAATCGACTGATTCGCTAAAATCAGGCTTACCAAGATTAGGTAAGCCCGCGCATTATACGCAAAATGGCCCAGGAAGCAAGCCGCAGTTGGAAATATGCTCAGGAAATCGTCATTTTTGCGCCTTCAGCGACGGTCGCGGGATGAAGGTGGCGATCAAGGTATGAATTATGCTTGGCGGGCAGCTCCCCTGCCCCACCGTAAAAACGGCCGCCGGCAGGAGAGGCGATGACGAACGGAAGGCTGGCTTACTCTTTGCGCTCTAAAATCTGGGCCTGGGCATAGTTCTGAATTCCGAGACGGGCAATCAGATCCAGCTCCGTTTCCAGCCAGTCGATATGCTCTTCTTCATCGGCCAGGATATCAATCATCAAATCGCGGCTGACGTAATCGTGGATCGAATCGGCATAGGCGATGCCTTCGCGCAGGTTCTTGGCGCCCGCCAGCTCCAGCGCCAGATCGGAACGCAGCATCTCTTCAATGTCTTCGCCGATGTTCAGCTTGCCGAGATCTTGCAGATTCGGTATCCCTTCCAGGAACAGGATACGCTCGATGTAGCGATCGGCATGTTTCATTTCGTCGATCGACTCATGATATTCCTTGTCGTTGAGGCGCATTAAACCCCAATTCTTGAACATGCGAGCGTGCAGGAAATATTGATTGATGGCAACCAGCTCGTTGCCGAGCAGTTTGTTGAGGTGAGCAATGATCTTTTTATCGCCTTTCATAGGTAACTCCTCCTGGCCAGTTCTAAAAGTGTAGAACCTGTAAGCCAAGAGTCAAAAATAACCTTACCCTTTGTTAGGCAACTTCATGCATTGGGATGATAGTTCCGTGTTCCTCCACCATAATCTGTCTTGCCTGACGAACGCACTTCCCACAATCGGTACCAATCGGCACAAGTTCACGCAGCTGCTTCATGGTATGGGGATTGTGCTGACGCACCGCATTACGGATCGCTTTGTCAGTCACCGCATTACACAGACATACATACATAGAGAGACTCACTTCTTAACCAATGCATTGAGTCTAAATAGGAATGGTTTTTATTTCAATTAAGATTTGTACAAATTGCATAAAAAAAGGGCACCGAAGTGCCCTTTTTTGTGTCGAAAAATTATTCGCGATTAAGCGATAACTTTAGCAACAACACCAGCGCCTACAGTACGGCCGCCTTCACGGATTGCGAAACGCAGACCGTCGTCCATCGCGATTGGGTGAATCAGGGTTACAACCATGTTCACGTTGTCGCCTGGCATTACCATCTCTACGCCTTCTGGCAGTTCGATGGTACCGGTCACGTCAGTAGTACGGAAGTAGAACTGTGGACGGTAGCCTTTGAAGAATGGCGTGTGACGACCA
>NZ_JADCNB010000016.1:0-5458 GCF_014982455.1 Serratia sp. X3
CTTTTTCTTCTGGCGCGTTATCGATCTGGTCGAAAGCACGTGCAGAACCGCCGTAGGTTTTAGCCAGAACGGTAGTGATCGCTGCAGTCAGGGTAGTTTTACCGTGGTCAACGTGGCCGATAGTACCGACGTTAACGTGCGGTTTTGTACGTTCAAACTTTTCTTTAGACATCGATTGTCCCTCTAAGACACGGATAAATCGGTGGTATCACCACATCAACCAAGCATTTGCTCGTTGAATCCAGAACAGAAAGAAAATCAGGGGGCGAGAAATTAAGAAGTGGTGCTGATAGGCAGATTCGAACTGCCGACCTCACCCTTACCAAGGGTGCGCTCTACCAACTGAGCTATATCAGCACATCTTGGAGCGGGCAGTGGGAATCGAACCCACATCATCAGCTTGGAAGGCTGAGGTAATAGCCATTATACGATGCCCGCATCCTGGAACTCGGCTACCTGATTTTTCTGTAGAATTTTGGGGATAGAGCAGGATTGTTCATCACTCGGCTCGTATCCTTCGGGCCGGCTGCGCCTCGCGCTGCACAACTCGAACCTTGCCGAAGGCTTTCGCCCTCTCCTCCCGCCATCAACCGTTGCGGTGTTTATCGCATCTCAGTTAATCGCCGAAGGCAAGATTTGGTGGTGGGGGAAGGATTCGAACCTTCGAAGTCTGTGACGGCAGATTTACAGTCTGCTCCCTTTGGCCGCTCGGGAACCCCACCAGATTTTTACTCTTTGTGACTTGAATGGTGCCGGCTACCGGAATCGAACTGGTGACCTACTGATTACAAGTCAGTTGCTCTACCTACTGAGCTAAGCCGGCATCAAGTGCAGCGCATTCTAGGTAGAGCGGGCGACCTATGCAACAAAAAAATTGCTTTACGCGCACTTTCGCTCACAAATCAGTCAATTTTGCATGCTGTCATGCAATTCGCAGCCTGTGGCGTGCAAACATTCATCACTTGCGACAATCATTCTCTACAATTTTATCCACTTTTTGCAAGCTTTGAACGCCCCTTTCTACGTGTCGGGCTTCTCAAAACACGTAACCCGCGACGGTAAACCGTGAGCGGGATCGATGCACCAAAAAGAGGATGGCTGCCCTGGTTAGTGGCGTGAACTACACTTATTCCTCGCCCTTTCGCCGTGGCTATGCCTTTCGTCGCTCTGGCGCAGTTATTGCTTATCTTCATTACCCCCATATCTGGAGGAATGACCGATGAAAATAGTGCCTATCAACGCCGCTACGCTCCCGATTTATCGCGATGAATTGGCTCGCCTGTTGACCGATGCGGTCACCCACGGCGCTTCAGTGGGCTACGACACCTTAATCCCGCATGAAGACGCCGAGAGTTACTTCCACAGCCTGCGTCCGGCCTTGGCCAAGGGCGAGCTGCTATTGTGGATTGCCCGCGACGAACGCGGCGTCGTTGGCACCGTTCAACTCGAGCTCTGCCAGAAACCAAATGGCCGTAATCGTGCGGAGGTGGTGAAACTGCTGGTTCATAGCCGCGCTCGTCGCAACGGCGTAGGCCTGGCGCTAATGAAGACGTTGGAGCAAGCGGCACTGCAACAGCAGCGCGGGCTACTGTATCTGGATACACAGGCCGGTTCGGCGGCAGAAGCACTTTATCGCAGTCTGGGCTATCGCTGCCTGGGTGAAATGCCTGACTATGCGGCCGGACCCGATGGCTATTACCACTCAACCGTCATTTATTACAAACGTCTGTTCACCGTGACCCCGTCTTCACGCGCTATCGCCAGCTAACCTTCAGGCGGTATCCTGACTCCATGATACCGCCTTGCAATCCCGCTATATCAACTGCGCGCCGCTTCGCACAATTGACATAAACTGCTGCCTATCGACAACTTTTGCGAAAAAAGTCTACGCCAAAAACGAAGCTGTCTATAATATGCAGCTTGTTTATTCTCTGGAGTTGGCGTCCGGCGCCTTTCCCAACCTGCGTTAACAGGCAGAATTTGGCTTATGATAAAAAGAGATCAATCTTTAGCAACGCCTTACCTACAGTTCGATCGTACCCAGTGGGCTGCGTTGCGAGATTCGGTGCCGCTGACGTTGTCGGAAGAAGAGATCGTTAAACTGAAAGGGATTAACGAAGATCTCTCGTTGGAAGAAGTTGCGCAGATTTATCTGCCGCTGTCACGACTGTTGAACTTCTATATCAGTTCCAACCTGCGCCGGCAGGCGGTACTGGAACAATTCCTCGGCACCGACGGGCAAAAGATTCCCTATGTCATCGGCATCGCCGGCAGCGTAGCCGTCGGCAAGAGCACGACCGCACGTCTGTTGCAGGCGCTGCTGAGCCGCTGGCCGGAACACCGCAGCGTTGAGCTGATCACGACCGACGGCTTCTTGCACCCAAACAAGGTGCTGAACGAACGCGGTTTGATGAAGAAAAAAGGCTTCCCGCAGTCTTACGATATGCATAGCCTGGTGAAGTTCGTGTCGGAAGTGAAATCCGGCGCCAAACGCGTCACCGCCCCGGTTTATTCCCATTTGATCTATGACGTTGTGCCCGAAGGTAATAAAGTCATCGAACAGCCGGACATTCTTATCCTGGAAGGGCTTAACGTATTGCAAAGCGGTATGGATTATCCTCACGATCCACATCGCGTATTCGTTTCCGACTTCGTCGACTTCTCCATATATGTCGATGCGCCGGAGACGCTATTGCAAAGCTGGTATATCAACCGTTTCCTGAAATTCCGTCAGGGCGCATTTTCCAATCCTGATTCTTATTTCCATAATTATTCAAAATTGCCGGAACCGGAGGCGATTAATATCGCCACGCAATTATGGAATGAAATCAATGGATTGAATTTGCAGCAGAACATACTGCCTACCCGCGAACGCGCGAGCCTGATTATGACCAAAAGTGCCAACCATGCCGTTGAAAGCGTGCGTTTAAGAAAATAAGCCTACCGAACGATCAAGGGGACGCTGCCGTCCCCTTGTCTTTTCTCACTATTCCGCGCTGCGCAGCGATATCTCTCCGCCGATAAAGGGTTTGATTTCCCCTTCTTGTTCCAGCAGAAGTGCACCTTGCGAGTCGATACCCCGGGCGATACCCACAATCTGTCGCTCGCCAATCAGCAGTTTGACCGGTCTGTCGATAAAATTATCCAGCGTGCGCCAACGGCCAATAAATGGCGCCAGCCCATCTATCTCGAATTGTTTTAAGGACTGCCGCAATTCATTAAGCAGAGTGGCGGTCAGCTCATTACGATCGATGTTAATGCCGGCTTCTTGCAGGTTAATCCAACCTTGATTGATCCCACTCGCATTGGTATCCCGCATCGCCAAATTAATGCCGGCGCCGATGACCAACTGAGCCGCGTCGCCGGTTTTCCCCGTCAACTCGACCAGAATCCCTGCCAATTTGCGATCGTTCAGGTAAAGATCGTTGGGCCATTTGACTCGCACGTCTTTAGCGCCGAGACGCTGCAAGACCTTCGCCATCACCATGCCGATCACCAGGCTCAGCCCCATTGCCGCAGCTGGCCCCTGTTCCAATCGCCAAAACATCGACAGGTATAAATTGGCGCCAAACGGCGAGATCCACTGCCGCCCGCGGCGTCCTCGTCCTGCCTGTTGGTATTCAGCGACGCAGGCGTCGCCGGATTGCAGCGTTTCGATACGGTCCTGCAAATATTGATTGGTAGAGTCTACGACCGGCAGCACGGTAACTCGCTTGTCGTCCAGCCCGCTAAGAATGCGTTCCGCTTCCAAGAGCTGCATGGGAGCAGGCAAGCTGTATCCTTTCCCCGGTACAGTAAAGACATCCAGCCCCCACTCGCGAACGGTTTGAATATGCTTATTGATCGCGGCGCGGCTCATGCCCAATGACTCACCGAGCTGTTCCCCGGAATGGAATTCACCGTCGGCCAGTAGCGCGATCAGTTTTAACGGGACCTTGGTATCTCTCATGACAGCACCACCACAGCGTTCAATTCACCGGTCGCGCCAATGAAACGCACCTCAGGTTCCAGCCATACGCCGAATTTATCGGCCACTGTCTTACGTACATGGCGCGCCAGAGCCACCACATCCTGACTATGTGCATTATCGATATTCACCAGCACCAGCGCCTGCTGGCGGTGTACGGCGGCACCACCGATGCGATAGCCCTTCAATTCGCACTGATCGATCAGCCAGCCAGCGGCCAGCTTCACCTGGCCATCCTGCTGTGGATAATGCGGCATGCCGGGATATTGTGCGATGAGTTCTGCGGCTTTACCCGCGTTCACCAGCGGATTCTTGAAGAAACTGCCGGCATTACCGGTTTCACTCGGGTCCGGCAGCTTGCTGCGGCGCATGGCACACACGGATTCGAATACCTGAAGTGGCGTCACCGTGGCGGGATCCAGCTTGGCCAGATCGCCATAGCTCAGCTTGGGTTGCCACTGCTTGCTCAGACGCAGACCCAGCCCGACAATGGCATGCCCAGTTTGGAAGCGATGCTTGAAAATGCTTTCCCGATAGCCGAAACCACAATCGGCTGCCGGAATGCGATCGATGGCACCCGTAGAGAAGTCCAGCAGGTCGACATACTCACAGACATCTTTCAATTCGACGCCATAGGCACCGATATTCTGGATAGGCGCGGAGCCGGCCAATCCAGGAATCAACGCCAGGTTCTCCAACCCGCAGATCCCGGCCTGCAGCGTATATTGCACCAGATCGTGCCAATTCTCACCGGCGCTGACATGGAGATACCAGGCATCGTTATCTTCTCGAACATCGATGCCCTTCAGTTGGTTAACCATGACCGTACCCGAAAAGTCTTCCAGGAACAGTACGTTGCTACCTTCACCGAGAATCAGCAGCGGCTCCTGACGCTTGCGCGTTTGTTGCCAGACTTTGAGCATCAACTCAATTCTATCGGCGATGACCAGGTGCGCTGCGTTGACCGGGAGCGCAAAAGTATTGTGGTTTTTTAAGGACGCGCTTTCAGTAGACATAACGTTCAGTACCCATGCGGAAATAATCTTTTGCTTAGTCTACTCGATTCGAAGCGTCTGGCTAATATTTGTTTTAATTAACGTGAAATTTATCGAATAATGCACTGAAGAATTAGGATTTATCTTTGATATAACAGGATAATTCTTATCAACATGTTCATAAATAGGCATTTTTATTATTTAAATAATAATCTGAATCTATCAATTATATATTGAGCTGGTTATTCTCCTGCTCAAAAGCATTATACGTGCTTATGTAAATAAGCAACGTCCGCTGAAATAGGTATTTTTCTAAGCAATAGATACGATCAGGGGATTTATTTTGCGCATAGCAAAAAGCCCTGAACGTCAGTTCAGGGCTTTCGGCTTTATTTGATGCCTGGCAGTGTCCTACTCTCGCATGGGGAGACCCCACACTACCATCGGCGCTACGGCGTTTCACTTCTGAGTTCGGCATGGGGTCAGGTGGGACCAC
>NZ_JADCNB010000017.1:0-1618 GCF_014982455.1 Serratia sp. X3
CGCTTCTCGAGTGGAAGCAAATCAAGCTTTTAATTGAAGAGTTTGATCATGGCTCAGATTGAACGCTGGCGGCAGGCTTAACACATGCAAGTCGAGCGGTAGCACAGGGGAGCTTGCTCCCTGGGTGACGAGCGGCGGACGGGTGAGTAATGTCTGGGAAACTGCCTGATGGAGGGGGATAACTACTGGAAACGGTAGCTAATACCGCATAACGTCGCAAGACCAAAGAGGGGGACCTTCGGGCCTCTTGCCATCAGATGTGCCCAGATGGGATTAGCTAGTAGGTGGGGTAATGGCTCACCTAGGCGACGATCCCTAGCTGGTCTGAGAGGATGACCAGCCACACTGGAACTGAGACACGGTCCAGACTCCTACGGGAGGCAGCAGTGGGGAATATTGCACAATGGGCGCAAGCCTGATGCAGCCATGCCGCGTGTGTGAAGAAGGCCTTCGGGTTGTAAAGCACTTTCAGCGAGGAGGAAGGTGGTGAACTTAATACGTTCATCAATTGACGTTACTCGCAGAAGAAGCACCGGCTAACTCCGTGCCAGCAGCCGCGGTAATACGGAGGGTGCAAGCGTTAATCGGAATTACTGGGCGTAAAGCGCACGCAGGCGGTTTGTTAAGTCAGATGTGAAATCCCCGGGCTCAACCTGGGAACTGCATTTGAAACTGGCAAGCTAGAGTCTCGTAGAGGGGGGTAGAATTCCAGGTGTAGCGGTGAAATGCGTAGAGATCTGGAGGAATACCGGTGGCGAAGGCGGCCCCCTGGACGAAGACTGACGCTCAGGTGCGAAAGCGTGGGGAGCAAACAGGATTAGATACCCTGGTAGTCCACGCTGTAAACGATGTCGATTTGGAGGTTGTGCCCTTGAGGCGTGGCTTCCGGAGCTAACGCGTTAAATCGACCGCCTGGGGAGTACGGCCGCAAGGTTAAAACTCAAATGAATTGACGGGGGCCCGCACAAGCGGTGGAGCATGTGGTTTAATTCGATGCAACGCGAAGAACCTTACCTACTCTTGACATCCAGAGAACTTTCCAGAGATGGATTGGTGCCTTCGGGAACTCTGAGACAGGTGCTGCATGGCTGTCGTCAGCTCGTGTTGTGAAATGTTGGGTTAAGTCCCGCAACGAGCGCAACCCTTATCCTTTGTTGCCAGCGGTTCGGCCGGGAACTCAAAGGAGACTGCCAGTGATAAACTGGAGGAAGGTGGGGATGACGTCAAGTCATCATGGCCCTTACGAGTAGGGCTACACACGTGCTACAATGGCGTATACAAAGAGAAGCGACCTCGCGAGAGCAAGCGGACCTCATAAAGTACGTCGTAGTCCGGATTGGAGTCTGCAACTCGACTCCATGAAGTCGGAATCGCTAGTAATCGTAGATCAGAATGCTACGGTGAATACGTTCCCGGGCCTTGTACACACCGCCCGTCACACCATGGGAGTGGGTTGCAAAAGAAGTAGGTAGCTTAACCTTCGGGAGGGCGCTTACCACTTTGTGATTCATGACTGGGGTGAAGTCGTAACAAGGTAACCGTAGGGGAACCTGCGGTTGGATCACCTCCTTACCTAAAGATATTAGTTCGAGTGGCGTGCTCACACAGATTGTCTGAT
>NZ_JADCNB010000017.1:1718-4588 GCF_014982455.1 Serratia sp. X3
AAGAGTAACCTGTCATAGAGTCTCTCAAATGTTTGCAGCGCGAACGATGGAAACATCTTCGGGTTGTGAGGTTAAGTGACTAAGCGTACACGGTGGATGCCTAGGCAGTCAGAGGCGATGAAGGGCGTGCTAATCTGCGAAAAGCGTCGGTAAGGTGATATGAACCGTTATAACCGGCGATACCCGAATGGGGAAACCCAGTGTGTTTCGACACACTATCATGTCATGAATACATAGTGGCATGAGGCGAACCGGGGGAACTGAAACATCTAAGTACCCCGAGGAAAAGAAATCAACCGAGATTCCCCCAGTAGCGGCGAGCGAACGGGGAGGAGCCCAGAACCTGAATCGGCTTGTGTGTTAGTGGAAGCGTCTGGAAAGTCGCGCAGCAAAGGGTGATAGCCCCGTACACTAAAATGCACAGGTCGTGAGTTCGATGAGTAGGGCGGGACACGTGACATCCTGTCTGAATATGGGGGGACCATCCTCCAAGGCTAAATACTCCTGACTGACCGATAGTGAACCAGTACCGTGAGGGAAAGGCGAAAAGAACCCCGGCGAGGGGAGTGAAATAGAACCTGAAACCGTGTACGTACAAGCAGTGGGAGCACCTTCGTGGTGTGACTGCGTACCTTTTGTATAATGGGTCAGCGACTTATATTTTGTAGCAAGGTTAACCGTATAGGGGAGCCGTAGGGAAACCGAGTCTTAACTGGGCGAATAGTTGCAAGGTATAGACCCGAAACCCGGTGATCTAGCCATGGGCAGGTTGAAGGTTGGGTAACACTAACTGGAGGACCGAACCGACTAATGTTGAAAAATTAGCGGATGACTTGTGGCTGGGGGTGAAAGGCCAATCAAACCGGGAGATAGCTGGTTCTCCCCGAAAGCTATTTAGGTAGCGCCTCGTGAACTCATCTTCGGGGGTAGAGCACTGTTTCGGCTAGGGGGCCATCCCGGCTTACCAAACCGATGCAAACTCCGAATACCGAAGAATGTTATCACGGGAGACACACGGCGGGTGCTAACGTCCGTCGTGAAGAGGGAAACAACCCAGACCGCCAGCTAAGGTCCCAAAGTCATGGTTAAGTGGGAAACGATGTGGGAAGGCATAGACAGCCAGGATGTTGGCTTAGAAGCAGCCATCATTTAAAGAAAGCGTAATAGCTCACTGGTCGAGTCGGCCTGCGCGGAAGATGTAACGGGGCTAAACCATGCACCGAAGCTGCGGCAGCGACGCTTAGGCGTTGTTGGGTAGGGGAGCGTTCTGTAAGCCGTTGAAGGTGGCCTGTGAGGGTTGCTGGAGGTATCAGAAGTGCGAATGCTGACATAAGTAACGATAAAGCGGGTGAAAAGCCCGCTCGCCGGAAGACCAAGGGTTCCTGTCCAACGTTAATCGGGGCAGGGTGAGTCGACCCCTAAGGCGAGGCTGAAAAGCGTAGTCGATGGGAAACAGGTTAATATTCCTGTACTTGGTGTTACTGCGAAGGGGGGACGGAGAAGGCTAGGCTAGCCGGGCGACGGTTGTCCCGGTTTAAGCGTGTAGGGGGTGTGACCTGGTAAATCCGGTTGCATACTAACCCTGAGGCGTGATGACGATGCACTACGGTGCAGAAGTAGTTGATGCCCTGCTTCCAGGAAAATCCTCTAAGCTCCAGGTAACATTAAATCGTACCCCAAACCGACACAGGTGGTCAGGTAGAGAATACCAAGGCGCTTGAGAGAACTCGGGTGAAGGAACTAGGCAAAATGGTGCCGTAACTTCGGGAGAAGGCACGCTGGCATGTAGGTGAAGTCCCTCGCGGATGGAGCTGAAGCCAGTCGAAGATACCAGCTGGCTGCAACTGTTTAATAAAAACACAGCACTGTGCAAACACGAAAGTGGACGTATACGGTGTGACGCCTGCCCGGTGCTGGAAGGTTAATTGATGGGGTCAGCCGCAAGGCGAAGCTCTTGATCGAAGCCCCAGTAAACGGCGGCCGTAACTATAACGGTCCTAAGGTAGCGAAATTCCTTGTCGGGTAAGTTCCGACCTGCACGAATGGCGTAATGATGGCCAGGCTGTCTCCACCCGAGACTCAGTGAAATTGAACTCGCTGTGAAGATGCAGTGTACCCGCGGCAAGACGGAAAGACCCCGTGAACCTTTACTATAGCTTGACACTGAACATTGAGCCTTGATGTGTAGGATAGGTGGGAGGCTTTGAAGCGTGGACGCCAGTCTGCGTGGAGCCATCCTTGAAATACCACCCTTTAATGTTTGATGTTCTAACTCGGCCCCATAATCTGGGGTGAGGACAGTGTCTGGTGGGTAGTTTGACTGGGGCGGTCTCCTCCCAAAGAGTAACGGAGGAGCACGAAGGTTAGCTAATCACGGTCGGACATCGTGAGGTTAGTGCAAAGGCATAAGCTAGCTTGACTGCGAGAGTGACGGCTCGAGCAGGTACGAAAGTAGGTCTTAGTGATCCGGTGGTTCTGAATGGAAGGGCCATCGCTCAACGGATAAAAGGTACTCCGGGGATAACAGGCTGATACCGCCCAAGAGTTCATATCGACGGCGGTGTTTGGCACCTCGATGTCGGCTCATCACATCCTGGGGCTGAAGTAGGTCCCAAGGGTATGGCTGTTCGCCATTTAAAGTGGTACGCGAGCTGGGTTTAGAACGTCGTGAGACAGTTCGGTCCCTATCTGCCGTGGGCGTTGGAAGATTGAGAGGGGTTGCTCCTAGTACGAGAGGACCGGAGTGAACGCACCACTGGTGTTCGGGTTGTCATGCCAATGGCATTGCCCGGTAGCTAAGTGCGGAAAAGATAAGCGCTGAAAGCATCTAAGCGCGAAACTTGCCTCAAGATGAGTCTTCCCTGGGCCTT
>NZ_JADCNB010000018.1:0-3554 GCF_014982455.1 Serratia sp. X3
CCAACAGGCCGGGCAGTTTGGCGTTCTCAGTACCGGTAAACGTAATGGCCACCGTATTGCCCAGGCTGAGATCGCACTCGGTCAGGTGCAACGCGAAGGTTTGGCTGTGGGTGCGGGTGTTCAGGTACAGGTATTTGTCGACGATGGTGCCGAAATCCAGTTTGATATCCTCATCTCCCGGCTGAATGACGCACGGCTCGGCCACCAGCGTACCGTGAAAGCGCATGTTTTCCGCCGCAGCCGCCGGCGGCGCCATCATGCCGGCTGCCATGACCATGCCGGCCCCCAACAGCGCGCTCCGGCGCCGGTTCGTCTCTGTCGCGCGCATGACGCCACTCCCTTTGGTTGTGCTTGTGCCTGCCAGGCGCAAGCGGCGTATTAGTCGTAATAAAGGCGGAAATCGATCGCCGCGCGGTAAGCGCCGGCGCTCAGCGTCGCCGGAGTGCGCACCGGCGTCACCGTATACGTCAGGGTGTTTTGTCCCGGCGTCAGCAATACCGGTTTGTTGCGCGCGCCGAGGCGGACCGGCAGACCGCGGGCATCCGCCAACTGCAACCCCAAACCGGTGACGCCGGCGACCCTGACCAGACCTGGCGCGTCGTCATCCGTCGGCGCGGAAAACGCGACGGACACCGCAGGCTGGCTGCCGCTCCAGGCCAGAACCCCGGTCCAGGCGTCGCGGTTGCTCGCCGGCGCCCGCAGGCAGTCTTTCAGCGTCAGCTCGAAGGCGACCGGCGTGCCGCGATCGCCCGGGCGCTGGAAGTGCGCCGTTCCCGTCTCGCCCAGCCATACCTCCTGGCGGGCGGTGGTCATTTCCAGACTGCAGGCGCTTTCCGTTAACGCGCCGTAGACGTGGAGCGTGCCGTTCGCCCCCTCAACGTCCCAGTTATCCACCGCGCGGGCCGGCGGCATCAGCATCAGCATCGTGCCCGCCGTCAGCGGCACCATCAGCGCGGCCAACACCGTCAGGCCAATAGTGCGTCGCTGATGACGTTCATAGGCCTTTCCCAACAGCATGGGGTTCTTTCGTTGCATGATTCGTTCACTCCGCTGTGTTCATGACTTGGTCTTCCCTGCTTGCGCGCGGCGCGTCATTTGGCGACCGGCACGACCTGGCAGGCATTGCCGGCGCAGCGGAAGTTCAACTGCGGCCGACCACCGTAATCGTTGATGTACGCCAGCGACGGGCCGCTGCCGAGGCTCGCGGCGGAGACGTTCAGCGGGGCGCTGGCCTTCGGCGCCACCATCAACGGTTCAAAGCCGGCGGCCCCTTTCCCGCCCTTGCCGGCGCTCGCCTCAACGATCGTCACGTAATACGGGGTCGGGTTGTTCACCACGTACTTGTCGCCCTGCCGGGTCAGCGTCAGCTGCTCCTGCCAAGGTGCGGCGTTCTTTTTCGGGGCGAGCGCCGCCGGGCGATAAAACATTTTGATGCGCGTCTGCAACGCTATCTGCAGCGTGTTCGGCTTATTGCTGCGCGGCGGTATTTCGCGCAGGTTGAAGTAATACAGCGTCTCCCTGTCCTGCGGCAGCTGACGCGCCGCCGGCAGCGACTGGATCTTCACCTGGCTCGGTTTGCCCGGCTCCACCCGCTGCACCGGCGGCAGCACGGTGAAAGGGCTTTGGATCTTGTTGCCGCGATCGTCTTCGATCCATCCCTGGGCCAGATACGGCAACTGTTTGTTCTGGTTACTGATGTTGAGACTGACCGTTTTCAGGTCGCCGTCGAAAATCACGCGCGTGCGATCCAGCGCGATAGCCGCATGGGCGGGCAGGCCAATCGCGCCGATCGTCAACGCGGCGGCGAGCGAGCTCAAAAGGGAAACGGTCTTTCTGGTCATAGTCAGATTCATCATGTCTTCACGGTTCCAGTCAGCCGAAGGCGGGCGATTCCGCCCCGGCGGTTTAGCGGCGAAGCACGCTCCGCCGGGGTATCAGTTGGCGTTCTCCGCCGGCTTGTTACCGGTGAGAGGACGGCAAGGCAGCAGCAACGTGTTCATCAGCATTTCGGCCGGCAACGGCGCCGGCAGCTGGATTTCACACTGCGCCGCGCCGTTCCAGTGCACGCTCATGCGCTCGCCGGGGTTGAGGCCGGACAGGTAAACGCTGCCGCCGTCATTGATGATGCCGGTCTCCTGTTTGCGGGCATTCAGCACCGTGGCGCCAAACGGCGGCTCACTGCCGTCCGCCAGCTTGACGATCGCCATCGCCTTCTCGCCGGCAATCACCTCGAACTTGCGGTAGCCGATGGCGCCCTCGGTCAACGTGGCCTGCACCACGGAACGCGTCGCCTCGACGTTGTCGCCCAGGCTGTTGAGATCGATGCTGGCCTTGTTGCGGTAGTAGCTGTTCACATCCGCCACCACCGCCTTGCCGTAACGGTTGGTCAGCACCGTACTGCCGTAGCCACGCACCGGCACACCGGCGACGCCTTCGGTATCGAGCAGCAAGCGCGTGCCGCCCGGCGTATTGACGCGATGCAGCACCGCCCCTTCCGCCGCCATCGTCAGGCCGCCCTGCGCGCCGATGCCGACGGCGCTGTAGCGGCCGGCCTGGTAGCTGGCGTTGGCGTTGATCTGCGCCATATCGCCCTGATGGCTGTAATACCCGCTGGCGGTCGCCCCACTGCGCGCGGCACCCGCGCTGATCTGATAGTTGTTGTGTTCATCGACCCGGTTGTAGTAACCGACCCGATGGGCGTTCTCTTCGCGATCGAGCGTCATGTTGTAACTGAGCGTCCCGGCGCTGCCCCAGGGCAGCGACAGCGACAGGTACATCCCGTCGTCGTTGCGCTCGTTGTAACGGTTGCGATAGGCCGACAGCGAAACGCTGACGTTCTTGAAATCGCCGATATCGAAGTAGCGCGATACCATCAGGTTGTAACGATCGTTCGGCGCCCGATCCCAATAGGTTTGGTGGCTGTAGTTGAGATAGGTGCTGAGCCCCAGATCGCGGAACTGTTTGTTGAAGGTGATGGTGTACATCTCCTTGCTCTTGCCGCTGCGTCCCCCTTCGTAACGCGCATCGAGGTAGTCCCCCATGCTCATGAAGTCCTCCTGGGAGAAGCGGTAACCGGCGAAGGTGACCTGGCTGTCGTATTCATCGAAGTTCTTCGAATAGCTCAACCGATACGAACCGCCGGTAAGCGTGCCCTCCTGCGGCAAACGCGCGCGCGACTGCGTGGCATCGAACGACAGCGCCCCCAGCGCCATCAGATCGCGCCCGATCCCCAGCGACAGCGCGTTGTAATCGCCGCCGGCGATGCCACCGCCGTACAGCGACCAGCCGTTGCTGATACCCCAGGAGAACTCGCCGGTGCCGAACATCGGCCCGCGCAGGTGATGCCCCCACTCCGACGGTTTGCCCGTCGCCAGCTTGTAACGCACCGTGCCCGGGCGCGTCAGGTAAGGAATGTTGGCGGTGTTCATCTTGAACTCCTGCACGCTGCCGTCCTGCTCTTCGACGCGCACGTCCAGCTCGCCGGAAACGGCGTCGTTGATGTCCTGAATGCGGAACGGCCCCGCCGCCACTTGCGTTTCATACAGCACGCGCCC
>NZ_JADCNB010000019.1:0-2778 GCF_014982455.1 Serratia sp. X3
GCGCCAGCTGCGGCGTCGCGGGTTCGCCCAGCGCCGCCCGGC
The DNA here is from genome assembly GCF_014982455.1 of Serratia sp. X3. Lineage (NCBI taxonomy): Bacteria > Pseudomonadati > Pseudomonadota > Gammaproteobacteria > Enterobacterales > Yersiniaceae > Serratia > Serratia sp. X3. Next base: position 43 of record NZ_JADCNB010000019.1, read on the forward strand.
CGGCGGCGTCCGCCAGCAGCAGCACCGGGTCGGCATCCTGCAGGATGTACTGCAGGCGTTCGCCCGGATAGGCCGGATCCAGCGGTACATAGGCGCCGCCGGCCTTGAGGATGCCGAACAGCGCCGTCACCATGTTCAGGCCGCGTTCGGCGCACACCGCCACCCGGCTGTCCGGGCCCACGCCGCGCGCAATCAGCGCGTGCGCCAGCCGGTTGGCGCGGGCGTTCAACCGGGCGTAACTCAGGCTTTCCGCGCCGCTCACCAGCGCGATGGCATCCGGCGTGCGGCGCACCTGCCGCTCGAACAGCGCCGCCAGCGTCTGATCCAGCGGGTAGTCACGCTCGGTGCGGTTCCAGCCATGCAGCAGCAGCTCGCGTTCCGCTTCCGGCACCACCGCCAGTGAACACACCGGCGTATCCGGCGCCTGCTCCAGCGCTTGCGCCAGTGAGTCCAGCGCCTGCACCATATAGTCACATACGCGCTGCGCATCGATCGCCTCGGTTACCTGCGCCGTAATGCCCAGCGAATCGCCGCCGTCCTCCACCGACAAGACGAACGGATAGTTGGTGCGCTCTTCGGCGCTCAGCAGGCTGACGCCTTCGGGCAGCGCCACGGCCTCGCCGTTGTTGTGGCGATAGTTGAGCAGGGCGCTGAACAGCGGCGCCCCAGGGCTGACGCCGCTGCAGCGCTGCGCCAAGGCCAGCGGCGCATGTTCATGAGCCAGCAGCCCGCTCAACCGCACATGCGCCTCCCTTGCCGCCGCCTCCGCGCCGCGCCGATCGATGTCCAGGCGCAGCGGCAGCGTGTTGATAAACAGCCCCAATGCCCGTTCCGCGCCTTCAGCGCCCTGCAGACGCCCCAGCAATACGGTGCCGAATACGACCGCGTCTCGCCCGCTGACGCGCGCCAGCACCTGCGCCCAGGCCAGATGGCACAAACTGGCCAGACTGACGCCCAACCGCCGCGCCTGCCGCCGCAGCCGCAGGTTCAGGGCCGAAGAAAGCGCCTGGTAGCGGCTGACGATTTGCCGTCCCTCGCCATGCACATCACTCAAGCCGAACGGCAGGACCGGCTCGCTGATATCCGCCAACATGTCGCGGAAGAAACGTTCATGCTCTGCTTCGCTGAGCGTCAGGCGCGCCTGCGCCACCGCATTGCGGAACGGCTGGGCGGCGCCAAGCCGTGCGCCGCGACCGGCGAGGATTTCGCTGACCTCTTGCTCCATAAAGGCCAGCGTGGAGTGATCGCCAATCAGATGGTGCCACTGCTGCAAGGCGCACCACCGGCCATCCTCCTCTTGCGCGACGGTAAAGTTGAGCAGCGGCGCGCGGGTCAGATCCTGTCGCTGATGCAGCGGATCAAAACCGGCCGCCAACTGTTGCCAAACCGGGCCGTCGGCCAGATCGAAACGCCGCTCGCTCAGTGCCAGTTCGGCCTTGCGCCACACCACCTGCACCGGCGAAGATACGCCCTGCGTGATGAACGCGGTGCGCAGAATGTCATGGCGATCGATCACCTGCTGCATCGCCGCCAGCCAGGCATCCAGACGCGCACGGCTGTCGAAGCGCAGCACCGCGGACAGCTGGTACGGATCGCCCTGCTCCGCCAGCAGATGGTGGAACAAAATCCCCTCCTGCAGCGGCGACAAAGCGTAGATGTCCTGTACATTGGCCACGCCGCCCGGCACCTGCGCCACCACCGCGTCGATCTCCGGCTGGCTCAGCGTCGCCAGCGGCAACATCTCCGGCGTAATGGCGGCGCAACCGGGCAAGATGCGGTTTTCCGGTATGTCGATTTCCCCTTGCGCGCTCACCGCCTGCGCCAGCGTCGCCAGCGTCGGCGTTGAGAACAGCGTCTGCACGTTCGCCGCCAAACCGGCACGCCGCAGTTGAGCCATCAACTTCACCGCCAGCAGCGAGTGGCCGCCCAGTTCGAAGAAGTTGTCGTGGCGGCCAACCCGCTCCACGTTCAGCAACTCGCGCCAGATCTCCGCCAGCAGCGTTTCGCGCTCACCCTGTGGCGCTTCGTACGCCACCTGGCTCTGTATCCCCTGCGGCTCCGGCAGCGCCCGACGGTCCAACTTGCCGTTCGGCGACAGCGGCAACGCCGCCACCACCACCCAGGCCGACGGCACCATGTAGTCCGGCAGCGCCGCGCTCACATGCTGCCGCAGCGCGCCCGCCAGCGTCTCTTCCGCCACGTCCGCCGCCGGCACCACCCACGCCACCAGCCGTTTGTCGTCGCCCACCGCGCGCGCATCCACCACCGCTTCCCGCACCGCCGGGTGCGTCGCCAGCGTCGCTTCCACCTCACCGCACTCGATGCGGAAGCCGCGGATTTTCACCTGCTGGTCGTTGCGCCCCAGGTATTCGATATCCCCCCCCGGCAGATAGCGCGCCACGTCACCGGTGCGGTACATGCGCCCGCCCGGCGCGAACGGATCGTTCAGGAAACGCTCCGCCGTCAAGTCGGGCCGATTCAGGTAGCCCCGCGCCACCTGTACCCCGCCGATATACAACTCGCCCACCGCCCCCAGCGGCACCGGCTGCCCGTGCTCGTCCAGCAGATAGATGCGCGTGTTGGCGATCGGCCGACCGATCGGCACCGATACCCGGTCCGCCTCCCGCGAACAGTGCCAGGCGGTGACGTCCACCGCCGCCTCCGTCGGCCCATACAGGTTATGCAACTCCGCCTGCGGCAGCCGGCGGTAAAACTCCGCCACCAGCGCCGCCGGCA